>DATAZX010000027.1:0-23072 GCA_036271815.1 Solirubrobacteraceae bacterium
GCGTGGGGAACTGCCCGTAGGCGCCGTTGGTGACCAGCGTGTCGAAGACCGGCAGCGAGCTCAGCGCGCCCAGCGCGCCGCTGACGCAGGTCTTCAGCTGGCCGACCTGCGACAGCAGCCCGCAGCGCACGCCGGTGACGCCGGACGTCCCTACGGGGACCAAAGGCGAGGTGTCCGCCGCGACCGGCGGATAGGTGTTGAGCAGGCCGTTCTTCAGGCCGCTCAGCACCGACGCGTTCGTGATCGCCGCGGTCGTCGCGCTGAGGTCGTCGCTCATCGCGCCGGACACGAGCCCGAACTTCGAGCTCAGGGGGTTCGTCGTCCGCGTCTGCACGAGCCCGACGACGACGCGCGTGAGGCCGCCGACCGTGGCCTGCGCGTGGACCCAGACCTTGTTGTCGTTGTTGGAGTCCCAGCTGGGGTTGCCGAGCAGCGAGCTGCTCCAGACGTTCGAGCCGGTCGTGTTGTCGCAGATGTTCACCTGCCACGTGGCGCCGGAGTACGCGGCGTCCGTGTAGCTCGCATCGAGGTTCGCCTTCAGGCGCGCGGTCGCGGCGGTCGGCGTCGGGCTCGTCGAGCCGAGCGTGTCGCCGAAGCCGGCGCCGCTGACCGAGCACGTGACGGGGTTGGGGGTCGGCGTGCTCGCCGGCCAGCTGCGCCCGAGCACGAACGCCTCGCTGTTGAGCACGCTCTCGGCGAGGTTGAACGCGCGATCGCGCGTGCGCTCGCCGGCGGACTGGCTCGCCTCGGTGTCGACGATCGACAGCAGCGCCGTGCCGAGGGCGAGCATGAGGGCGGTGGCGAGGATCGCGGTGATCAGGGCCGAGCCGCGTTGGTCCTCACGTAGGCGCGTGATCAGTCGCATTCCACGTCCTTCTTGACGGTGTTGGTGACGCCGAGCGAGTCGGTGACGGTGGCGAGGACGGTCGTGATGCCCTTCGGGATCTGCAGCGTCGTGCCGCTGGGGGTGCCGAGCGAGATGCCGCCGGAGTTGGCGTAGGTCACGGTCAGGGCGCCGGTGCCGGGCAGGTTCGCGCCGAGGCTCAGCAGGGCGCCGGAGCCGTTGCACGTGACGCCGACGTCGCCGCCGGTGATCGGCAGCGTCCCCGCGGCGCGGCGTGCCGCGCTCGCGCTCAGCGTGCTCGCGGAGCTCTTGCCGCCGCCGCTGGCGTCGAGGCCGAACGTCAGGCCGACGTTCTTCACGAGCGCCGGCGTCGCCGACGACGTCGCGCCGTCGTAGCTGAACGCGGTGCTCGACGTCGACGGCAGGCTGGCGATCTTCCCTCCGCTCGAGCAGGCCGCCGTCGGGGCGACCGGCGTCCCGGTGGTCGTCGTCGTCGAGCCGTACAGGTAGCCCGACGCGACGCACAGCCGCTGGATCCGGGTGGACGTCGAGGTCACGGGGACCGTGTAGACGAGGTCCGAGGCGCTCGCGCGCAGGATCGTCGAGGCGCCGCGCAGGTCGCGCACCGTGTTGTCCATCGTCAGCCGCAGCTGCTGGTCGGCGTCGGTGACGCGCGACTGCTGGGCGGCGTTGGAGGAGAACACGTCGAGGCTCTGGAGCGTGGCGAGCAGCACGACGATCGAGAGCGTCATCGCGACGAGCAGCTCCACGAGCGTGAAGCCGTCGTCGTCGTGTCGAAGTGAGGTGGTGGTTGGCATCACGTCTGGCTCGGGTTCGTGAGGAGGGTGGTCTGGCTGACGCTGCTGGCGCGACCGCGCGACGTCCACGACACGTCGACGCGCACGCGGCGCAGGTCGTCGGGCTGGCTGTCGTAGCCGACGGTCGAGTTGCTGCCGGAGGGGCACGCGCTGATCGGTGCGATCGCGCTGAGCCCGGCGGTGAGCGTGCTGAGGATCGAGCTCACGCCGAGGGCGTTGCAGACCGTCTGCAGCAGGCTGCCCGCCGCCGTGACCCCGATGCCGAGCACGTTGACGGAGGCCGCGGGACCCGGCGGCGTCGAGCCCGGGGCCTTCGGGGTCGTCGGCGTGTCGCAGAAGGTCGCGTCGCCGACGCCGGCCCCGTCGCTCGGGTCGTCGATCGAGCACGCGAAGACCTTCACCGTGTACGTCACGCCGCGGCGGGTGTCCGTGAACGTCGAGCCCGTCAGGGCGCCGACCTTGTCGGACGCCGGCAGCATCCCCCGCAGCGTGGCCGGCGCGAGCGCCATCGTGACGCTCGCGTACGGCGCCTCGCGGCTGCGCTCGACGAGGTCGCGCGCCAGGTTCGTGCCCTGGTCGCGAGCCGACGTCTGGCTCGTGCTGGACACGCTCCCCTCCAGGAGGGTGAACGTGCCCAGCACGCCGATGACCAGGATGACCATCGCGACCATCACCTCGATGATCGTGAAGCCGTCTTCGCCTGAGGCGTGGGACGCGGCGTGGGGGCGGATGGTCATCGGCGTCGTCTCCGCTAGCCGTGGTGGATCTTCACGACGTCGAGGCGACGGCTGACGAACGAGCCGTCGGCGCCGAGCCACGTCAGCCGTGCGTACGAGCCGACGGGGATGTCGATGTAGCGGCACACGCCCGCCACCCGGCGGCAGTCGTTCGGCCCGGTGACGATCGTCTTCGGGTCGATCGCGAACACGGCCTTGCCGCGCTTGGGCGACCACTTCATGAAGACCGCCACGATCGCGTGATCGACCGCGAACGTCTTCAGGCGCGGCACGCGGCTGTGGATCTTGCTGCCGGCCTGGGCACCGAAGCGCACGTCGACGTAGTCCTTGCTCTTGCTCGTCGCGCCGGTGATCGCAGACGAGCTGTTCGTCGCATTCGGCGTCGTGGTACTCGGGTTGGAGGCCTTGATCGTCGAGCCGTCGGAGTTCGTGATGACGACCGGGACCGCCTTCTGCTTCTTGGTCGTCGCCTTCTTCGTGTTCGACTTCGCCTTGGCTGCGGGCTTGGTCGCGGCCGTCGTGGCGCCTGCCGGGGTCGCCGCGGCCTGCGCGGCCTGGACGGCGGCGGAGGGCGGTGCGAACGGGTCGTGGCGCTTGCTCTTGGCGTGGTGCGCGACGACCGCCTTGTCGCTCGTCGTGACGAGCTTGGCCGCCGGCGTGGGGAGCTTGCCGGGGGTCGCGGCCGCCGGGACCTCGGACGCCGACGGCGCGCCCGCGGGGGTGGACTTCATGAACAGCAGCGGTGCCGCGATGGCCACCAGGACGGCCGCGAGCAGCACGGGCCACAGGCGGCGCCGGACCACTTCGTCGGCGAGACTGCGAAGCATCATGACCCTCCCGGAGTCGTGGTTCCCGCGGTGGCCGCGGCTGGTTGCGTGGGTGCTGAGGCGATGTAGGCCGTGCCGGCGACGGTCGCCGTGATGAGCGAGGCGTCGGGGTCGGTCCGCTGGAACGTCAGGCCCTCGATCGTCACGAGCCGGCCGTCGATCGAGAGGTTGCCGTGGTGCACGCTGACCGCCTTGCGAGCCGCGCCCAGGATGTGCACGAGGTCGAAGTACTGACCCGTGTAGGTGAACGTGAACGGCAGGGTGGAGATCCCGCCGGAGCCGACGGTGGCGCCCGGCGTCACCGCGGCGGTCGGGGCGACGCCCGGAGCCGCCGGCGTGGCGGCCGCGCCCGGCTTCAGCGCGGCGATCTGCAGGTCGGCCTTGCGGGCGTTGGCGCGCTGCTGCAGCTGGCGCAGGAGGGCGGGGATCGCCCCGCGCGCCGGCACCGCGTCGTCGAGGCGGCGCAGCTCCTTGACGTGCTGCGGGTAGGCCGTCCGGGCCGCCTCGTAGGTGGCCACCTGGGCCTTCGCGGCGCTGAGGCGCTGCTCCTGGGCGGCGACGTTCGAGCGCACTTCGGCGCTCTCGCTGCGCTTCGGCGACAGTGCGAGCAGCCACAGGGCCGCCAGCAGCGCCGCTCCTGCGAGCACCGTGCCGATGATCATCCGCTGATGCGGTGAGGCCGAGTTGATCATTTCGAGCCTCCGGTGCCGATGGCGGCAGACTGGGTCGTCGGGGTGGTCGTCGCGGCCGGGGTCGTCGCAGCCGCGGGCGTGGTGCCCGCTGCGACGCCGGCCGCCTGGGCGGCGAGATTGGCGAGTGCCGCGCTCTGCTTGAAGTACGTCACGATCGAGAACTGCGTCGGATCGTCGAGCCCGATGCAGCCGGTCGTGTTCGTGGCCGATCCGGGGGCGCTGCCCGCGGTCTGCGGAGCGTTGCGCTGCGTCTTGCTGAAGCCGACCTCGTCGACGCCGGTCATCGAGTACAGGTGGTCCATGTACCGCGGGACGTTGTGCTGGACCTTGCTGCAGCCGGCGAGCTCGAGTGCCGGGCCGGGCTCGGCCCCGCGCAGCGTCGACGTGTCGCCGGCGGTCGCACCGTCGACCGAGGTCGTCGGCGTCAGCGTGCCCCGGACGCTCGTCAGCCAGACGCCGTTGGGCGCGATCTGGGAGAGCTGGGTCATCGCGCGGTCCCAGTCGAAGCGCGCCCCGGCGATCGTCGCGACGGCCGTGTGGCGGTCGGCCGTCGCCTGCGCGAAGTCGGCGTAGGGCTTGAGGTCGGCTGCCCTGTGCTCCGAGCTGACGAGCTCGCCCTTGATCTGCGCCAAGCGCTCCTTGCCGGAGCTGACCTGGTTGGAGACCGCGACGAGGTAGACGATCGCGATGGCGAGCACCGCGGCGACCCCGCACAGGACCTGTGCGACGCGCGCGTTCGGCGCCGCCTCGATCTGTCCGCGCTCGCCCTGGCGGGCGGGACGCAGATCGGGGCGGTCGCTGCCGCCGCCGAGCGCGAGCCCGACCGCGACGTCGAGACGCTCCGGCGGGACCGAGACGGCCCCGAGATCGGGCCAGCCGTCGCGCCCGGCGGGCAGCACCGGGATGTTGAGCTCCTGGCGCATGAGCTCGGCGACGCCGGGCCATGTCGTCATCGCGCCGGTCAGGACGACGCCGCCGATCGGCCGGGCGTCGGCCCGGGCGGCGTAGAAGCCGCGCGAGGACTCGATCTCGGCGATCACGCGGCGCAGGCCCTCGCGGACCACCTGCGAGACCGCCGCCTCGAGCTCCTCGCTGAGCTCGGGATGCGAGCCGGGGGAGGGGTTGACGCCGAGCGCGGCGATGTGACCACGTGCGGCCTCGTGCGTGATCTGCGTGCGCTCCGCGAGCTGCGCGGCGATCGACTCCGAGCCGGCGGAGGCGGCACGCACGAGCTGCGGCTCGCCGTCCTCGGCGATGACGACGTTCGTCAGCGCGCCGGCCTGGACGTAGAGGATCGCCTCGCCGCCGAGCGGCGGGTGCTCGAGCGCGGTGAGCATCGCCAGGCCCGAGAGCCCGATGCGCTCGGCGCGCAGGTGGGCGCCGGCGAGCGCCCGGGTCAGGCGCTCGATGCCGTCGACGCGGGCCGCGGCCATCAGCACGCGCTGCTGGCGGGGACCGCCGCCCTGCGCGGACTTGCCGACGCAGCGGTAGTCGACGACGAGCTGGTCGAGACCGACCGGCAGCAGGTCGCCGGCCAGGTGGCGGACCGCGCTGTCGAGGTCGCGACCGCTGAGCGAGGCCGGCAGCTCGACCATCCGCACCATGAGGCGCGGATGGGCGAGGCCGACGCGCACGTCATGGGGCAGCTTGTGCTCCGTGAACAGCGCGCGCAGCTCGACCGCGAGCTCGTCGGCGTTGACGACCTCGCCGTCGACGACGAGCCCGACGGGTAGGGGGTGGACGATGGCGCGACGCACGCGTGCGCGCTCGGTTCCCGACGACTGCAGGACGACGATGGCGTCGGGCCCGATGTCGAGGGCGACCGTGGCTGACGATCGGCGCGTTCCAAGACGGAGCGGTCCGTCGGGAAGCAAAGATGGAATCCTCACGGGGTGCTCTTCGACGCTCCCCCCGGTCCGAACAAGACCATCTTGAGGCGACTGGACAGATGACCGATCGCCGGTCCGCGGCATGAGTGGACCGACCTCGCGGGTCCAGGCGCCACTAGCCTGAGCGCCGTGAAGGGCTTCGCCTCCGACAACAACGCGGCGGCCCATCCCGACGTGCTGGCCGCGATCGCGGAGGCCAACGTCGACCACGCCCGCGCGTACGGCGCCGACCCCTGGACGCAGCGCGCCGAGCAGCTGCTGCGCGACCACTTCGGCGAGCACGCACGGTCCTACCTCGTCTTCAACGGCACCGGGGCGAACGTCCTCTGCTTCCGAGCGCTGTGCCGGCCGTGGGAGTCGGTCGTGTGCGCCGCGAGCGCGCACGTCAACGTCGACGAGGGCGGTGCGCCGGAGCACGTCGCCGGCGTCAAGCTGCACGCGATCCCCACGCCGGACGGCAAGCTCACGCCCGAGCTCGTCGCCACGCGGCTGGGTCGCGAGGGCGACGAGCACGCCGTCCAGCCGCGCGTCGTGTCCGTCACGCAGAGCACCGAGCTCGGCACCCGCTACAGCCCGGACGAGCTCGCGGCGCTCGCCGCGTTCGCCCACGAGCGCGGGCTGCTGCTGCACGTCGACGGGGCGCGCCTCGCGAACGCCGCCGCGGCGCTGGACCTGCCGCTGCGGGCGGTCGCGACGGACGCCGGCGTCGATGCCGTCTCTTTCGGAGCGACGAAGAACGGCGCGCTGTTCGGCGAGGCGGTCGTCCTGCTGGCCCCCGAGCTCGGCGACGGCATGGCCTACCTGCGCAAGCAGACGCTCCAGCTCGCCTCCAAGGGCCGCTTCCTCGCGGCGCAGTTCGTCGCCCTGCTCGACGGCGACCTCTGGCGTTCCAACGCCGCCCACGCCAACGCGATGGCCGCCCGCCTGGCGGCCGCGATCGACGGCCTGCCGGGCGTGCGCATCGCCCGTCCCGTGGAGGCCAACGGCGTCTTCGCGGTGCTGCCGCGCGCCGCGACGCAGCTCCTGCGGCGCGACTGGTACTTCTACGAATGGGACGGCGCGACCGGCGAGGTACGCTGGATGTGCTCCTGGGACACCACGCCCGCCGAGATCGACGCGTTCGCGGCGGCGATCGGGAGCGCATGTGCAGCGGCGCTGCAGGTCGGCGCGACGTAGTCTCGGCGCATCGACTCACGGGCCATGGTGATCTGCCGAATTGTGGCCCCCCGTATGTAACGTCACAGACCCCGCGTGCCGAAGATGGGAACATGGGTACCAGCTCTCTCATGAATCGCAGCTACCGCATAGGACGCGACGGCACGACCGTCGTCTGCGACGCGATCGCAAGTCGCGTCGAGGTCGACGTGCTGCGCGAGGCGCTGGCCTACAAGCGCGAGCGTCAGGCCCGCGTGGAGTACGACGCCGCGGACGACGTCCTCGTCCTGCGCGGCTGGATCACCCTCGACGACCTGCTCGCATCGACGAGCGTCTTCGGCGACGAAGCGCCGCTGACGATCACCCGCGAGCAGGCGCGCATGCTGTGCGAGGTCGCCAGCACCTACGTCGCCGAGCGCGACGTCGACAGCTACCAGTCGCCCGAGGAGCGCGAGCGCATCGCGCAGCTGCGGACGCTGTCGGGCACGCTGATGGACTGCTGCTGCGAGTTCGCGCGGGCCCAGAGCCAGGTGCGCGAGCCGCCGCTCCCCGTCTGACCGGCGTCCACGCGCCAAGCCTCTGGGACCGGCCCGCGCCTCGCTACGCTCTGGCGCTGACGTGCCGGCGAGGAGGAGCTAGCGATGCAAGAGCCCGAACAGGCTGAGCAGGACGAGGTCACGAACGTCATCGAGAAGGCGATCGAGCGCCAGGAGGGCCAGGTCGAGGAGCACGTCGCCGCGTTCGGCGCGGAGCACCCCGAGACGCTCTCGATGCGCGGCGAGCTCGCGTACTCCTACTGGCACGTCGGGCGCCACGACGATGCGATCGCGATCGAGGAGGACGTGCTCGAGATCTCCGAGCGCACGCTCGGCTCGGACTCGCCGGCGACCTTGCGCGCGCGCGTGAACCTCGCCGCGTCCTACTGGTCGGCCGGGCGCCTGGACGAGGCGATCCGGATCGAGGAGGAGGTCCTCGCCGCGACCGAGCGCGTGCTCGGCCACGATCACCTCGACACGCTGACCGCGCGTTCGAACCTGTCGTTCTCCTACGCCTCGGCGGAGCGCACGAGCGAGGCGATCGCGGTTCTCGAGCAGGTGCTCGCCGACCGCCTGCGCGTGCTCGGCCCCGACGAGGAGGAGACGCTCGACGCCCGCGCGAACCTCGCCTCGACGCTGTGGTCGGTGGAGCGCCACGACGAGGCGATCGCCGTCGAGGAGGAGATCGTGCGCGAGGCCGCGCGCATCATGGGCGCCGACCACGCCGACGCGCTGACGGCGCGCCGCGACCTCGCGTCCTCCTATCGCGCGGCGGGACGCGCCGAGGAGGCGCGCGCGACACAGGTGAGCCTGATCGAGGACCTCGAGCGGGTGCTCGGTCCCGAGCACCCGGCGACGCTGGCCGCGAAGAAGACGCTCGAGGCCAGCTGAGCCACGACGCCCCGCGCGGCTACGCGGCCGCGTCTGCGCGCTCGGCGCGCTCGAGCATCTCGGGCCGGCGCTCGGTCGTGCCGCAGAAGGACGTCAGGTCGCCGGTGACGGCGATCACGCCGACGAGCTTCTCGTCGGCGTCGACGATCGGCACCCGCCGGCGGTCGGTCTGCAGCGCGAGGTCGCGCGCGGTGGTGGCGGGCGCGTCGAGGCCGAGCGTGCGCTGGACGTCGGCGACCTCGACCGCGAGGCGCTCGGGGTCCTGCCCCTCCAGCAGCGCGGGCGTGATCGAGCCCACATAGCGCCCGTCGTCGAGCAGGAACGCCTGGCGCCGGCTGCGGCTGGCGTCGAAGTACGCCCGCACGTCGGCGATCGTCGCCGACGCGTCCAGTGAGCTCAGCTTTGCGTGCAGGACGTCTCGCACCTGCAGTTGGTCCGCTTCGTCGATTCGGATCTTGGACATCTGCACATTCTCGCGCGTCGGACCCGCGGGGACAATGCGTGCGTGTCCATCGCCCCGTTCGTCGCCCTCGCAGCGCTGCCCGCACCACCGATCGACGAGCTCGCGCTGTCGCTCGCCGCCGAGTTCAAGGAGGTCGACGAGGACGCCGCCGTCACTCGGCTCGACGAGCTGGGGGAGGAGGTCGCGGTGTTGCGCGAGGAGCGTGGCGGGCCGCACGCCGGGATGGAGGCGCTGCGCGAGGTGCTGGCCGTGCGGCACGGCTTCGGCGGCGACGGCCAGCGCGTCGATCATCCCGACAACTCGATGCTCAACGTCGTGCTCGAGCGCCGCCGCGGCCTGCCGATCCTGCTGTCGGTGCTCTACATGGCGACGGCGCGCAGGGCGGGCATCGCGCTGAGCGGCGTCGGCCTGCGCGGCCACTTCGTCGTCGGCGACTTCTCGACGGGCTCGGCCCCGCTGCTGCTGGATCCGTTCGCGGGTGGGGCGCCCGTGGCGCCCGATCGTCCCCGCGACGTGCGTCCGTGGGGGGCGCACGAGACGATGCTGCGGATGCTCAACAACCTCGTCGCCGCGTACGGCCGTAGGGCCGACCTCATGCGGACGATCCTCGCGGCCGAGCTGCGGCTCGCGCTACCGCTCGGCGAGCCGAAGATCTACGCGCTGCGCACCGAGCTGGGCGCGCTGCGCGCCCGCCTGAACTGACGCGGCGCCCTGACGAGACGCGCAGCCCGGGCGCGGCGCAAGCTGGTCCTCGCGCGCTTCGCGGGCACGGCGCGACGACGAGGACGTCGCCGCGCCGGGGGGAGCTTCAGGACTCGTAGCTGCCGGTCCGCCCGTTGTCGGGGACCGAGCCGGCGCCGACCCTGCTCGGCGAGTCGGGATCGGGGCCGCCGTCGCGGGTGGCGTCGGCGTTGTCGCCGCCGTCGCGCGGGACCTGGTGGGACGGCACCTCGGTCGCGAGCCCGCCGAGGGCGGCCTCGCTCATCGCCTGGTCGTCGGCGGGCGGCGAGGGCGGCTCGTCGACCATCTCGCGCGGGACGAGCCCACCGGGCGCGCCGCCCTTCGCGTTCTCGGGCTCCTGGACGCCACCGCGGTAGGTCTGGGGATCTGCCGTCTCTCGCTCGGACATGGGCTTCCTTTCGTCGCGTCGATGATCTGCTCTGCCTGTGGCACTACCCGACCCCGCGGCCCGGTATGAGCCGACTTCGCGCGCCGCGGCGCGCATGGCGACAGGGGCTGCGGTGGTAGTACGGTCCGCGTACGGTCGATCCAGCGATCAAGGAGCAGCCTGATGGCGAAGACATGCGAGCACCCGGGATGCAAGTGCGAGGCCCGCGAGGACGGCTTCTGCTCGGACTACTGCGCCGAGCACGGCACGCACGAAGGCGAGGCGGCCCACGAGTGCGGCTGCGGTCACGCGGTGTGCGAGCACGCGGCGGCGCAGTGAGCGTGCACCCCTGACCCGGCCGCGCCGACGGCGCCCGGCGCGACCGTGAGCGGCGATCCGGCCGGCGCCGCGCGCGAGCGCTGGAACGCCCGCTACGACGCGGACGCCTTCGAGCCGTTCCCGGCGGCCCCCGCGGAGTGGCTCGTCGAGCATCGCGAGCTGCTCGCCGGCGGTGCGGGCCGCACGGCGATCGACGTCGCGTGCGGCGACGGTCGCAACGCCCGCGCGCTCGCGGAGCTCGGCTTCGCCGTCGACGCGGTCGACGTCTCGGACGTCGCGATCGCGCGGCTGCGCGCCGCGGCCGCCGCGACGGGCCTGCAGGTGGACGCCCGCGCGATCGACCTCGAGCACGACGCGCTGCCGGCGGCTGCCTACGACGTCGTCGTCTGCATGAACTACCTGCAGAGGGACCTGTTCGGTGCCCTGGGCGGCGCCCTGCGACCCGGCGGCCTGCTGCTGTACGAGACGTTCGCGCGCGCGCACGTCGAGAAGCTCGGGAGGACGTTCAACCCCGCCTTCGTCCTGGGTCACAACGAGCTGCTGCACGCGTTCGGCGACCTGCACGTCGTGCACTACCGCGAGGGCGTCGCCGAGCGTCGCGGCGGCCCGCGCGGGGTGGCGAGCATCGTCGCCCGGCGGCTCGCGACACGCGGTTAGCCCACCGCGGCGAGCGCTCGGTCGCCGCGGGCGAGCTCGTTGTCTTCCCGAGCTGCCGTGCGGCCGTCAGCGCCGCGTCCGCCCGCGACGAAGCGCGCCGTCGCCGGCGAACTCGTCGTCGTGCAGCTCGTCAGCGCCGCGCGCGCCGCCGGTCGAGCACCCAGCCCACGGTCACCGTGTAGGCGACGTGGTCGAGCACCTGCGGTGTCAGCGCCAGCGCGCGGATGCGGGGAAAGCGCCGCCCGACGACGCCGAGATCGAACGCCGCGATCCCGAGGCCCGCCAGCACCGACCATGGCAGCCAGCCCCGGCGCGGCAGGGTCTTCGTCAGCACGACGGCCCAGCCGAGCGACAGCGCAGCGTGCGCGGCCATCGCCGCCGGCAGCAGCCGCGACGTGCGCTGCTCGTCGCGCAGCAGCAGCGTGCCCGCTGCCAGCGAGGCCTCCAGCGGGTCGACGCCGGTTGCGATGGCGTGCAGGGTCGAGGGCGCGCCGCTCGCCACCGCGGCGACCGCGCCGGCCGCGACGGCGTCCTGGAGCAGTTCGCGATCGAGCATCCGGCCGAGGCTAGAACAATCGTCCACGCACAGGTCCGAGCGCGTGCGCGCCGAACCTGCCATCGCTACGATCACTGTTCGTCCGACGGAGCGGGGGAATTCTGCATGCAGATCAAGCTGGTGTCGCTTGAGGATGGGATCACGTCGTGCGGCTTTCGCAAGATGGCCGCGTTCGTCGCGCGCATCAACGAGGACACCGAGTCCTGCTACGTGTCGACGAACCGCTATCGCAGCATCCGCAACGGGCTGCGCGGCACGCTCGGCAGCGCCGGATCGCTCGAGCCCGAGGACATCGACCTCGCGGCACGCGATCTCGCGAGGTCCGACCTCGTCGGCTTCTCCTCGATGACCGGCTACTCGGACCTCACGCGCAAGCTCATCACCCGCGTCAAGGAGATCGACCCGTCGACGTACGTGATCTGGGGCGGCATCCACCCGATCATCCATCCCGAGGACGCGATCCTCTCCAACGTCGACGCGATCTGCGTCGGCGAGGGCGAGTTCGCCTTCCAGCAGCTCTACGACGAGCTCATGGCGGGCCACCGGCCCACGAACATCAAGAACTTCTGGTTCAAGGACGGAAACGGCGGCGAGGAGGTCATCCGCAACCACTTCCTCCCGCTGATGTCGCAGGACGAGATGGAGAGCCTGCCCTTCCCGCAGTACGGCGAGGGCGAGCTCATCTACCAGGCGGGCGACGGCTTCATCCCGATGAAGGTCTCGGACTACATCGACAACGACGGCCTCAGCTACACGACGCTGTGGTCGATCGGCTGCCCGTTTCACTGCTCGTACTGCGGCAACACGAAGTTCATCTCCAACGACCCGAAGTACAAGCGCATCCGCCATCCGAGCGCGCGCTACATCGTCGACGAGATCAAGACCGCGCGCGATCGCTTCCCGCACCTCAGCCAGGTCAGCTTCCACGACGACAGCTTCATGGCGATCCCGTACCGCCAGATCGAGGAGTTCGCGGAGCTGTGGAAGTCCGAGCTCGACCTCCCGTTCGCGGTCTACGGCGTGATCCCCAACTACGTCAACCGCGACAAGTTCGAGCTGCTGACGTGGGCCGGCATGAACCGCATCCGGATGGGCATCCAGAGCGGCAGCCGCAACACGCTCGACTTTTACAAGCGCCCGTCGCCGCCGGAGAAGATCCTCGCCGCCGGTGAGGTCAACGCGTCGTTCTCGCCGAAGTACCACATCCCCCCGGCGTACGACATCATCACCGACAACCCGATCGAGACGGCGCAGGACCTCAAGGACACGCTGCAGCTGCTCTACGACATGGAGCGGCCGTACACGCTGTTCATCTACTCGCTGAAGGTGATCCCGAACACCGAGCTCGAGCGGGCGATGAAGGAGCGCGGCGTCGACATCGAGGAGATCTCGGCGACGTTCATGTCGATCCCGCCTCGCGTCAACAACCTGCTGCTGTATCTGCTGTGCATCTGGCGTCCGCCGGAGTGGCTGTGGAAGCGGCTGCTGAGCAGGGTGAAGGCGAGCACGGAGGAGCAGACGCTCTATCCGCGCATCGGCCACGTCCTGCGCACGGCATATCTCTCGCGCCGCGCGATCAGCCACCTCGTGAAGATGGACTTCTCCGCGATCCCGGGCCGCTCGGGCTACATCGCCTGGCGCGTCGGGCTGATCGGCCTGTGGCGCAAGCGCTTCACCGCTCGGATGCCGCGCCCGGCACGCCCCGAGCGCGAGATCGCCAAGGACATCCGCGAGGGCCGCGTCGTGTCCGTGGTGCCGGCGCAGCAGCGCGGCGCGGCGTAGGCGCCCCGCCGTCCGGAGGCACGCCGCGGCGCCGCCCATGGGACCACCCGGACCCTGGCTGGCGGCAAGGACGTTCTACGGCGCCGGCGACGCGGAGTCGCCGCGCAGCTTGCCGCGCGACCACGCCGCGTAGGCGCGACTGCTCGAGCGATCCTGCTCGGGGTCGGACAGCTTGATGCCGACCCCGTTGCCCTGCTCCTGGTCGATCAGCCCGGCGTACTGCTCCGCGACCGAGCTGACGCCGACGAGCCGCGGCGGCGGGTCGGCCTGCCACCGCGCGAGCTGGGCGAGCGCTCGCGCGTGCACCTTGTCACGCGTGAAGTAGAGCTCGAGCTCCGCTTCGACGGCCCGCGGCGACGTGCTGCACACCCAGCCGTCGGGGTCGGCCGCGGGGTCGTCGGGATCGCTCCACTCGACGCGCTGCGCCCGAATCGCGACGTACAGCGGCGCCGTGGCGCCGGAGTCCAGCACGGCGCGGATCGTGACGCCGTAGAACGCGCCGTCGCGGCGGATGAGCAGGTCTCCCATCCGCGCAGGATATGGGACCAGGGGCCTCAGTCGGGCGTGCCCGCGGCGACGCGCGCGGCCAGTGCCGCGAGCGCCGCCACCGCGACGCCGCGCACCACCGGATCGTCGATCAGGCCGTCGGCTCCGACCGTGTCTCGCTGCACCGGCATGCGCGCGCACGCCGCCTCGACGACGTCCGTGCCGGTGTAGGTGAGGACGCTGCGCAGGCAGTCGTGCGCGCCCGCGCCGCGACCGAGGCCGGACACGTCGACCCAGCCGACCGGCATGCCGTACGTCTCACCGCCGCCGACGGTCCAGTCCAGCAGGTTCTTGAACGAGCCGGGCAGCGTGCCGGCGTACTCCGGCGTGCAGAAGAGCAGCGCGTCGCAGCCGGCGATCTGCGCCCGCAGCTCGGCGACGGCGGGCGGGACGGGTCCGCCGTCCGGATCGTCGTCGGGATTGAAGTGGGGCAGGCCGTCGAGGCCGTCGTAGAGGACGGCCTCGATGTCGCCGCCGGCGTCCTCGCACGCCGTGCGCAGCAGCGCCGTGTTCGTCGAGGCGGCACGCAGGCTGCCCGAGATCAGCAGGATTCGGCACGTCGGGGCCACGACGCGGGACGCTAGCGCGGACGTCGCGCCACGAGTCGGCCGGGCGGGGCGATAGGTTGCGCGACGTGCGCAGGCTCATCATCGCCGTGGCTGCCGCGCTCGCGCTCGCGGCGGGCGCGATCGCCGTCGCCGGCGCGCCCGCGCCCGCGGCGAGCAGGCCGAAGATCGGTCGGGTCGCCGGCGTCTCGCGCCCGCCGATCATCGTCAAGCACATCCCGTTTCCGCCGAAGCGCAAGCGCGAGATGCGCGCCTACGCCCGCCGTCACTACGGCATCGACAGCTACCGCCTGACGCGGCCGCGCGTCATCGTCGAGCACTACACGGTCAACGACAGCGTCCAGGCCACGTTCAACACGTTCGCGCCCGACGTCCCCGACGTCGAGCTGCACGAGCTGCCGGGCACCTGCTCGCATTACGTCGTCGCGCGCAACGGGCAGATCTTCGAGCTCGTCCCGGTGACGCTCATGTGCCGGCACACGGTCGGCCTGAACTACACGGCGATCGGGATCGAGCACGTCGGCCGCTCGGACCAGGACATCCTCGGCGACCCGCGGCAGCTGCAGGCCTCGCTGCGCCTCACGACGTGGCTGCGCTGTCGCTTCCACATCGGCGTCGACAACGTCATCGGCCACAGCGAGTCGCTGTCGAGCCCGTATCACCGCGAGAACGTCGCCCGCCTGCGCACCCAGACGCACGCCGACTGGACGCACGCCGACATGCAGACCTACCGCCACGACCTGCGCGCCCAGACCTGCGCCTAACGCCGGCGCGTGGCGGTCGGCGCCCACTGCGCCGCGTGCGCCGGCAGCTCGATGCCGGGCGCGAGCTGCAGATCGCGCAGCGGCTCGCCGGCTCGCAGCGTGAGGGGGATCTCGCCGGCCCAGACGTCGCGGTCCATGTCCTCGTCGTCGTCGACCGGCGGCCCGCTGCGCACCTTCGCCGAGCACTCGTCGAGCGCGAGCGCGAGCACCTGCGTGCCCTTCATCTCGCTGCGGCTCGGCGGCCGGACGTGCTGCCAGCGACCGGGGACGAGATGCTCGCTGAACGCCTCGAGCGCGAGCAGCCGCTCCTCCTCGGACGCGACCAGGGTCGCGCGGCCGAGGACGCTCACCGAGCGGTAGTTGGCGGAGTGGTGAAACGCCGAGCGCGCGAGCACGATGCCGTCGAGCAGCGTGGCCGTGAGCGAGCACGGGCTTCCGCCGGCGAGCGCGCGGACCATCCGGCTGGCCGTGGAGCCGTGGACGTAGACGACATCGCCGACGCGTGCGTGCAGGGTCGGGATGACGAACGGGTGCCCGCCGTCGACGAAGCCGACGTGACACACGATCGCCTCGTCGAGGATCGCGTCGATCCGGGCGCGGTCGTAGACGGCACGCTTCGGGGCGCGCCGTACGCGGGCGCGTTCGCTGGAGGCTGTGGGCGGCATCCTGCGAAGCCTACGGAGGCACGGTCCCCTCACGAAAGGACCGGCGTCCGCCACCGACGCCGGCGTGGGCCTACGGAGAACCTCCCCGTGATCGCGCGCGGGATCGCCGAGCCGGCAGACCCGATCGGCCGATCCCGCGGCGCCGAGCCGGTCCTGCGCTCGACGCCGGGAATCGGACGGGGTTGCTACGCGGCTTCGCGCAGACCGGCGAGGCTGGGCTCGTCGCCGAGGCTACGCATCGCGCGCTCCTCGAGCTGACGCGTGCGCTCGCGGCTGACGCCGAGCTCGCGGCTGGTCGCCTCGACCGTGCGCTCGCGACCGTCGCGCAGCCCGAAGCGCAGCTCGACGACGCTGCGCTCCTCGCTCGTGAGCTTGCCCAGCGCCTGTGCGACCGTGTTCTCGAGCTCGGTCGTCACGGCCTGCTCGCTCGGGCCGGGACCCTCGCTCGCGATGAAGTCGCCCAGGTGGCTGTCGCCCTCGGCGCCGATCGGCACGTCGAGGCTCGTCACGACCCGGCGCGCGTCGCGCAGCGCGTGGACGTCCTCGACCGTCATCTCGGCCGCGTCCGCGACCTCCTGGTCGGACGGATCGTGCGAGAGCTTCGCCGTCAGCTCGCGCTCGACCCGCGCGAGCTTGCGCTCGCGCTGCTCGATGTGCGAGGGCAGGCGGATCGTCCGCGACGTGTTCGCGAGGCCGCGCTGGATGCTCTGCCGGATCCACAGCGTCGCGTACGTCGAGAACTTGAAGCCCTTGCGCCAGTCGAACTTCTCGGCCGCGCGGATGAGCCCGAGCGTGCCCTCCTGGACGAGATCGCCCAGCGGCAGGCCGAGCCCCTGGTAGCGGCGTGCCTGCGACACGACGAGCCGCAGGTTGGAGTTGATCATGCGGTCCTTGGCGGCGATGTCGCCGCGCTCGATCCGCTTGGCGAGCTCGATCTCCTCGGCGGCCGTGAGCAGCGCGTGACGGGACGCCTGGTTGAGGAAGATCTGCAGCGAGTCGGAGGCGGCCTCGGTCTGCGCGCGACGTTCGCTGCGGCCGCTCTCGGCGGCCGTAGCGCGACGCGGCGCCCGCTTCGCGGGGGCGTCGTGTTCGCCGCGGCGGCGGCTGGGCGTCGGTGTGGTAGTCCTGGCCATGCGTTCCCTTTCGGACGTATCGGGGGCGACTCGGCTCGCGACGTGCCCCACCTACGGTCCCGCATTGCCGCGCACTGCGACAGCTGCCGAACTTGGGAGAGGCGGTCGAGCGGACGGGTACTACCCGTACGTCGCCAAGCGGAAGGATAGCAGATAGTTGCGCGAGCAACAACGATTGTCGCGAGAGCTCGCTCGAAGCGACCAGAGGCTCCATCGAGCCCGCGACGCGCGTGACCACCAACGTGTCGCCAGGACACTCTACGGCATCCCACAAGGGGGTTTGCGCACCGGTTTACCTTTGCTATTCTGGCCGCATTCGCGGGGAGTAGCCCTCGGGATGTGCCGGACAGGCTCCGTTCGAAGGGTACTCGCGCGAGACAGGCGAGACCCTCCGCTGGGAGGGGAGAAGTACATACGTTGACGGGCAATGCGGGGCACGAGTGTCTCGCGGTTCATCATCCGGAAGGAGCACACGTTGCAGAATCAGGGTTCAACGCCGCCCAGCACCGCCTCACTCGGGGCCAAGATCTCCGGCGGCGGCAACTACGCGGTGCCGACGTACTACGACAACAAGACCGAGCGTCTGTCGCCCACCCATCACGACACGGTCAAGCGCCTGCTCGCAGAGGCGCAGAACCGGTAGTCGGCCGCTGACCTCGCCGGAGGCGCTCAGGGGGCGCCACATCCCGAGGTCGATGGCCAGTCGGCTCGTCCGGTCCAGGATCGGATGAGCGGGCGGCACCACGACTGACGGTCACGCGGGGCGTCGCAAGGCGCCCCGCGATCGTTCTGGCCGAACACGAACCTGGCGCATCCGCGCCGCAGGAACCAGGGAGCATGCCTGGTACACGGCAGAACCCGACAAGGAGGAGACCATGTCACAGCCCGTCGAGCCGCCGGACAGCCCCGCCCAAGCTCCGCCCAGCACGAGCGGCGTGACCAAGGCGAGCTCCGCCGAGGCCGTCGCCAAGGCCGAGGACCATCTGGCCAACGTGGACATGAAGTCGCAGCGCGAGGCGCTGGCGAGGCTCAGCCGCAAGATGTGACGCCGTGCCGGCGTGGCTGTGCGAGCGGCGGCCGGAGATGCCGGCGCCGCTCACAGCCACCGGCCGGCCGTCGTAGCCGTCAGCGGCGCTCGTGCTCGCCGGAGATCGCCGCGATCGCTCGCGCGACGCTGGCCGCCAGCGCGTCGGACCGGCGCGCGTCGATCGTCACGGTCGCGCGGCCCCCGCGTCGCAGCGCCACGGTCGGGCTCGCGCTCGCACCGCGGCGCGTCGCCACGCTGAGCGCGCTCGTCCGGCGTGACGCCGGAGCCGTCGAGCCGATCGTGACCAGCAGGCGACGGCCGCGGCTCGCGGCGAACGCCGAGCGGACGGCGGCGGCGGTGCTCGCTCGCTGGCGCGTGGCGTGGGCGCCGGCGAGGTCGGCCGCGCGCAGCGGCGGACTCTCGCGGGCGGAGACGCCGTCGATGACCGAGACCCGCGTCCCGGGCGCGTGGTTGACGGCGAGCCACGATCCGAGCGCCCGCAGCTCGCGTCGCAGGGCGGCGGGGTCGTAGGAGCCGTCGACCACGAGCGCGACGTTCACGGGCGGCGGGTGGTCCGGCGCGGCACGCAGTGCGGGCATCGCCACGCCGCCGAGTGCCGCTCCGCCGGCCGCGGGGCGAGCCGTCGCGGCCTGGCGATCCGCGGCGGAGCTGGTGTGCCGATCGTGCGAGGACGTCAGCAGTGCGAGCAGGGCGAGCGGCAGGGCGGCGGCCAGCAGCCCGAGCAGCAGGCGGCGCGGGAACCGCAGCCGCAGGCGCGGGATCGAGCGGGCCAGTCGCCGGCCCGCGGCCGCGATCGCCGCGGCGAGCTCGCGCACGCCCGCGCCCAGGCGTCCGGAGAACGCGCGCAGCGCGCGCGTCAGGGTCGGATCGCGCAGCAGGGCGTCGAGCTGGTCGAGCAGCAGACGCAGGCCCGACAGCTCGCCCGCGTGCTCGCCGCGCGTGACCGCCGGTGGCGCATCGGCGACGGGCGGCGGTTCCGGCACCGGCGGCGCCGCGATCGGCGGCCGGTGCGCTGCGACCGGCCGCTCGCGCGGCTCGAGCTCGAGACCGGCAGCGCTCCAGGCCGCCGATCGCGCGCGGGACACGCGACCGCCCCGCGCCGGAGGACCGGCACGGCGCGCGACCCCGGGCCGGCGGCGCCCGTCGCCGGAGCGCGGGCTCGGCGCCTGGCGCGGGCCGCCGCCCGGGACCGACCCGCCGCTCACCGCGGCTGCGTCTTCGGCGCCGCCAGGTTGCGGCCGAGCAGCTCGGCGATGAGGGCGTCGACGTCGGCGAGCTTGTCCGGCACCGCCAAGCCGTCGTCGTGCGCGAGCGTGGACTGCGCGTGGTGTGCCTCGCCGACGTCGGGCGTCGCCCGAAACGGCGCGTCGCTGCGCGGTCGCCACGTGCCGTAGAGGTGCGGGAACTCGTCGGCGCGCTGCAGGAACGCGACCTCGGGATGCAGCACGGCCTCCTGGCGCATCTGGCGCTTGGCGTTCGCGACGGTGGTAGCGATCTCCGCCCGCTGCCCGACGAGCCCGCCGACCTCCGCCGCCAGCTGCGCACGGATCCGGTCGCGGTAGGCGAGCGTGTCGGCGTCGCGCCGTCGTCGCCGGTCGCGCTCCTCGCGCGACGGGTCGACGAGCAGGTAGGCCACGCCGATGCCGAGCAGGAAGACCGCGCTGGACACGAGGAAGTAGACGCCGGGTGCGGCGGACTGCGTCGGGGTGCTCTGGGCGAGCTCCTGCGCGGCCACGCCGCGGGCGCCCGCTGCCTGGTTGGCCTGATCGCGGGCGGCGGCTGCGTTGTTGGCCGTCGTGCGGGCGCTCTGCACGCCGTACCACAGGCCCAGGCCGCAGACGATGATCGCGACCGCGACGGCGTAGCGCGCGGCGACGGGCAGGTCGCGCTCGAGCATCGGGCGCTTGCCGTCGGCGGCGGGCTGCGGATCGCGCGTGTGCGCGAGGCGCAGGTTCTTGCCGACGGCCTTCTGGCCGACGGCGATGAGCAGCGCGATGACGATCGCCGACAGGGCGGGCGCGCCCTCGCGCAGCAGGCCGGGGTCGGTGCCGCGGAAGCGCGCGAGCTCGCGGAAGCCGTCGTAGGCGAACAGCGCCTCGGCGATGCCGACCGCGATGAAGAGCGCGAGCAGGCCGCCGCCGCCGGCCATCCGCGCGGACATCCGGCCGCGCCGCGTCGTGGCCGTCGGCGCCGGCAAGGCCTCGCCCGGCAGCGTCGAGATGTCGTCCGCCGCCGCGTTCGCCCGGACGAGGTCGTCGTCGAGCGCGCGGACGCGGACCGCGGACTCCATCAACGGACCCAGCCGCGCGCCGATGACGTGGTCGGCCTGCTGGGCGATGCTCTCCGCGACGATCTCGCCGCGCACGCGGTCGGCGTCGTCGCGCGGGTGGCCGGTCGCCGTGCGCATGCCGTCGTCGAGGTCGGGGGCGGGTCGCGTGCCGTCGGCGATCGGCCGCTCGGCCTGCTCGGGCGCCTGTGCCGGCTCGCCGATCGCGGGGATCGACAGCAGCGGGGACGGCAGGGTGGGGGAGTCGTCGTCGCTCGTGTCGCCCGGCTTCATCCCTGGCTCCTCTCGTCGCGCGTCATAGCTCGGTGGTCGTCGCGCATTGCGTCGCGCCGGCGTGTTCGCATGCCCGCTTCCAGATCTGCACGAGCTTGTCCGTACGGCGCGCGCTCTCGTTGACGTGGTCGGGCAGCCGGCCGAGCCCGACGGCCTGCACGACGTCGACGCCGCGGGCGCTGCCGAGCAGCTCGCCGAGCTTCGTGCCGAGGCTCGATGACGAGTCGCCCGCGTCGACGCGCTTGGCGAGCATGAGCTGATCGGACGCCTGCGCGCCGTCGGAGATCAGCGTCATCGCCTTCGCGCCGGACTGTGGGGTGAGCGTCTGCAGGCCGTTGCGCACCGCGCGTGCGATGTCCGACGTGCCGCCGCGCGTGAGCTCGCGGACGTGGCGCGTCAGCGCGAGGTTCGCGCGGTTGACGCCGAGCGCGCTGTCCAGCGACGAGCCGAGCGCGTTGCGCAGCGCCTGCTCGGTCGGGCCGCGACGGGTCTCGTCGGACTGCTCGAGCGTCGGGACGTCGTCGTCGTAGATGACCTCGACGTCGTTGGCGTCGCCGGCGAAGACGAAGACGCGCAGGTGGCCGCCCGCGGTGATCGTCTGCTCGGCCGCGCGCTGCGCCGCAGCGCTGACGTCGCCCGCGAGCGACTTGTCGGCGATCGCGCCGGTGGCGTCGACCGCGATCACCGTGTTGACCGGGCAGTCGGCGGGTGCGTCGATCGCTCCGGGAGCCGAGCCGGCCCTCGCCGTGCACGAGCCGCTGCCCGAGCCGCCGCAGCCCGCGACGAGGAGCGTGGCCATGCCACCGAGCAGGGCGCAGGTGATGCGGCGTGATCTCATGAAGCGGGCGGCCCCCAAGGTCGGTCCGACGGCGTCAGCGAATGGTAGATACCCAGGATCGCCGGCGTGCACGGCTCGGCGCGGCCCCGCTGCCCGCCATCGCTCTCATTCCCGCGTTCGACGGCGCGGGCGAGCCGGTCTGGCAGGTGCCTCGGTGCGGCGGGCGACCGCGCATCAGCGCAGCGAGGGCGGGCAGCTCGCCGGGATCCAGCCGTAGATCCGCGGCCGCGCCGGGTTGCCGGTGCGGATCGACCAGTAGCGCCAGATCAGCGTGCGGTCGCTCGACGGATCGCAGGCGGCGAACGCGTCGACCTTCGCCACCGGCGTGCCGACGCGGACCATCCCGCGGGCGATGCCGCCGACCGACACCTGCGTCGTGTTCGTCTCGAAGTACACGACGTTCGCGAACGCGGGCTTGGCGTCGTACTCCGTGACCGTGTTCGGCGTGCCGTCGGAGAGCCGGGCGTGGGCACGCGCGCCGACCGCGGGATCGCGCAGCGGTTGCAGCTTGCCGCGCTCGCGGCCGCTCGGTCCGCAGCCGGTGCCGTGCTGGGCCGCGAACGCCGCCAGCGCGCGCCGGCCCGAAGCCGTGGTGCGATCGAGCGCCCGCGTGTCGAGGAACGCCTGCGTCCCGCCCGACGGCGCGCGCGCGATGACCTGCACGAGCGTGAAGCGCTGCTGCTGCTCGGTGCTCGCCGCGCAGCCGCGTCCGCGGACGCGCACCGACGTGACGCGGTACGAGCTGCCGTCGCTGCCGACGACGCTGAAGCGGCGGGCGCCACCGAAGACGAGGCGTCCGAGCGGCTGGCCGAGGGAGTCGACGAGCGGCCAGTCGCGCGCGCCGCCCGCCGCGGCGTTCGGGGCGAGATCGTCGATCTGGTCGCTGAAGGTCAGCTCCGCGCCGCGCAGCGCCTTCCATGCCGCGCGGCTGAGGTCGGGGGTGCCGTGGCGCGCGGTGCGGCAGTCGACGATGCGGTGGCCGGCCGGCGGGGTGCAGGCGCGGCCCTCGTACGCGGTGGTCGCGGTGGTGGTCGCGGTCGCGGCGGTCGCGCCGCCGGCAAGGAGGAGGACGAACGCGAGCGCCGCGGTGCGACGGTGTGCTCTCACGCTGCGTCAACGGGTGCGACGGGTGCAAGTCGCGCCGGCGCGCCGTGCGGGCTCAACCCGGCGGGTGCCATCCGGGACCCGCCTCGACGTCGACGTAGCGCGCGTGCAGCGGGTCGCCGCAGTGCGAGCAGCGGATCTCCGCGCGCGTCACCTCGCCGCAGGCCTGGTGGCGCAGGATCGCCGGAGGACCGGCCGTGCCCGCCGTCCAGCGGTCGCCCCAGGCGGTGATCGCCATCAGCACGTCGCACAGCTCGTAGCCCTTCTGCGTGAGCGCATACTCGTGGCGCGGCGGATGCTCGGAGTAGGCGCGCCGCTCGAGGACGCCCTGCTCGACGAGCCACTTCAGGCGCTCGGACAGCACCTTGCGCGAGATCCCGAGGCCGCGCTGCAGGTCGTCGAAGCGCGTCGTCCCGACCCACACGTCGCGCAGGATCAACGGCGACCACGGCTCGCCGGCGACGGCCAGCGTGCGCGCGATCGAGCAGGCCATGTCGCCGAAGTCCGTGCGCTGCATGAGCGCATGGTAGCCGCTCAGGGTTCCCTGAGGGAAC
>DATAZX010000028.1:0-12561 GCA_036271815.1 Solirubrobacteraceae bacterium
GAGGCGCCTCAGCCTGAGCTGCGCGCGACGGAGATCCGCAGCTCGCGGCCCTCGATGCGCGCGACCTCGCCGTGCCCGTCGCCGTCGAAGTGCACGCCCGTCGCGAGCACCTCGCCGGCGAGGTAGCGCTCGTGGGCGCGCGCGGCCGCGAGCAGCTCGTCGTCGCCGCCGAGCGTCAGCACGATCCGGTCGGCGATCTCCAGGCCCGCCTCGCGGCGGGCGTTCTGCACGGCGTGCACGACCTCGCGAGCGAGGCCCTCGCGCAGCAGGCCGTCGTCGAGCTTCAGCTCCAGCGCCACGGCATGCGAGCCCTCGCGCTCGAGCTGGTAGCCCTCCAGCGGCGCCATCACGAGCTGGATGTCGTCGGCGCCGACCGCGTGGTCGCGCCCGTCGATCGTGATGCCGACCGAGCGCCCCTCGCGCAGCGCGTCCGCGGCGTGCGACGCGTCCAGCGCGGCGACCGCCGCCGCGACCTGCGGCATCGCCTTGCCGAAGCGCGGGCCCAGGGTGCGGTAGTTCGGCTTCAGCGTGTACGAGCCGAGCTCCGACGTCTCCGACACGAACCGCAGCGCCTTGACGTTGAGCTCCTCGCGCACGACGCCGGCGAGCCGCTCGATCGCCTCGCGCTCGGGTCCGGCCGCCACGACCACCGCCTCGTGCAGCGGCTGGCGCACCTTCAGCTTCGCCGCGCCGCGCGCCGCCAGGCCCAGCCGCACGGTCTCCCGCGCGATCGCCATCGAGGCCTCGAGACCCAGGTCGCGGAGCGCCGGCGCGGGCCAGTCGGTCGCGTGGACGCTGCACTGCGACCCGTCGAGGTTGTCGTAGATCTCGTCGGCGACGAACGGGACGAACGGCGCCAGCAGCTGCGACACGGTCACGAGGCAGTGGCGCAGCGTGTCGTGCGCCGCGCCGTCGCCGTCCCAGAAGCGCCGCCGCGAGCGCCGCACGTACCAGTTGGAGAGGTCGTCGACGAACGCGACGATCGCCCGCCCAGCGGTCGTCGCGTCGTAGGCGTCCAGGCGCTCGGTGACGAGCTCGATCGTCTCGCTCAGGCGCGACAGCACCCAGCGGTCGAGGTCGGTCTGCGGCGCGTCCGCGAGCGCCGGCGCCGGCTCGTACAGGGTCGAGAACGCGTACGTGTTCCACAGCTGGCGCAAAAACAGCCGCACGCCCTCGCCGATCGCCTCGAGCGAGAACAGGTAGCCGTCCCACGGCTGCTTGGACGTGAAGAAGTACCAGCGCAGCGCGTCGGCGCCGAAGCGCTCGAGCACCTCGTCCGGCGCGACGACGTTGCCCTTGGACTTCGACATCTTCTGGCCCTGGGCGTCGAGGATCAGTCCGAGGCAGACGACGTGGTCATACGGCTTCTCGCCGCCGCGCAGCAGCGTCGAGACCGCCAGCAGCGAGTAGAACCAGCCGCGCGTCTGGTCCAGCGCCTCGCAGATGAAGTCCGCGGGGTACAGCTCGTCGAGCGTCAGCTCGCCCGCGAACGGCTCGTGGCGCTGGGCGAACGGCATCGCCCCCGAGTCGAACCAGACGTCGATGACCTCCGGCACGCGCGTCGCGGCGCCGTCGCACTCCGCGCACGCGAACGTGACGTCGTCGACGTACGGGCGATGCGGGTCCTCGAGCAGGACGCCGGAGCGCTCGGCGAGCTCGGCGAAGGACCCGATCACCGTCACGTGCCCCTGCTCGCAGCGCCAGACCGGCAGCGGCGTGCCCCAGTAGCGCTCGCGCGACAGCGCCCAGTCGACGTTGTTCTCGAGCCAGCGGCCGAAGCGCCCCTGCTTGATGTGCTCGGGGTGCCACGTCACCTGCTCGTTCGCCGCGAGCAGCTCGTCGTGCAGCGCCGTCGTCTTGATGTACCACGACGGCTTGGCGTAGTAGAGCAGCGGCGTCGCGCAGCGCCAGCAGTGCGGGTAGGAGTGCTCGTAGAGCTCGGAGCGCAGCAGCCGCCCGCGCTTGCGCAGGTCCTCGACGAGGTCCGCGTCGGCGTCCTTGACGAAGCGCCCCGCGTAGCGGCCGATGCGCTCGTCGTAGGTGCCGTCGGGCAGGACCGGGTTGACGACGGTCAGGCCGTACTGCGCGCCGAGGCGGAAGTCGTCCTCGCCGAAGGCGATCGCGGTGTGGACGAGGCCCGTGCCGTCCTCGGCCGTGACGAAGTCCGCCAGCAGCACGGTGTGCCCGCGCTCGCCGTACGCGCTGCCCGGGATGTAGCGAAACGGCGGCTCGTAGCGCACGCCGTCGATCGCGGCGCCGGGGAAGCGCTCGAGGATCTGCACGCCGGCCGGGTCGCCGAGCACCTTCTCGACGAGCGCCTCGGCGACCACGACCGGCGCGTCGAGCCGGCCGGTCTTCGCGCGCACGTAGACGAGCTCGGGATCGACCGCGACGGCCGCGTTGGAGACGAGCGTCCAGGGCGTCGTCGTCCAGATCAGCAGCTCGTCGCCGGCCTGCAGCGGCCCGCCGTCGCGCGCGACCTTGAAGCGCACGTAGACCGACGGGTCCTCGACGTCCTGATAGCCGAGCGCGACCTCGTGGCTGGACAGCGCGGTACCGCAGCGCGGGCAGTACGGCACGACCTTGTGGCCCTCGTACAGCAGGCCCTGGTCGGCGATCTGCTTCAGCGCCCACCAGACCGACTCGACGTACGTCGCGTCGAGCGTGCGGTACGCGGCGTCGAGGTCCAGCCACAGGCCGATGCGCTCCGTGAGCGCGTTCCAGTCCTCGAGGAACGCGAACACCGACGCGCGGCACTTCGCGTTGAACTCGGCGATGCCGTACTCCTCGATCTGCTCCTTCGAGGAGATCCCGAGCTGCTTCTCGACGGCGATCTCGACCGGCAGCCCGTGGCAGTCCCAGCCGCCGCGGCGCTCGACGTAGTAGCCGCGCATCGTGCGGTAGCGGGGGAAGATGTCCTTGAACGAGCGAGCGAGGACGTGATGCACGCCCGGCGGTCCGTTGGCGGTCGGCGGACCCTCCCAGAAGACCCACGGCGGGGCCCCCTCGCGGCGGCGCAGCGACTCCTTGAAGACGTCGCGCTCGCGCCAGCGCGCGAGCACCTCGTGCTCGAGCTCGGGGAACGACTGCTGGGGATCGACGGGGCGCGAGGCCATGGATCCAGCAGTGTAGGTAGACCCGTCCCGGCCAAGACCTGAGCGCCGCTCAGGCGGCGAGCTTGCGGCAGATCTGCGCCAGCGACCGCTTCTCCGCCTCGTCGAGCACGGCGAACGCCTGGGCGACGCGCACGCTGTGCTCGGGGAACAGGCGGTCGACGATCTCGCTGCCCTGCGCGGTGATCGCGACCGTCGCGGCCCGGCGATCGGTCACGAGCCGCCGGCGATCGACGAGACCGCGATGCTCGAGCGTCGTCACGACCTCGGTCGCGTTCGCCTTGGACGTGCGAAGCCGCGCGCGAAGGACCCGCAGCTCGAGCTCGCCACCCGCGGTCGTCAGGATCACCAGGAGGGAGAAGCCGGTGGCCGACAGTCCTTCGCGCTCGAGATCGGCGCTGAGCCTGCGCCGGACGGATGCCTCCGCGCGCAGCAGGGACTCGAGGGCACGATGAGCCAGCGGGTCCCCGGGCACGAGCGGCATCTGGTTCGCCACCGTACCGCCGCCATCGGACGGCTCGGCGTCTCGTGGGGAGGTGGTCCGACGGCGCGCCGCTACAGGACGCGCGCCAGCGCGGGACGCGCGCCGACGGCGTTCGCGCGCGCGTTGAGCCGTGCGAGCAGCAGGTCGCGCGCGCCGATCGCGCTCGTCCCGAGGCGCGGCACGGTGACGGCGTCGCAGTCGTCGAGCGCGCCGCGGAAGTCCAGCACGTCGACGGGCTCGGCGGTGCGCCGCGACTGGTAGGCGATCCGCGACAGCGCGTCGAGCCACGCGCGCCGGCCGGTGAGCACGACGAGGCGCGGGTTCAGCGCGCGCAGCACGTGCGCGAGCCGGCTCGCGTCGAGCTCCGCGGTCAGCATCAGGGTGCGCACGCCGGCGCGGCGCAGGCACAGCTCGAGCGACTGCGCGTGCAGCGCGTCGATGTCGCAGGACGAGCTCGCGTCGAAGATGATCACGCTCTCGCTGCGCGTCGGCGGTGGCGCGACGCGCTTGGCGGCGGCGAGCCAGCCGCTGGCCCAGCGGCAGGCGAAGCCGAGCTCGGCCGACGGCAGCTCGCCGGGTCCCGCTCCGAGCCCGTCGATCGCGGGCAGCAGCACCTCCTCGACCGTGCGCTCGACCGATCGCACGGCCAGGCTCTCCTCGAGGATGCGGTCGGCCTCGAGCTCCTCGAAGCGCCGCAGCGCGGAGCGCAGGCGCGCGGGCGACGACGGGCCGCAGCCGCGCTCGCGTGCGATCGAGATCGCCGAGGAGACGTTGTGGGTCTCCTCGAACGCCTGGCGCAGCGCCTCGATCTCGGCGAGGTCGAACTGGCGGTGCCCGCCCGAGGTGCGATGCGGCGTGGGATAGCCGAAGCGGCGCTCCCATGACCGCAACGTGTTCGGGCTGACGCCCAACATGGCCGCGGCGGCATGGGTGCGAAGAACACTCATCGGGGTAGGGCGCTCGTCCGCGGCGGTGGCTCTCTCGGACGGGAGGACGCCGCGCCGTACGCGCGCGTCCCAAGAGTACGGCGTTTCAGTCCGTCAGGACGAGCAATGCCGCGTGCGGTGGCCCGCACGGCCCGATCCGCGCGCGGTAGCGCACGCCGAACTCCTGGCGGGGTCGCACGATCGCGGTGCGCGGCTCTCCCAGGCCGGACGCGGCGTCGACGAGCAGGACGAGCAGGTTCTCCGCGCTCGGCGCGTTGGCGTCGGCCGGCACGAGGAAGTCCGCGACGTGGCGGTTGACCGCCCGCGTCTCGTCGGTCTCGAGCAGCTCCTCGGCGCGTGCCGAGACCGCGCAGACCGACAGCGTGGAGTCGATCACGAGAAACGGCTCGGCGACCAGCGGCGCGACGTCGGACGGCGCCTGCAGGACGAGGCCGAGGCCGCAGTGCCCGCAGACGCGCGAGCCGGCGGCCTCGAGCGTCGCGGCGGGCGGACTGCCGCAGTGGCCGCAGAAGGAGACGAGGGCCAGCCCGCGCTCGTCGACGACGGCGGGGCGAACGGCGTGCAGCCGCCTCATGCCTGCGCCTCCCGGGCGATCTGCGACGCGGCGTGCAGCGGCCGCGCGCCGACGGTGTCGGCGAAGCGCTCGTCGCGGCGGTCGTCGAGCACGGCGAGCAGCTGGCGCTGCGCGCCGAACGGCGTGTCCGGCAGCGTGCGGGCCCCGGCGGCGCTGCGGATCTTGGCGCCGTGGCGGGTGCGCCGGAAGAGGCCCATCGGCAGCTGGCCGGAAGCCGCCCGCACGCGGTAGGCCCAATGCGCGACCTCGTCGTCGGACGCGTGCGCGCCGGCGATGACGAGCGCGTCCGGAGACAGCGACCCGACGACGTCGCCGAGCCCGGAGACGCTCGCGACCGGAAGCGCGAGGACGCGCGCGCCGGCGCGGCCGCAGAACAGCTCGAACGCGCGCATCGCGAGCGCGTCGGGGTCGAGCTCGTTGCGCGTCGCGTCGCCGACGAGGATCGCGAGCGGGCGCGACGGCGGGGGCGCGAGCCGCTGCGCGCGGCGCAGCCAGCCGTCCGCCCAGCGGGCGGCGAACGCCCATGGCGCGCTGTCGTGGCCGAAGCGCAGCCCGAGCTCGTCGAGCGACGGGAGCAGGACCTCCTCGACGGACCGCTCGACGGAGCGCAGCGCGAGCGCGCACTCCATCGCGGTGTCGGCGCGGTCGAGCTCGAAGCTCGTCAACGCACCGACGAGCGTGTGCGTGTCGGTGCTGAGCGCCTCACGGGCGCGGCTGACGGCGGAGGAGATCGACAGACCCTGCTGGAGGGCATCGCGCAGCGCGGCCACCTCGCCGTGCGTGTACAGGCGGTGGCGACCCGCCGAGCGCTGCGGCTTGGGGTAGCCGAAGCGCCGCTCCCACGCCCGCAGCGTGTTCGGGCTGACGTTCAGCAGCAACGCCGCCTCGCTGGTCTTGAGGGTCCGCATCCCCGACATGATCGGCGTAACGCGGTCGGGTTGCAAACGTCGCTGCGCGAAATCGGCACCTTGGCGGCCAAAACCTGGGCACTTACGTCGTGCACCGTCACGCGGGACGCGCATCTCGTTCCTCGTCGTGGGGTGCGACGTGGGCTGGAGCCACGCGCCGGCGCCCGGCGTCCAGGCCGGCCGCGCACGGCAGCGGGGGCGGGCGCAAGTCACTTGTATTAGGTTTATCGACACAGACTTTCACCTCTACGCACAAGCCGGCGCGCACGTCAATGGCCCGGGGGCCAAGTGGACAAATGTTCAGGTTTCGCGGGCGAAGTCCGGGCATTTGTAACGGTGCAAGTCACTTTTTGGCGCCGTTCGTCCAAAAACGTTTTTGTTCACGAACGCGCTCGGCTACGGTGGCCTCCCGTTCACCACCTGGAGGTCCCAAATGTCAAGCTTCAAGCTCCGCGCGTACCCGTTCATGATCGCCGCCATCACCGTGATCGCCGCCACCGGTGGGGCGTGGCGCACGACCTGATCCGCCTTGCGTGAGACGACCGTTGCGGGGAGGCCGTAGGGTTTCCCCGTGACGGTCGCACCCGCCTCGACGCATCGCCGGGCAGCTGTCGCAGCCGCGCTCGCCCTGCTGACCGGCTCGCTGCCGGTCCTGATCGTCTCCCCGCACGAGGACTTCCGCTCGCCGCTCGTGTACGTGCTCGCCGCCGCCGCGATCGTCAGCGTGCTCGGCGCCTCGAAGTGGGAGGGCTCGCTGCAGATCTCCGCGGCCTTCGTCTGCTTCATGCTCGCGGTCGCGTTCGTCGGGCCGGTCGGGGCGTTCGCGGTCTCGATGGCCGCCGAGATCGGCGCCTGGGCGATCCAGCGCTATCGGATCCTCGTGCTGCCGGTGAACCTCGCCGCGGCGGCCGTGCCGAGCATGCTCGCGGGCCTCGCCTTCCACGCGCTCGCGGGAGGTCACGAGGACGGCAGCACGGGGGACATCGCCGCGCTCGCCCTCGTCGCGGTCGGCTTCCTCGCGCTGAACTTCGTGCTGCTGCGCTCGTTCGTCGTGCTCGTCGACGGCGGCCGCCTGCGCGAAGCGCTGCACCATCCGCGCGAGCTGCTGCCGTCGCTCGCGCTGACGGTCGGGCTGACGCTCGCGATCGCCGGCGTCAGCGCGCGCTTCAACCTCGCCGCGAGCCTGTTCGTCGTCCTCATCATCGTCGCGTTCAACTACATGTCGCGGCTCGTCGTGATCGCGCGCCAGCGCGCCGGTCAGTACGCGGCGCTGTCGTGGGGGGTGCTGTCGGCGCTCGTGCGCTCGCTGGACCGTCGCGACGGCCGCACCGCCCGCCACAGTGCCGCGGTCGCGGCGTTCGCGCGCGACATCGCGCTGCAGTGCGGGATGAGCAGGCGCGAGGCCGAGCTCGCGCACACCGCCGGCCTGCTGCACGACATCGGCCGCTTCGCGCTGCCCGATCGCGTCATGGAGCGCCACGGCACGTTGACCGAGGACGACTGGGAGGCGATCAAGCAGCACCCCGAGCTGGGCGCCGACATGCTCCGCGACCTCGGCGTCTACGGGCCGGTCGCGCAGATCGTGCGCGCCCACCACGAGCGCGTCGACGGGCGCGGCTATCCCGATCGGCTGAAGGGCGACGCGATCCCCGAGGTCGCGCGCATCGTCGCGGTCGCCGAGGTCTACGACACGCTGACCGCGAAGGACACCTACCGCGACCGCATGACGTCCTTCCAGGCGATGACCGAGCTGCGCCGCGTCGCCGGGCGCCAGCTGGACGCGCGCTTCGTCGAGGCGCTCGCGACCCTGCTCACCGGCCGGGGCCTGGACTACCGCCACGCCGACACGGCGGACTTCGACTCCGAGCTGGCGATCCACAGCCGCATCGCCGACTCGGTCTCGACGGACTCCGTCGCCGGGTCGGGCCTCGGCGCCACCGCCGGCGACCCGCCCGCGATCCCGTGAGGGCGCGCGCGGCGGTCGTGCTGGGGGTGCTGGCGCTCGCCGGCTGCGGATCGCAGGCGTCCAAGCCGGTGCCCACCGCGTGCTTCGGCGCGCCCGCGCCGATCGTGGCCGCGCTGCGCCACGCCCCCGGACCCGTGACGCTCGCCGGCGGGACGCGCCTGTCGGACTGCGTGGCGCTGGCGCGCAGCGACAGCGACCTGCAGGGGCTGGGCCTGTCGCTGACGCCGGTGGCCGACCAGCTGCGCGCCCGCGCGCCGAGCGACCCGGCGGCGGCACTGCAGCTCGGCTACCTCGCCGGCGCGGTCCACCGCGGCGCGGCCGCGACGTCCGGCCTGTCCGCCCAGCTCGCCAGCCGCATCGAGCAGGAGGCGGTGCCCGATCCCGGCGCCGGGGCGGCGGCGCGCGCGGCGCTCGCCCGCGGGGGCCGCCTCGGCCGGGCCGGCGGATGAAGCTGCGGCTCTATCACCATCGCGACGGCGCGCGGATCGCCTACCGCGAGGCCGGCGTCGGGCCGAGCCTGTGCCTCGTGCACAGTGCGGCGCTCTCGCACCGCGAGTTCGCGCCGATCGTCGAGCACCTCACCGATCGCTTCCGGCTCGTGCTGCCCGACCTGCCGCTGCACGGCGACTCCGAGGACCGCCCGCGCCACCCGTACACGATCGACTGGCTCGCCGAGGTGATGGCGGAGTTCTGCCGCGAGACCTGCGGCACGCACCCGATGGTCGGCGGCCACGGCGCCGGCGCCGAGATCCTGCTGCGCGCCGCCGTGACCGGGCAGCTCGCGCCGGCGCGGCTCGTGCTCATGCCCAACCGCCTGCACCGCCCGCCGGAGCGCTCGCGGGTGCCGGTGCCGGTGCGCGTGCTCGGCCCGCTCGCGTCGCTGCCCGGGCTGGATCGCGCGGCCGCGCGCACCGTCCGGCTCGCCTACCGCCCCGAGCACGGGATGAAGCTCACCGCGCGCGGCAACCCGGCCGCCCGCGACCTCGTGCGCCACGCGACGGCCGACGTCGCGGGGAACTCGAACCTCGCGCGCTCGTGGTCGCGCTGGGTGCGCCGCTGGCCGGCGGGCGCGCAGACCGACCTGCTCGAGGCGTATCCGCGGCTGCACTCGCCGGTCCTGCTGCTGTGGGCCGACCGCGATCGCTACCACCCGCTGAGCGGGGCCGAGGAGGCGTGCGACCTGCTGCCCGAGGCGCTGCTGCGCGTCCTGCCGGGGACCGGCTTCCTGATCGCCTACGACGACCCGGTCGGCGTCGCGCGCGAGCTCACCGCGTTCTGCGGCTGAGGCGGCTCAGCTCACTTGGGGATGCCGATGCGGTCCGGCGGCCAGTACGTGACGACCGCCTTGCCGATGATCCACGCGCGCGGGACCGGACCCCAGTAGCGGCTGTCGTCGGACTCGCCGCGGTTGTCGCCCATCAGGAAGTACGAGCCGGCCGGCACCGTGATCGCGCGCAGGTTGCAGTCGGCGTCGTCGCAGGTCGCCGCGAACGGCTCCTTCGCGGCGACGCCGTTGCGGATGACGTGGCCGTGGCGGACCTCGATGCGATCGCCGGGCAGCCCCACGACGCGCTTGACGAACGTGTCCGACGCCTGCGTCGCCGTCGGCTTGGAGCACGACTGGCCGATGCCCGGACCGCTGTCGTACGAAGGGCCCTGCCCGGGGACGCCGCACTGCGCGGAGTCGTCGTCGCTGCCGCCGGGCGGGTGGAAGACCGTGACGTCGCCGAGCTTGGGGTTCGACCCGAGCGTGTGCGAGAAGCGGTCGACGAGGATCCGCTGGCCGACCTTCAGCGTCGGCAGCATCGACGGCGACGGGATCACGTAGGGCTTGACGGCGAACGCCTGGATCGCCAGGGCGAAGAACAGCGCGCCCGCGACGATCAGGACGAGCTCCACCTTGGAGCCCGGCCGGCGCTTGGATCTGCCCTTGCGAGGCGCCGAACGCCGTGTGATGGCCACAGCAGCGAGGGTACAGATCGCCACCGCCGCGCTCGCCGGGTCGCCGGGCAGATACCTTTGGCTGCGTCGGTGGCCGGACAAGCGCGAGCGCGAGGGAGATCACGGTGGGCGACGGACAGCTGTGGGGCGGCGAGACGACGAAGGCGGTCGAGAACTTCCCCGTCTCGGGAGAGCGCGTCCCCGTCTCCGTCGTGCGCTGGCTGGCCGCGATCAAGGGCGCCGCGGCGCGCGTGAACGCCGATCTCGGCAAGCTCGACGCCGAGCTCGCCGCGCGCATCGCGACCGCGGCCGACGCCGTCGCGGCGGGCGAGCACGACGAGCAGTTCCCGATCGACGTCTTCCAGACCGGCTCGGGCACCTCGACGAACATGAACGCCAACGAGGTCATCGCGAACCTCGCCGGCGCGGGCGCGCACCCCAACGACCACGTGAACATGGGCCAGTCCTCCAACGACGTCTTCCCGAGCGCCGTCCATCTCGCCGCGCTCGACGAGGCGACGCACCGGCTGCTGCCCGCGCTCGAGCGCCTCGAGGCGGCGTTCGCTGCCAAGGCGGTCGAGTTCGAGGACGTCGTCAAGGCCGGCCGCACGCACCTCATGGACGCGGTGCCCGTCACGCTCGGCCAGGAGCTCGCCGGCTACGCCGCGCAGATCCGCCTCGGCGCCCGCCGCGTGCGCAACGCGCTCCCGCAGGTCGCGCAGATCCCGCTCGGCGGCACCGCGGTCGGCAACGGCCTCAACACGCATCCCGAGTTCGCCGCCCGGGTGCGGGCACTGCTCGCGCAGCGCAGCGGCCTGGAGATCGCCGCGCCGGAGGACCCGTTCGAGGCGCAGGCCAACCGCGACGCGCTCGTCGAGCTGTCCGGCGCGCTGAAGGTCATCGCCGTCTCGCTGACGAAGATCGCGATGGACCTCGCGCTGATGGGCTCGGGTCCGCGCGCGGGAATCGGAGAGATCTTCCTGCCCGAGCTGCAGAAGGGCTCCTCGATCATGCCGGGGAAGGTCAACCCGGTGATCCCGGAGGTCGTGCTGCAGGTCGGCGCGCAGGTGATCGGCAACGACACCGCGATCACGATCGGCGGGCTGCAGGGCAACTTCGAGCTCAACGTGCGGATCCCGCTGATCGCCCGCAACCTGCTCGGCTCGATCCACCTGCTGACGACGTCGTGCGGGCTGCTCGCCACGCGCTGCGTCGCGGGGATCGAGGCCAATCGCGAGGGCTGCGAGCGCTCGGCGCAGTCGACGCTCGCGGCGGCGACGGCGCTCAACCCGTACATCGGCTACGACAAGGGCGCGGCGATCGTCAAGGAGGCCGCGGCCTCCGGCCGGATGCTGCGCGAGGTGGCGCTGGAGCACGGCGTCGACCCCGACACCTACGATGAGGCCATGGACCTGCGTAAGATGGCGCGCGGGTCATCCGCTTGAGGGGAGCCGTGACGATGACTGGGCACATGCGTTCGAAGGCAGCCGTACTCGTGGCGCTGGTCGGTGCGGCCACGCTCGCCGCCTGCGGTGGGGGCTCGTCGTCGGGCGGCGGCGGGGGGACGTCCCCCGCGGACAAGGCCAAGAGCCACGCGGCCGCCGAGAAGCTCATCGCCCAGGCGGTCGGGCCGAACTCGAAGGCCGACTCCGCGCGCGTCGACGGCACGATCGACGTCGACGTCAAGGGCATCCCGCGCTACAAGGGCACCTCCGAGCTCACCGCCGACGGCATGTACAACCTGCCCGACGGCGCCACCGCGCCGGACATCAACATGGACGTCGGCCTGACGCTGAACGACCACGCGATCGGCGGCACGCTCGTCGTCGCCGGCAGCAAGGGCTTCATCAAGCTCGGCGACACCGGCTACAAGCTGCCCGACTCGATCTCGCAGAAGCTCGTCGCGCCTGCGGCGGATCGCAAGAACGGGCTGCTCAAGGCCGCGGCGATGTTCCACATCAACCCGCAGATCTGGCAGAAGAACGCGATGCTCGTCGGCGACTCGTCCGTCGCGGGCGAGAGCACGCAGGAGATCACGGCCGAGATCCAGCCCGATCGCTTCTTCGTCGACGTCGCGCGGCTCGTGCACATGCTCACGCTGCTGCACGTCACCGAGGCCGTCGGCCTGCCGACGGCGGTCGGCCCGAAGGCGCGCGCCGCCCTCGTGCGCTCGACGAAGGTCGCCAAGGGCGAGGTCTACATCGCCAAGTCCGACCACGTCCTGCGCAAGGCGCACCTCGTCGGCAAGCTCGTCGTCGCCAAGCGCGATCGCAAGCTGCTCGGCGGGATGACGGGCGCGACGCTGAACGCGACGATCACGATCTCGGACGTCGGCTCGCCGGAGAACATCAGCGCGCCGACGCAGCTCGGCCGCTACTCGGACCTGCAGCTCTCGCTGAACGCGCTCGGCGAGGCCATCCGCAACGAGCTCAAGAAGTCGAAGTAGCTCGTGGCCGCAGCAGCAACCGACGCGCCGGCGCCCGAGGCGCCGTCGCTCGTCGTCTCGGGGGTCGCGAAGAGCTTTGGTGAGCGTCGTGCGGTGCGTGATGTGAGCTTTGAGGTCGCGCGGGGTGAGTTGTTGGCGATCATCGGTCCGAATGGTGCGGGCAAGACGACGTTGTTGTCGAT
>DATAZX010000029.1:0-18403 GCA_036271815.1 Solirubrobacteraceae bacterium
CGCGGCTGCCGGTCTACCGGACGTACGTGCGCGACGGGGCCTTCGCGCCCGCGGACCGCGCCGCGCTATCCGAGGCCGGGCGCCCCGACCTGTTCGACGGCGCGCCGCAGGAGTTCGTCTCGCGCTTCCAGCAGACCTCGCCGCCCGTGACCGCGAAGGGCGTCGAGGACACGGCCTTCTACCGCTACCTGCGGCTGCTCGCCTTGAACGACGTCGGCGGGGATCCCGGCCGCTGGGGCGTGACCGTGAACGACTTCCATGCCGCGAACGCGGTGCGCGCGGAGCGCTTCCCGCGCGCGCTGCTCGCCACGCAGACGCACGACACGAAGCGCTCGGGCGACGCACGCGCGCGGCTCGGCGCCCTGTCGGCGATGGCGGGCTCGTGGGAGGCGCACGTGCGCCGCTGGTATGAGCTGACCGCAGGACTCGTGCAGGACGGCGCGCCGGACATGCACGAGCGCTACCTGCTCTTCCAGACGCTCGTCTGCGCCTGGCCGATCACGCCGCAGCGCCTGGAGGGCTACGTGGACAAGGCGCTGCGCGAGGCCAAGCGCAACACGAGCTGGGTCGACCAGGACCACGCCTGGGAGGCGCGCGTGAAGCGCTTCGGCGTCGCGCTGCTGACGCACGAGCCGTTCCTCGCGGACTTCCTGCCGTTCGTGACGGACGAGGTCGCGATCGCGGGGGAGCGCTCGGCGCTCGGCCAGCTGCTGCTGAAGCTGACGATCCCGGGCGTGCCCGACGTCTACAACGGCGACGAGCTCATCGACCTGTCGCTCGTCGATCCCGACAACCGCCGGCCCGTCGACTGGCAGCTGCGGCGCACGGCGCTCGCCGGGCTGCGCGCGGGCGAGCCGCCGCGGCGCGAGACGATGAAGCTGCACGTCATCGCGCGGGCGCTGGCGCTGCGCGCGCGCCGCCCCGAGACGTTCGCCGGCGCCTACGCGCCGGTCGAGGCGGGCGCGGACGTCGTCGCGTTCACGCGTGGCGGCGGCGGGGGTGAGGTGGCGGTTGTCGTGGTGCTGCGCGCGGCGGGGCGCGACGCGACGGTGCAGCTCGCGCCGGGGCGCTGGCACGACGTGCTGCGCGACGAGGAGCTCGAGGTCGCGGCGGACACGCGCGCATCCGAGCTCGTCGGCGACGAGGGCCTCGCGCTGCTCGAGCGGTCGTAGCGGCGTGGCGGATCCTGCGCCACCCGCGCGGGGCGGACGTGGCGAACCGCGATGATGTCGCGATGATCGACCAGGCAGAGCAGGCACGGCGCTTCCTCGCGCTGCACGGCGGCGAGCGGCCGCTGTTGATACCGAACCCGTGGGACGCCGGCTCCGCCCGGCTGCTGGCGTCGCTGGGCTTCGCGGCGCTCGCGACGACGAGCAGCGGCTTCGCGGCGACCCTCGGGCGCCTCGACGGGTCGGTCACCCGCGACGAGGTGCTCGCGCACGCGGCGGCGATCGTGGGCGCCACCGCGCTGCCCGTCTCCGCCGACTTCGAGCACGGCTTCGCCGACGACCCGGACGAGGTCGCCGAGAACGTGACGCTCGCGATCGGGACCGGCCTTGCCGGCTGCTCGATCGAGGACTACGACGGCGCGGGGATCTACGACTTCGAGCTCGCGGTGCGGCGCGTCGCGGCCGCCGCGCGGGCCGCCCACGCGGGACCGGTCCACTTCGTCCTGACCGCGCGCGCCGAGAACCACATCCGCGATCGCCCCGACCTCGACGACACGATCGCCCGCCTGCGCGCCTACGGCGAGGCCGGCGCCGACGTCCTCTTCGCCCCCGGCCTGGCCGCGATCGACGACATCCGCCGCGTCGTCGAGGCGGTCGGCAAGCCCGTCAACGTGCTCGCCTACGGCGCCGCGCCGCCGGTCGCCGAGCTCGCGGCCGCCGGCGTCGCGCGGATCTCGATCGGCGGCGCGTTCGCGTTCGCGGCGATCGCGGCTGTCGCTGAGGCCGCGCACGAGTTGCGCGACGAGGGCACGTACGGCTTCCTCGAACGGGCGAAGGCGGGCGTCGGGCTCGCGCGCGAGGCGTTCGGCGACTGAGAGACCTGGGGGGTGGGTCGTCCTGCGCGGCCTGGACCGCCCAGAACGATGCACCTCCTCCGTGTGCCGGCCCACCACCAGAGGACTACCATCGGCGTGTCTGCCCGTCGCAGCCGCGGCTGGACGCTGGCCCGACGCCCACACCCAGAGCTTCGCGGAGGAGCGCCTCATGGCATTCGAAGTCGGACAGCGCGTGATCGCTGAGAAGTCGGGCCGCCGCCGCCGGTCGGCGCGCGCACCCATGCGTCCGCCGCGCCACGGCGTCGTCGAGAAGGTCCTGCGCGGCGACCCCAACCCGCGCTACGAGATCCGCTGGGACGAGGGCATCGTCACGATCTTCTCGCCGCAGAACGGCGGCCTGACCGCCGACGAGCACTACGACGGCCCGGGCAACTCCGAGCAGGCCGCGACCGCGCGCAGGAGCGAGAAGGCCGCAACGGCCGAGTAGCCGTCAGCCGGCGTCGAACGCCCGGCGGACGGCCGCGAGCGCCGGCTTCGGCTTGCCGTCGAAGTCGTAGAGGCCCTTCTCGTTGAGGCCCGGCGTGAGCTTCAGGCCGGGCATCCGCGTGGCGATCGAGCCGCCGACGAAGTCCGGCCGCAGGGCGTAGTCGCGCAGCGACCAGATGAGCGTGCCGCTGAGGCCGTCGAGCGCGTTCAGGCCACGGATGCGCCGCGCGAGCAGCGACGCCTGGTAGTCCAGGCTGCCGAACGCGTCGCCCGGCGTGCGCGCGCTGCCGGCCGCGCCGAGCTCCGTGACGACGAGCGGCTTGCCGGGGAACAGGCCGCGCAGCTTCGCGACGCGCTGCGCGGCGAGCGCCTGCTGGCCGGCCGCCGACGCCGGTCCCTCGTACCAGCCGATGTAGTCCGTCACGCCGATCGCGTCGAGGTGGGAGAACAGCAGCCCGTCCGAACGCGGCAGCTGCGAGCCCCACAGGTCGGCCGCGACCGGCCGCGTCGGGTCGCTCGCGTGCAGGCGCTTGGCGGTCTCCGCGACGTAGACCTGCTGGCCGGGATGGCCCTCGCCCGGCGCCTCGTTGGTCAGCGTCCAGGCGAGCACGGACGCGTGCGTCTGGTCGTCCTCGGCCGTGCGCAGCGCGCGGTCGCGAGCGGCGGCGATCTGCGCCGGCGTCGTCGCGCGCCAGCGCCCGGCGGGCTCCCACGGCCCGATCTCCTGCCAGACGAAGATCCCCGCCGCGTCGAGGCGATCGAGCATGCTCTGCGCGAGCGGCAGCTGCGAGCGGGTCGCGTTGGCGCCGACCGTGCGCAGCTCGTCGACCATGCGGTTCTCGTCGGCGGGGGTGAGCGCGTCGCCGTGGCCGCGCGCGTCGGCGGGCAGGGCAGCGCCGCGCAGCACGAGCGGCGCGCCGTTGAGGAACAGGCCACTGCCGTTCCAGGTCAGCTGGCGCAGCCCGACCTTCTGCTCGAGCGTCGACTCGCCGGGCACCGCGATCCTCAGGTCGTAGCGGTTGGGCGCGTCCGGCGACCACAGGTCGGGGTCGTCGAGCACGACCGACGCGCGCACGGTCTGCGAACGGTCGCGGCCGACCGTCACCGCGGGGAAGCGCAGGGGAGTCGACGCGCCGCCGCGCACGAGCGCGCCGGTCACGCGGATGCGCCGCGCCGCCTCGCGGTTGCGCACGCGCAGCGTCACGGACACGCGCGCCCGGCCGCCACTGCCCAGCCGCGTGCCGAGCGTCAGCGCGCCGAGCCGGCTCGGTCCGAGGCGCGTCAGCGTGACCGGCCGGTCGATGCCGCCGTAGTTGAACCAGCCGCGCTGCCAGTCCTCGCCGGCCTGCAGGTCGGGGTCGCGCCAGTCGACGCGGACGGCGACGGTGTGGCGCCCGGCGCGCAGCGTCGACAGCGCGCTGAACGCCTCGTAGGCGCCGACGTGGCGACGCAGCAGCTTGCCGTCGACGTAGACCGCGGCGCGGTAGTGGGCGGACTCGAAGCGCAGCGCGTACTGCCCGGCGACGGGCGCGTCGATCTCGCGGGCGTACCAGCCGACGCTGCCGTCGTAGTCGCGCACCCCGGCGGCCCCGCTGTGGGCGCCCGCGTTGGGCGAGAACGGGACGCGCTCGAGATGGCCGCCGAAGTGGCCGTCGGCCCAGCCGTGCGTCACCCCGCGGTTGGAGGGGTCGGCGCGGTAGCGCCAGCGGTTGAGGATCACGGGCGCGCTGCCGTCGGGGCCGCCGGCGCGTGCGAGCAGGGCGCGGTCCGCGCTCGTCTGCCGCGGGGCGGCGCGCGCGTGTCGCGACGCGCTCGAGCCGCCCGAGCGCAGGACGAGGTAGGCGCCGGCGCCGCAGCCGACGAGGACCACGCAGGCGATGGCGATGATGAGCGGTCGGGGCATGGTCGAGAAGCACAACGCGCGCGGCCGTTTGGAAGTCGCGCAGCGGTAGGATCGCGCGGCCCTGAGCCCGCGCGTCCTCATCCTGTCGTGGGAGTACCCGCCGATCGTCGCAGGAGGGCTCGCGCGACACGTCAGCAAGCTCTCGGAGGCGCTCGTCCGGGCCGGCGTCGAGGTCCACGTGCTGACGCGCGGCGGCGACGACGGGCCGGCGTCGGAGACCGCGGCCGGCGTCGTCGTGCATCGCGTGCGCGAGGACCCGATGCCCCGCGACCTCGACGCCTTCGTCGCGTGGGTGCAGGGCATGAACTCGCACATGCACGCGGCCGGCCGGCGGCTCGGCAGGCGCATCCGGTTCGACCTCGTCCACGGTCACGACTGGCTCGTCGCGGGCGCCGCCGCCGCGCTCGCCGAGCGCCTGCGGCTGCCGTACCTCACGACGATCCACGCGACCGAGTTCGGGCGCCATCAGGGCTGGGTCGACAAGCATCCGCAGTCCTACATCCACGGCATCGAGACGTGGATGGCGGGGCGCGCCGACCGCGTCATCACCTGCTCGCACTACATGCGCGGGCATGTCGCCGACGTGTTCGCGATCCCCGAGCAGCGCATCACCGTGATCCCGAACGGCATCGACCGCGGCGACCTGCAACCGGTCGCAGACCTCGACGCGCTGCGCGCGCGCTTCGCCGCGCCGGGCGAGCGGCTCGTCCTGCTCGTCGGCCGGCTCGTCTACGAGAAGGGCTTCCAGCTCGCGCTGGACGCGATGCCGCAGGTCATCCGGAGATCCGCACCAGCCCACCCCGTGCGCTTCCTCGTCGCGGGCTCGGGCACGCACGAGGCCGAGCTCAAGGCGCAGGCGCGCCGGCTCGGGCTGACCAGGCACGGCACGTTCGAGGGCTGGATCGGCGACGACGTCCTGCACTCGCTGTACCGGATCGCCGACCTGTGCGTGGTGCCGAGCATCTACGAGCCGTTCGGCCTCGTCGCGCTCGAGGCCATGGCGAGCGGCTGCCCGTGCATCGTCGCCGACACCGGCGGGTTGCGCGAGGTCGTGCCGAACGCCGACGTCGGCCTGCGCTTCGGCTCCCGCAACCCGCGCGCGCTCGCGACGATGATGTCGCGGGTGCTCGACGACGACGCGCTGCGCGACTCGCTCGTCGCCGAGGCGTCGGTGCACGTGCTGCGCTTCGACTGGAACGACGTCGCGCGCCAGACGGCGGCCGTGTACGCGGAGCTGTGCGAGGGGACCGGCGAGGTCGCGGCGCGGGCGAGGCTGCGGCCGGCCTGACCCGCCGGCGGGCGCGGCGGGGGCCGCTACGGCCAGAGCGAGCGCAGCGAAGCGGAGGTGCGAGGCCCGGCGCGAGCGCGGCGGGCGGAGGTACGAGGGCTACCGCGAGCGGCGCGGGCGGACGCGCGCTACGCGTCGGTCGGGGACTTGCGTCCCCAGCGGCCGGCGATCTTCGCGTCCTGCGCCTTCTCGCCGCGACCCGAGATCATCGAGATCACGACGAGGATGTTCATGACCGCCGGCATCAGGATCCCGAACGCGAACACCAGGCCGATGCTGTCGACCCAGCCCTTGCTGAGGGCGATGATGGTGGTCGCGGATCCCATGCGCCGCGGAGAATACCGGGCACGGCCGCGTGCGCGCGCGGCGACGGCACGTTAGGTTGTGCGGGCGATGCGCAGGACGATCCTCACGGCTGTGCTCCTGCTGGTCCTCGCCGGTCCGGCGACCGCGCAGGACGCCACGATCTCCGCGACGCTGTCGCCGAGCAAGCCGAAGGCCGGCGCGACGCTGCACGTCGCGCTGAGCGGGACCGCGCCGGCGCTCGACGGCGCGCTGCCGCAGTCGATCGTGCTCGACCTGCAGCGCGGCTTTGCGATCGACACGGCCGCGGTCGCGGCGCGCTGCGTCGCGCCCGCCACGACCACGGGCGCCTGCCCCGCGGCGAGCAGCATCGGCCACGGCGCGGCGGTCGCGCACGCCAGCGGCCTGCTCAACCAGGACATCCCCGCGACGATCGACCTGTTCCTCGCGGCACCCTCGCAGCCGGGCGACCTCGCGGGCGTCGTGCTGCGGGTCACCGCGCTCGGCGCCTCGCAGACGATCGCCGCGCGGCTGCTCGCACGCTCGAGCGGCCCGTTCGGCTACGAGCTGCGCGCGGACGGGTTCGCCGCCGCCCTGCCGAGCTTCCCGCACGTGACGATCGGCCTCAACAGCCTGACGCTCGCCGTCGGCGCGCATCGCAACGTGACGACGACCGTCGTGACCCGCAAGCGGATCACCCGTGGCGGCAGGCGCGTGACGGTCACGCGCAAGGTCCGCCGCAAGGTGCGCCACGACCTGTTGCGCAATCCGAGGACCTGCAGCGGCCACTGGACCGTGCGCGCGACGGTGAGTGCCGCGGCCGGCGGGGCGAGCGACCTGGCCGTGCCGTGCAGCAAGGGCTGACCGCGCGGCGCCGGACGCTCGCGCGGACGTCGGCGCTGGCCGCGGTCCTGTCGCTCGCGCTCGCCTCGCCGGCCGCAGCGAAGACGCTCGTGCGCTACGAGAGGTCCGGCGGGATCGCGGGGATCCAGCTGACGATGACCGTGACCGACGCCGGCGGCGTGCGCATCGCGCGCGCCCGCACGAGCGAGGTCACGCGCTTCGCGCTGCCGGCCTCGCAGCGGCGCGCGCTCGCGCGGGCGTTGCGCGACGCGCGCGTCTCGACGCTGCGCGGCCGGTACGCGCCGAGCACGCCGATCGCCGACGGCTTCGTCCAGACGGTCCACTACGCCGGCCACGACGTCACCGTGCAGGACGGCGCGCGGCCGCCGGCGCGGCTGGGGTCGCTGCTGAGTCGTCTCGGCCGCCTGGCCGCGCGCACCAGCTGACGCCCCGGTCGCCGTCACCCGCTCGCGCCGCGGTCCACCGCGAGCGCGATCGCGCCGGTCAGACCGCCGGCGACCGCGCCGGTGGCGATCCTCGGACCGCGCCCTGACATCGGCCGAGCCATCGGCCGGGACCTCGCCGGCGCGCCTACCATCAGCCGATGGACTCCCACCGCGCCGCCGTCGCGCACGGCTCCCGCCGGAACGAGCTCGGCGACGTCCACCCGGTCGCGCCCGGGAGCGAGCGATGAGAGCCGCGGTCCTGCGGGCGTTCGGCCCGCCGCAGAACCTCGTGACCGAGACGCTGGCGGACCCGGCCGCCGGTCCCGGCGAGGTGCGCGTGCAGGTCGAGCTCGTGAGCGTCACGTTCGTCGAGACGCAGCTGCGCGCGGGCCGGCCGCCGCACCCCGCGATGACGCCCGAGCTGCCCGCGATCCTCGGCAACGGCGTCGGCGGGGTGGTCGTGGAGACCGGCGACGGCGCCGACCCGGCCCTCGCCGGCAGGCGCGTCGTGACGACGACCGGCGGACGCGGCGGCTATGCGACGCAAGCGGTCGTGTCGCAGGAGCTGCCGATCGCGATCCCCGACGGCCTCGAGCTCGCCGACGCGGTCGCGCTGCTGGCCGACGGCCGCACCGCGCTGTCGCTGTTCGAGGCGGCCGCGGTCCAGCCCGGCGAGACCGTGCTCGTCGAGGCCGCCGCCGGCGGTGTCGGCAGCCTGCTCGTGCAGCTCGCCGTCGCCGGCGGGGCGCACGTCGTCGCGGTCGCCGGCGGCACGCGCAAGCTCGAGCTGGCGCGCGGACTCGGCGCGCGGCGCGCCGTCGACTACGGCCGGCCGGGGTGGGCCGCCGAGGCCGGCCCGGTCGACGTCGTCTTCGACGGTGTCGGCGGCGCGATCGCACGCGCGGCGTTCGACCTGATCACCCGCGGCGGACGCATGCTGAGCTTCGGCATGGCGAGCGGCGGCGCAGCCGGCATCGACGCGGCCACGGCGGCCGCTGCCGGCGTCACGCTCCTGCGTCCGGCGAGCCTCACGCCGCAGCGCCAGCGCGCACTCAGCGAACGCGCCTTGGCGCTCGCGGCGCAGGGCGACCTGCGGCCCGTCGTCGGGCAGTGGCACGCGCTCGACCGCGCCGCCGACGCGCACGCCGCGATCGAGGCGCGCACGACGATCGGCAAGACGCTGCTCGTCGTGTGAGCGCGTGAACGCGGCCCGGCCCGCCCGCGTCGGAGGCGCCGCGCGCCGCGACCCGCGCCGCCGGCCAGCGCCCGCGCGCCCGGCGCGCACGCCAAGCGCCGGCAACCCGCGTAGCCTTGCGCGAGATGCGCCTCGCCACCTTCCTGCCGCCGGGATCGACGACGCCGCGCGCAGGCGAGGTCCACGACGACGAGGTCGTCTCCTTCGTCGTCAGGCGCGAGACCGTGCTCGAGCGCCTGCGCACCTCGGACTTCGACCCCGCGATCGGCGATCCGTTCAAGCTCGCGGACGTCACGCTGCTCGCGCCGGTCCCGAGGCCGCGCGCGATCTTCGGCATCGGCCTGAACTACGCCGCGCATGCGGCCGAGCAGGGCAAGGAGCTGCCCGAGGTCCCGATCGTCTTCACGAAGCTCCCGAGCTCGAGCGCGCCGCCGAACGGATCGGTCCGCTGCCCGCAGGTCGTCAAGCGCCTGGACTACGAGGGCGAGCTCGTCGTCGTCATGGGCGCGGACAGCAAGATCGCGGGCTACGCCGTCGCCAACGACGTCTCCGCGCGCGACCTGCAGCGCCGCGAGCCGCAGTGGACGCGCGCGAAGGGCGCCGACGGCTTCTGCCCCTGGGGCCCGTGGATCACCACCTCCGACAAGGTCCCCGACCCCGAGAGCCTGCGCATCACGACGCACGTCAACGGCGAGCTGCGCCAGGACTCCTCGACCTCGGACCTGATCTTCGGCCCGCAGGCGCTCGTCGACTTCATCTCGCAGACCTGCACGCTCGAGCCCGGCGACCTCATCCTCACGGGCACGCCGAGCGGCGTCGGCATGTCGATGGACCCCAAGCGGTTCCTGCAGTCCGGCGACATCGTCCGGATCGAGATCGAGTCGCTGGGAGCGATCGAGCATGCCATCGCCTAGGGGAGGTGCTCCACGATGAATCCCGAGCTGCTCGCACGACTCGGCGAGCTGTCGGACCTGCACCACGCCGGGCACGTGCTGGCGTGGGACCAGCAGGTGATGATGCCGCCGGGAGGCAGCGCCGCCCGCGGGCAGGCGCTCGGCGCGATCCAGAGCCTCGCCCACGACCGCCTCGTCGCGCCCGAGCTCGGCGCGCTGCTCGACGCCGAGACGCAGCCCGACGACGAGCTGCTCGTGCGCGCGGTGCGCCGCGACCACGAGGTCGCGCGGCGCGTCCCCGGCGAGCTCGCCGCCGAGATGGCGCGCACCGGATCGGCCGGCTTCGAGGCCTGGCTGAAGGCGCGCGAGGCCAACGACTTCGCCGTCTTCGAGCCCGCGCTGCGGCGCAACATCGAGCTCGCGCGCCGCTACGCCGGCTGCTTCCCGGAGGCCGCGCACCCCTACGACCCGCTGCTGGATCGCTACGAGCCGGGCACGACGACCGCCGACGTGCGCGCGCTGTTCGCCCAGCTGCGCGACGGGCTCGTCCCGCTGCTGGCCGAGATCGCGGGGCAGCCCGCGCCGCCCGCGTTCGGCGGCGGCTTCCCGATCGCGGCGCAGCGCGAGGTCGGCCTCGAGATCGTGCGGGCGATGGGCTTCGACGACCACGCGTGGCGCCTGGACGACGCCGTGCACCCGTTCGCGTCGTCGCCCTCCAGCCAGGACATCCGCGTCACGTCGCGCTTCGACGACCACTCGCTCACCGGTCTGTTCGCGCTCATGCACGAGGTCGGCCACGGCCTCTACGAGCACGGCATCGACCCCGGGCTCGCGCGTACGACGCTCGACACCGGGGTCTCGCTCGGCGTCCACGAGTCGCAGAGCCGCCTGTGGGAGAACCTCGTCGGCCGCTCGGAGCCGTTCTGGACCCACTGGCTGCCGCGCGTGCGCGAGGCGTTCGGCGAGACCCTGCGCGACGTCGAGCTGGCCGACTTCCTGCGCGCCGTCAACGTCGTGCGGCCGACGCTGATCCGCGTCGAGGCGGACGAGCTGACCTACTCGCTGCACGTGATCCTGCGCTTCGAGCTCGAGCTCGCGCTGATCGAGGGCACCCTGGACCCCGGCGACCTGCCGCAGGCGTGGGCGCAGAAGATGCGCGAGATGCTCGGCATCGAGGTCCCGGACGACCTGCGCGGTGTGCTGCAGGACATCCACTGGTCGGAGGGGATCATCGGCTACTTCCCGACCTACGCGATCGGCAACGTGCTCGCCGCGCAGCTGTGGGGCGCCGCGCGCGCCGACCTGCCGGCGCTCGACGACGACCTGCGCGCCGGCGAGTACGGCGCGCTGCGCGTCTGGCTCGTCGAGAAGGTGCACCGCCACGGTCGGCGCCTGACGCCGCCGGAGCTCATCGAGCAGGCCGTCGGCGGACCGCTGGACCCGGCGCCGATGCTCGCGCATCTCGGCGCGAAGTACCGCGCGCTGTACGGCCTCTAGCAGCCGCCGCCACCCGACGGCGCCGGGCGCGGGCGGCGACCCGCGGCGACGCTAGTGCGTCTCGAGCACCCGATCGATGAGGCCGTACTCGACGGCCTCGTCCGGCTTGAAGAAGCGGTCGCGCTCCATGTCGCGGTGCACCTCCTCCTCGCTGCGGCCCGTGTGCAGCGCGTAGATCTCGTCCATCCGCTTGCGCGTCTTGAGGATCTCGCGGGCCTGGATCTCGATGTCCGTCGACTGGCCCTCGAAGCCGGCCGACGGCTGGTGGATCAGGATCCGGCTGTTGGGCAGCGAGAAGCGCTTGCCCTTGACGCCGGCCATCAGCAGCAGCGACCCCATCGACATCGCGATGCCCATGCACATCGTCGAGACGTCGGGCTTGATGAAGTTCATCGTGTCGTAGATCGCCAGGCCCGCCGTGATCGAGCCGCCGGGCGAGTTGATGTACAGCGAGATGTCCTTGTCGGGGTCCTGGGACTCGAGGTGCAGCATCTGCGCCACGATCAGGTTCGCGATCTGATCGTCGACCGCCGTGCCGAGGAAGATGATGCGCTCGTTGAGCAGCCGCGAGTAGATGTCGTACTCGCGCTCGCCGCGCCCGGTGCGCTGGACGACTGTGGGGACAAGGGGCATCCCGCCATCCTTCCAGATCGCCCACCTGGACCCTGCGAGGTGGGCGCTACCGTCAACGCGATGACCGCCGCGCTGCGCATCACCGGTCTCACGAAGCGCTACGACGCGGGCCGCGGCGGCTGGCGCAGGACCCGGCGCGAGGGCTTCCTCGCACTCGAGGACTTCGACCTCGAGCTGCCCGCCGGACGCTTCCTCGGCCTGCTCGGTCCCAACGGCGCGGGCAAGACGACGCTGATCAGCGCGGTCTGCAACATCATCCGCGTCTCCGCCGGCGAGATCGAGGTCTTCGGCGAGCCGCACGACACGCTGGCGGCGCGCCGGATGGTCGGCCTCGCCGAGCAGGACGTCAACCTCGACCGCTTCCTCGACGTCGAGGAGACGCTGCTCTACCACGGCGGCTACTTCGGCATGAGCCGCGCGCAGGCGCGCAAGCGCGCGCGGGAGATGATGGACGTCTTCGACCTGCGCGCGAAGGCCGGCGTGCGGGCGCCGAAGCTGTCGGGCGGCATGCGCCGGCGCCTGCTGCTGGCGCGCGCGCTCATGCACGAGCCGCCGCTCGTGATCATGGACGAGCCGACCGCGGGCGTGGACTTCGAGCTGCGGATCGAGCTGTGGGCGTACATCCGCCGGCTGCACGACATGGGCACGACGGTGCTGCTGACGACGCACTACCTCGAGGAGGCCGACGAGCTCTGCGAGGAGATCGCGCTGATCCGCGGCGGGCGCCTGATCGCGCGCGATTCGGCCGACGGGCTGCGCGAGGCGTACGACGCCGCGTCGCTGGCGGACGTCTACGTCAAGGCGATGGCCGGCATCGCCACCCACTGATGGTGGATCTTCCCGGCGCCCGGTAGGTTTGACGGACCAAAGCCTGGGTACGTGAACCCAGGGGTGCGCTGGTGGGGCCAGGGCAGGGCGTGCCGAAGCTTACGAGGAGGGCGAATGAGCTCCAAGAGATTCGGATTGCTGGCGATGATCGTCGCGGCAACTGTGTTGTGGGTACTTCCATCGGCGTCCGTCGGCAAGCCGGCGCAGCTGTTGAAGGCACAGGACGCGCTGCGCAACGTGACGACCGGGTTGGGCACCGCGGTGCAGTCGACCGTCGACAAGACGCTGACGAAGACCGACGCGGCGCTGAAGAAGACGCGCGACAAGGCCGCCGCCGCGCTCGCGAAGAAGACCGCGACCCAGACCCGCGCCACGGCGACCGACCCCAAGACGCAGCCGCCGCTGCACGGCAGCAACCCGCACGCGCAGGGCGGCGTCGCGGTCGTCGATCTCGATCCGTCCTCGCAGCGTCCGCTGGACCCGGACCCGAGCGGCAAGGCCAGCGGCGAGGACGTCATCGTCGGCCGCGCCCGCGGTGAGGAGGTCAACGGCGTCTACCACGGCCACATCACGATCGCCTCGGTCTTCGGCTCGGAGATCGCCGGCGTCGACACCACGCCCGGCCAGACGAAGAACGGCCCGCTGCAGCCGCTGCAGTCCGACATCCTCGACCCGCTGTGCACGAACAGCAAGGTCTGCCTGAGCGTGCTGACGGCGAACTCGACGACGACCGCCACAGGCTCGACGAACGACTTCGCGGTCGCCCGCGCGTCGCTGCTCGGCCTCGGCGTCGGCGCGGCCGAGAGCCACGGCGACATCAGCCAGGACGCGACCTGCCAGACGTCCGTCGGCAGCTCGAAGACGGCGAACGTCGTCTCGACCAGCGGCGCCATCGCGCAGGTCGCCAACGCGTCCAGCACGTCGAAGTCCTGTCAGGGCTCCGCGGCGCAGGTCACGAACACCTCGCAGGTCATTGGGCTCGGCGGCGTCCAGGTGCCGATCCCGGCCGCCGGCTGCGCGAACGGCACGGCGGACACGGTGAGCGGCATCGCCGGCGTGCTGCCGATCGTCTGCAACGCCGACGACATCGCCGGCGCGGCCGCGGTGCGCGAGGCGCTCGACGTCTACGTGCTGCAGGTCGGCGGCACCTCGCTGGCCAAGGAGACGACGGCCGCGGCGGAGTCCGTCAGCGTCGCTCCGGCGGCGAGCGAGACCGGCACGAAGGAGTGCTCCGACGGCATCGACAACGACGGCGACGGCAAGATCGACGCCAAGGACCCCGGCTGCCACAGCGACAACAACGCCGGCAACTCGGACTCCTACAACCCCAACGACAACGACGAGACCGACCGCGCCAACGGCGGCACGGGCGGCTCGAGCAACGGCAACGGCGGCGTGCAGTGCGCCGACAAGAAGGACAACGACGGCGACGGCCTGATCGACGCCAAGGACCCGGGTTGCCACACCGACGGCAACGCCAACAACCCGGCCTCCTACGACGCCTCGGACAACAGCGAGGCCGGCGGGGGCAACGGCGGCAACGGCAATGGCGGCGGGAACGGCGGCAACGCCGGTGCCGGCGGCCAGTCGGCGAACGGGGGCACGCTCCCGTTCACGGGCACCGACGTGATCGGCCTGTCCCTGGCGGGCCTGCTGATGCTCGCCGGCGGTCTGCTGCTGCGCCGGCGGGAGGACTCGCACGCCGCGCTGTAGATGCTCCTCGACGCGCTGACAGGGCGCCGCCTCGGCGGCGCCCTGCTCGTGCTCGGGGGCATCGTCGTCGCGATCGTCGTCCTATGGCCGGGCGGTGGCGGGGGCCACCCGGCGAAGGTCGCCACGACGGCGAAGATCGACCCGGTTCGGATCGTCTCCGTGCCACAGCTGGGGCTCGCGTTCGCGCATCCGCGCACGTGGCAGCGCACGGTCGCCGGCCGCGTGATCCGTCTGCGCAGCCCCGGCGGCGCGAGCGTGCTGACGTTCTCCTCGCCGACCGAGGGCCATCACACCCAGCGCGCGAAGGCCGAGACCGAGCAGGCGCTGCGGACGGAGTTCGACCCCGCCACGATCGTCCACGACGGTCCGGGCAAGCTCGGCGGGCGCGACGCGTCGACGTTCGAGCTCGAGGGCTTCAGCCCCGACAACGACGCGGTGCGCGCGCTCGTGATCGTCGCGAGCACGGCCTACCGGACCTACGTCGTGTCGCTGCTGACCCCGGGGCGGCCGTCGGCGAAGCAGCTCGCCGAGGTGCAGCAGATCCTCGCAACGGTCCGCCTGACCAAGCCGCTGTCTCCGGGTACCGCGTCCGGATGACCGCGTTCCTGCAGCGCCATCGCGGGCTGATCGCGCTGGCGAGCCGCGAGAGCGATCGGGTGCTGAAGCTGTGGACCCAGACGATCGCGGCGCCCGTGCTGTCGTCGATGCTGTTCATCCTCGTGTTCGGGCTCTCGCTCGGCGGCCGGATCCACCAGATCGGCGGCGTCGAGTACCGCGTCTTCATCGTGCCCGGGCTGATCACGATGGCGATGGCCCAGGCCGCCTACTCGAACAACTCCGCGTCGGTGTTCCAGGCGCGCAGCGACCGCTACCTGCACGACGTCCTGTCGGCGCCGATGCGTCCGTGGGAGGTCAACCTCGGGCTGTCGCTGGGCGGCGTCGTGCGCGCGCTGGCGATCGGGATCGCGCTGCTCGCGGTCGCCGCGCCGGTCACCGGCGTGCCGGTGCGCCAGCCGCTCGTGCTCGTCGTCGCGGTCGCGCTCGTGCTGGTGCTGTTCTCCTCGCTCGGGGTGATCGTTGGGATCTACGCCGAGACGTGGGACCAGGCCGGCTTCGTCAACAACATCGTGATCCTGCCGCTGAGCTTCCTCGGCGGCGTCTTCTACTCGGTCGACCTGCTGCCGTCGCCGTGGCACGAGGTCTCGCACCTCAACCCGATCTTCTTCCTCATCAACGCGGTGCGCTACGGCTTCCTCGGGACCGCCGACGTCCCGATCGGGATCGCGCTCGCCGTCACGGCCGTGCTGGCGGGCGGGGTCGTGCTGTGGAGCGCGGCGATGTTTCGCACCGGCCACCGCCTCAAGGACTGAACCCCCCGGTCTTCGACGCCCGGCTCGCCAATGTCGATCCTGGGCTCCTGTGGTCCCGCCGGGCTTGCGGCAGCTGTCACAGGACCCATAGGCTGACGTCCATGTTCGAGCTGAACCTGCCGAACGTGCTGACGATGCTGCGCATCCTGCTCGTGCCGGTGCTCGTCGTCGCGCTGCTCAACGAGACCGCCAACGGCGACCTGCTCGCGGCGATCGTGTTCGCGCTCGCGTCGGCGACCGACGCGATGGATGGCTACCTGGCCCGCTCGCGCAACGCGATCACGACGTTCGGCAAGCTCATGGACCCGATCGCCGACAAGCTGCTGATCATCGCGGCGCTCGTCGCGCTCGTGTCGCTGCATCGCGTGCCGGCGTGGGTCGCGATGGTGATCATCGCCCGCGAGCTGACGGTCACGGTGACGCGCATGCAGGCGACGCAGCAGGGCATCGTCATCGCCTCGAACTGGTGGGGCAAGGCGAAGACGATCGTGCAGGTCGCGGCGATCTTCTTCCTGATCGCCGCCGGCAACCCCGCGCCGGCGTGGGTCGACGGCCTCGTCTACGCGGCGGTCGCGATCACGATCGTCAGCGGCGTGGACTACTTCTTCGGCCTGCGGCGCGTGCTGCGCGAGGCCGAGGAGCGCCGCGCCGAGCCGCCGCCGCTGCGCTCCAGCCAGCCCTGACCGAGGCTCGCCCGGGCGCGGGCGCGGATGGCGTCCGGCCGCTCGCCGGACGCGGCGCGTCGTCCACGGAGGGCGGTCCAACCTGTGAAACCGAGCTGACGACTCCGGTTTCTTGTGCTATCAATCACGAAGTCGTCTTGGAGCGGCTTGCGACACGGGTGATCGTCGGTCGTGCAAGCGCAGTGCGCAGTGGCATCCTGAGGGGGGGCAACGATCGTGAACGAAGTTCTGCTGGCGGACGAGGCGCCGATCCACGAGCTGGACGAGCTTCGGTCCCTGATCACGGATGCTCGAGAGCGGGGCTACCTGACGTTCGAGGAGATCTCGACCGCGCTCGAGGAGGTCGAGGTCACCAAGGAGCAGCTCGGCGAGCTGCACGCGTACCTGTCGGAGCACGGCATCGACGTCGTCGGCGCCGACGGCCGCAACGCGCATTCGGAGACGGCGAAGGTCGAGGCGGCGGCCGAGGCGCGCAAGGCGTCGGCCAACGGCACGCCCGAGGTCTCCAAGAAGCCCGAGCTCGACCTCACCGTCGAGCCGTCGCTGGACTCGTTGCGGCTGTACCTGCGCTCGATCGGCCGCGTGCCGCTGCTGACGGCGGACCTCGAGATCTCGCTCGCCAAGCGCATCGAGCGCGGTGACATGGAGGCCAAGCAGCACATGGTCGAGGCGAACCTGCGCCTCGTCGTGTCGATCGCCAAGGGCTACCTCGGACGCGGCCTGACCTTCCTCGACCTGATCCAGGAGGGCTCGCTCGGCCTGATCCGGGCGGTCGAGAAGTTCGACCACCGCCGCGGCTACAAGTTCTCGACCTACGCGACGTGGTGGATCCGCCAGGCGGTGACGCGCGCGATCGCCGACAAGGGGCGCACGATCCGCATCCCCGTGCACATGGTCGAACGCCTCAACAAGGTCGTGCAGGTCGAGCGCCAGCTCGTGCAGTCGCTCGGGCGCGAGCCGACGCCGGAGGAGATCGCCGCGGACCTCGACTGCACGCCGCGCGAGGTGCGCGACATCCTGCGCATGTCCCAGCAGCCGATCTCGCTCGAGCGCCCGGTCGGCGAGGAGGACGAGTCCGAGCTCGGTGACTTCGTCGAGGACGAGAACGCGATCTCGCCCTTCGATCTGGCCGCGGAGAACCTGCGCCGCGAGAACGTGCGCCGCGCGCTGGCGGCGCTGCCGCAGCGCGAGCGCGAGGTGATCGAGATGCGCTTCGGGCTGACCGGCGGGCGGGCACGGACGCTCGAGGAGGTTGGGCGGGCGTTCAACGTCACGCGCGAGCGGATCCGGCAGATCGAGAACCACACGCTGAAGAAGCTCGAGTCGCTGCCGGAGGCGCAGCGGCTGCGCGACGCGTCCTGACGCTCCTTCCTTCCGTCCGGCGGGGAACGTATGTTCGTGCGGTGGCACGCATACCACCTCGGATCCAGGGCGACTGCGGCGAGTTCTCGGCGATCGGGTGGCTGCTCTCGCGCGGTGCTCGGGTGTACCTCCCGTTCGAGCACAGCCCGGACGTGGATCTCGTCGCGGACCTCGACGGGCGTCTCATTCGCATCCAGGTCAAGACCTCGACCGTCGAGCGCGGCGGTCGGTTCGACGTGATGCTCGTGACGCGCGGTGGAAACCAGAGCTGGAGTGGTGTGGCGAAGCACTTCGCTCCCGCGCGATGCGACTACCTCTTCGTCCATGCGGGCAACGGGCGGCGATGGTTCATGCCGTCGTCGGCCGTCGACGGCACGGCCCACATCGCGGTCGGGGGACCGAAATACGCGGACTACGAGGTCGAACCGGGCGACACCCTGGAGGTCATGGCGGCGCCGCGGATCGCTACACTGGCGGCCGCCCGGCGGGGTTCCCGAGCGGTCAAAGGGGATGCGCTGTAAACGCATTGGCTCTGCCTTCGCAGGTTCGAATCCTGCCCCCGCCATCGAGGTCTCGCGCGGTGCCCGCAAGGGCCGCGCGGCGTGGCGTGTCGCGTGGACCGGCGACCGCGGACGTGCCTCGACGGATCGCTGCGCGGCGTCGAGGTCGATGGCGGTGAGCTGTGCGACATGACACGATCTCCGCTTCGCTCCCGAGCAGAAGGGTCACGTCCATGGAGGAGTCCTCCGCGCCCGCGCGCGTCCTGATCGTCGCCAACCGGACCGCCGCAACGCCTGCGCTGCAGAAGGCCATCGCCGAGCGTGCCGCCAAGGGGCCGGCGATCTTCACGCTGCTCGTGCCGAACTCGGCGCACGGGCTGCACCGCGTGGTCGATCCCGAGGACACCGACCGGGCCGAGGCGGGGGCGATGCTCGAGCTCGCGCTGCCGCTGCTC
>DATAZX010000030.1:0-36527 GCA_036271815.1 Solirubrobacteraceae bacterium
GACGATCGCCGGCGGCATCGTTGACGCAAGCGTCATCACCCCCGCCGGCCAAGGCGCCCGCCGGCGCCCGCGCCGCTCGCACGCGCGCCGCGCGCAGGTTGTGAACGTCCGGTGTCCGACCCTTCCGGTGGCGAGCACCGCGCAATAGCGTCGCCGACATGTCCAGCGCAGACGTCATCCTCGCCCTGCTCGTAGCCACCGCGGTGAGCTTCGACTTCACCAACGGCTTCCACGACACCGCCAACGCGATGGCGACCACGATCGCGACCGGCGCGTTGAAGCCGAAGCTCGCCGTGACGATCGCCGCGGCGTTGAACTTCGTCGGCGCCTTCATCTCGCTGAAGGTCGCCGCGACGATCGCCGGCGGCATCGTCGACGCGAGCGTGATCACGCCCGCCGTGATCTTCGGCGGCCTCATGGGCGCGATCGCCTGGAACCTCGCGACGTGGTGGTTCGGCCTGCCGTCGTCCTCCTCGCACGCGTTGATCGGCGGGATCATCGGCTCGACGTTCGTCGCCGCCGGCAGCGGCGCGATCGAGACGGACGGGATCATCTCGAAGGTGCTCGTCCCGGCCGTCGCGTCGCCGCTGGTCGCCGGGCTGATCGCGGCGCTCGGCGTGTACCTCGTCTACCGGCTCATCCGCCGCTACAAGCCCGAGCGCTCCGAGCGCGAGTTTCGCTGGGCGCAGGTCGCGTCGTCGTCGATGGTCGCCCTCGCGCACGGGACCAACGACGCGCAGAAGACGATGGGCGTGATCTCGCTGGCGCTGATCTCCAACGGCAACCTCTCCGGCGGCGCCGGGTTCTCCGTCCCCGACTGGGTCGTGATCGTGTGCGCCTCCGCGATCGCGCTCGGGACCTACTCCGGCGGCTGGCGGATCATCCAGACGCTCGGCACGAAGGTCGTCGAGGTCCGGCCTCCGCAGGGCTTCGGCTCCGAGGCGGTCGCCGCGACGGTGATCCTCGCGTCGTCGCACGCGGGCTATCCGCTCTCGACGACGCAGGTCGTGTCCGGCGCCGTCTCCGGCTCGGGCGTCGGCCGACCGGGCGCGCAGGTCAACTGGGCCGTGGCGCGCCGGATCGTCTACGGCTGGCTGTTCACGCTGCCCGCGGCAGCCGCGGTCGGCGCGCTCGCCTACGGGATCATCGACCTGCTCGGAGGCGGCGTCGTCGGCGTCGCCGCGATGGCCGCGATCGGCGTGATCTGCGCGTTCTCGCTGTGGCGGGCCAACAAGGCGAAGGCCGTCGAGCCCGAGGAGACGATCTCCGAGAATCCGGCGTTCGGCCCGGCTCCGGCCATCGAGGTGGCGGCATGATCGCCTCGAGCCTCGTCGACTGGCATCTGCTCGGCCAGGCGGTGCTGACGTCCGTGGTGGTCGGCCTCGGCGTGCTGATCGTGGCCGGCATCGCGGTCGCGTCGTCGCTGCGCGCGCAGGACGCGCGCGGCGACGGCAACGAGGCGGCGTTCGCCGGCTTCAGCGCCGTCACCGTGTTCGGCGTCGCCGGCGTCCTCGCGGCGATCGCGGGCGGGATCTGGGTGATGACGCAATGAGCGATCCCATCGCCCGCATCCGGTCGCGCCCCGTCACGACCGTCCTCGACTCGCTGCGCGTCGAGATCGCCGAGGACGCGTTCGACGCCGTCCTGGTGTCGCTCGAGGCCGTCGCCGCGGACCTCGGCTACGGCGACATCCGCGCGCTGCCCGGCTCGGTCGCGTGGATCGAGTGGCTGCGCGAGCACGGCAAGCGCGTCGGCCTGTTCGCCACCGGCGACCGCGCGACCGCGGCGCTCGAGCTCGCGGGCATCGCCGGCCTGTTCGACGAGATCACGGTCGGCGCGCGCACGGCGCCCGCCCTGCTGAGCGCGATGGAGGAGCTCGGCTGCCCGCCGTCGCGGACGATCACCGTCACCGCCACCGCGGCCGGCGTCGTCGCGGCGCGCGAGTCGGGGACCTCGATCGTCGTCGCCGTCGCGCGCGGCTTCTCCTCGCCCGAGGATCTGCGCCAGGCCGGGGCGAGCACGGTCGTCGCGGACCTGCAGGAGCTGCTGCGCGCCGTCACCTGACGGTGTGACGCGGCCTGCCGGCCTGGACGTTCACAGCCCCAAGCGCCGCCGAGCCGTCGTGCAGCCCGATCTGCGAACGCGCACGCTCGCACGGCGACGGCGGTCGCTCTCATCGACGGCAGCACCACGCCGGCCAATGGAGCATCTGGCCCGTCCCGGAGAACCCCGATGCCTGGGCTCGGAGAACGCCGATGCCTGAGCCCGGAGGCCGAGCCCGGAGGCCCGAGCCCCGGGGCGAGCTCGCGGCTCGAGGACCCGAGACCTATGGATGCCCGCGCTTGAGCTCGATGCCCTCGATGATGTTGGCGACGGACTGACAGGCATCGACGGACGACTCGAGCGACTCGAAGATGTCCTTCCAGCGGATCACGAGCATCGGGTCGATGCCGTTGGCGAACAGCGACGCGAGCGCCGCCCGCAGCAGCCGGTCGCCGTCGCTCTCGAGGCGATGGATCTCACGCAGCGCCGGCTCGAGCTCGCCGCCGTTGCCGAGCGCGTCGAGCGCCGCGGCGACGTGGACCGACGCCGCGACGAGGACGTCGGCGAGCGCCACGGCCTGCTCCATCGGCGCCTCGACGCCGTAGACGCCGAGCGCGCTCGCGGTCTCCTCGGCGTAGTCGACGATGTCGTCGAGCGCGGTGGCGAGCATGTGGCCGTCGGCGGCGCTGAACGGCAGCCCCATGCCGCCGTTGGCGCTCAGCCGGTGGATGATGTCGCGCGCGACGTGGTCGCCCTCGTGCTCGCAGCGCTGCACCTCGACCACGAGCCCGGCGTGCTCCGGGTAGTCGACGAGCAGGTTGCGCAACAGCACCGAGACCCGCTCGACGTTGGCGCCGGCACGCGCCAGCAGAGCCGGGATCTCGGTGTCGACGGAGGCAGCACGGCGAAACGGGGACATCGCGTGTCAGCGTAGATGCCGCTCCGGGCCGCGACCCCGTCGTTCACACCCCTTTCACAGCGACTTCACGCGTGGGTAACCGGCCGCGGGCTCGCGAGTCGGAGGCTGGACGCCACGATGGAGGCGCAGGCGACCAACGCGGAGCTGCTCAGCATCGGCGCGCTCGAGATCCGCCTGCGCGAGGGCCTGCTGCTCGCTGAGGGCCGGCCCGTGACGCTGTCGGTGCGCGAGTTCGACCTGCTCGTCGCGCTCGCTCGCAACGCCGGCAGCATCGTCAGCCGCCAGGACCTGTACCGCCTGGTGTGGGGCAGGACGCTGCGCGGCGGCGACCGCTCGTGCGACGTCTACGTGCACAAGCTGCGGGCCAAGCTCGACGAGGTGCTGCCCGGCGTGGCGTTCATCCATACCCATGTCGGCTTCGGCTATCGCCTCGATCCCGCCCCTTCACATCCTTTTCACAACGCAGACACCGCGCGGTAACAGGATGACCTCGGGCTGCTGAGACGGTCCTCGGCGCTATGGGAATCCAGAAAAGAGGAGGGACCTTGAAGCAGCTCGATCGCTTCACCGCGGCCGTCGTGGTCTGCGGATCGCTCGCCGTCGGCGTCGCCGCATGCGGCAGCAGCAACGACAACGGGAGCAGCTCGACCGGCGGCAGCGCCAGCACGCAGAAGGGCGGGACGATCAACGGCGCCGGCGCCACGTTCCCGCAGCCGGTCTACAGCGAGTGGGCCGCGCGCTTCAAGGACAAGCAGGGCACGACGGTCAACTACGACCCGGTCGGATCCGGCGGCGGGGTCGCCCAGTTCCAGGCCGGCACGGTCGACTTCGGCGCATCCGACGCCGCGATGAAGGACTCCGAGATCAAGGTCGCGCAGAAGAAGGGCGATCCGGTCCACGTCCCGACCGTCCTCGGCGCGGTGACGGTGTCCTACAACGTCAGCGGCCTGAAGACCGGCCTGAAGCTCGACGGCGCCACGATCGCCGACATGTTCCTCGGCAAGGTCACGAGCTGGAACGACAAGGAGATCGCCGCGACGAACCCGGGCGTCACCCTGCCGTCCACGACGGTCGCCGTCTGCCACCGCTCGGACTCGTCGGGCACGACGAAGAACTTCACGCAGTTCCTCGCGGACTACTCGAAGGCGTGGGCCAGCGGCCCGGGCGTCGACAAGTCCGTCAAGTGGGCCAACGGCACGACGGGAGCGAAGGGCAACGACGGCGTCGCGGCGTGCGTGAAGCAGACCGACGGCGCGGTCGGCTACGTCGAGCAGGCCTACGCGCTGCAGAACAACTTCGCGACGGCGTCGGTGAAGAACAAGGAGGGCAAGTTCGTCGCGCCGACGCTGCCCGCGACGTCCGCCGCCGGCGTGGCCGCCAAGCCGCCCGCGGACCTGCGCTTCAGCACGATCGACGCGCCGGGGGCGACGACCTACCCGATCACCGCGGTCACGTTCCTGCTCGTCTACCAGGACATGTGCAAGGCCGGGATGGACGCGACGAAGGCCGGCCTCGTGAAGGACTGGCTGGACTACGCCCTCGGCGACGGACAGGCCGTGGCCGCGCAGCTGCAGTACGCGAAGCTGCCGCCCGCGATCCTCGCCAAGGCCAAGGCGAAGGTCGCCGGACTTCAGTGCAACGGCACCGCGATCGCGGGCTGACGCATGGAAGCAGCGGCGATCACCCCGACCCGCGGGTCCCTCCCCCGCGGGTCGGGGCCCCGCTTCGCCGATCCGCTCCTGCAGGGCGTGCTCGCCGCGGTCGCGGCGGGCGTGCTCGTGCTGATCGGCTTCTTCTTCGTGAAGCTGATCGTCGAGTCGCAGCCCGCGTTCTCGCACACGGGGGTCATCGACTTCGTGACCTCGAACGACTGGGTGCCGTCGCGAGGGCAGTACGGCGCCCTGCCGCTCGTCGTCGGGACGCTGCTGACCTCGGGGCTCGCGCTGGTCATCGGCGTCCCGGTCGCGGTGGCGAGCGCGCTCTACATCACGGAGCTCGCGCCGCGCCGCGTGCGCGGGCCGTTGACGCTGCTCGTCGAGCTGCTCGCCGCGGTGCCGTCGGTCGTCTACGGGCTGTGGGGGATCTTCTTCCTCGCGCCGAAGCTGCTGCCGGCCGAGAAGTGGTTCTCGTCCACGTTTCACTTCCTCCCGTTCGTGGCCGGCACGGTGTCGATCCCGAACTACTTCGTCGCGTCGCTGATCCTCGCGATCATGATCGTGCCGATCGTCAGCGCGATCTCGCGCGAGGTGATGTCGACCGTGCCGCGCGACCACAAGGAGGCCGCGCTCGCGCTCGGCGCCACGCGCTGGGAGATGATCCGCATGGCCGTGCTGCCGTACTCGCGCGCCGGGATCTCGGGCGCGGCGATGCTGGGGCTCGGACGCGCGATCGGTGAGACGATCGCCGTCACGATCGTGATCGGCAATGCCGCCGCGATCGGAGACAACGTCTTCTCGCAGGGCTACACGCTGGCGGCGGTGATCGCCAACGAGTTCGGCGAGGCGGCGTCCGATCCGGTGCACCGCGCCTCGCTGATCGCGGCGGGCCTGCTGCTGTTCATCCTGACGCTCGGCGTCAACCTCGTCGCGCGCTACTTCGTCAACCGCGCCGAGTCCGCGGGCGCGCGCCGGACTCCGGTCGGGATGGCGGGATGAGCACCACGCTGCAAGGAATCTCGATGCGCCGGCGCGCGACCGATCGCGCCGCGCGCGGCGTGACGCTGGCGTTGACGCTGCTCGCACTCGTGCCACTGTTCCTCGTCCTCTACTACCTGTTGAAGGAGGGGCTGGGGGCGTTCAGCGTGCACTTCTTCACGACGGACCCGACGGGCCGCTTCCTCGGGGACCCGGGTGGCATCCGCAGCGCGATCGTGGGGACGGCGATCATCGTCGCGCTGGCCACGGCGATCGCGGTGCCGCTCGGGATCGGCGTGGCGCTGTATCTCGTCGAGTACGGCAGGAGGTCGTTCTTCGCGAACACGGTGCGGTACTTCGTCGACGTCATGACGGGCGTTCCGTCGGTGATGTTCGGCCTGTTCATCTACATCGTCCTCGTGGTCGCGCACATCGGCGGGACGTTCGCCGCCTGGAAGGGCTCCGTCGCGCTGGCGCTGCTGATGCTGCCGGTCGTCGCCCGCTCCTCCGAGGTCGTCCTGAACCTCGTCCCCAACGCGCTGCGCGAGTCGGCGCTCGCCCTCGGCGCGCCGCGCTGGCGGGTGATCTTCCGCGTCGTGCTGCCGACCGCGCTCCCCGGGCTCATGACGGGCTCGATGCTCGCGATCGCGCGTGCGGCCGGCGAGACCGCGCCACTGCTGTTCACCGTCGCCTTCGTCAACGGCATCAGCACCAACGTCGGCCAGCAGATGAACTCGCTGCCGCTGCAGATCTTCAACGACGTCGGCCAAGCCCAGGACCGGCTCGTCCAGCGGGCGTGGGGCGCCGCGCTCACCCTCGTCTTGATGATCCTCTTCGTGACGCTGATCGCGCGTCTGGTCCAGAGAAGGAGTCGCTTGCAACCATGACCAATCCCGACGCACCGGAGCGCGTGATGTCCGAGGAACCAACGTCGGCGCCGGGGCTGGCGCCGACGCCAGCCCCCGCGGCGCGCGCCGTCGCAACAGCACCGACCGCGACGGCGGCGAAGACCGGGCGCAGCATGACGCTCGGCGGCCTCAACGCCTACTACGGCGAGACGCATGCGATCAGGGATGTGAGCCTGCACTACCCGGCGAATGAGGTCACCGCGATGATCGGTCCCTCGGGGTGCGGCAAGTCGACCGTGCTGCGCTGTCTCAATCGCATGCACGAGGAGATCCCGGGCGCCCGCGCGGAGGGCCGCGTCGCGCTGGACGATCTCGAGATCTACGGCGACGGCGTCGACGTGACGTCCGTGCGGCGAGCGATCGGGATGGTCTTCCAGAAGCCCAATCCGTTCCCGACGATGTCGATCTTCGACAACGTCGCGGCGGGGCTGAAGCTCGCCGGGATCAAGGGTCCGAACACGAAGGAGGTCGTCGAGCGCTCGTTGCGCGGCGCCGGCCTCTGGGACGAGGTCAAGGATCGCCTGTCGCAGCCGGGCATGGGCCTGTCGGGCGGTCAGCAGCAACGGCTGTGCATCGCGCGGACGATCGCGGTCGCGCCGGAGGTGATCCTGATGGACGAGCCGTGCTCTGCGCTCGATCCGATCGCCACGTTGAAGATCGAGGAGCTGATCCTCGAGCTCAAGCGGGACTTCACGATCATCATCGTCACGCACAACATGCAGCAGGCGGCTCGCGTGTCCGACACGACCGCGTTCTTCTATCTCGGCGAGCTCATCGAGCATGCGCCGACCGAGAAGCTGTTCAGCACGCCCGAGCACGCCCGCACCGAGGAGTACGTCACCGGCAAGTTCAGCTGATGGCCGGCCCTGGGCAAGGCCGCCCGCATTTCCAGGACCAGATGCGCGAGCTCGAGGACTCGATGCTCGGTGCACTCGACATGTCGCTGGCGCAGCTCGATCGCGTGATCGACGCGATGCGCGGTCGCGACGTCCGGCTCGCGCAATTCGTGGTGTCCGACGACGCCCGCATCGACGGTCGCTACCTCGAGGTCCATCAGGGGGTGCTGTCGCTGCTGGCACTTCAGGCCCCCGTCGCGGGAGATCTGCGGCTCGTCGTCGCCGTGCTGCACGTCATCAACAACATCGAGCGCGTGGGCGACCAGTGCGCGAACATCGCCAAGCTGATCCCGCTGGCGGGTGCCGACACGACGTCGCCGGAGGACATCGAGCGGCGCATCCTGCGCATGGGCGCGCTCACCCACGGTGAGCTGGCACAGGCGCGCCACGCGTTCGCGGCTCGCGATGTCGCGGTCGCCGAGTCGCTCGCCGCGCAGGACGAGGAGGTCAACCGGCTCAACCGGGAGATCTTCCGGCTCGCGGTCGAGGCCGGGGAGGAGCCGCAGCTGCGCGAGTGGGCCATCTCGATGACGCTCGCTGCCCGCGCGTTCGAGCGCATCGGCGATCTCGCGGTCGACATCGGCGAGCAGGCGATCTTCGTCGCGACGGGCCAGTTCCGTGAGCTGGCCACCGGTGCCGGTACGGTCGAAGGGCGATGAGCGACACGCGCCGCAACTTCCACAACGAGCTGCACGAGCTCGAGGTGCGCGCGGTCGTGGCCATCGATCTCGTGCTGACCGCGATCGACCGCGTCGTCGAGGCGCTCGAGCACCAGGACGTCGAGCTCGCTCAGGTCGTGATCGACGACGACGGCCTGATCGACTGCGGGTACGCCGAGGTCCATCGCGGCGTGATGTCGCTCCTGGCGCTGCAGGCGCCGGTCGCCAGCGATCTGCGCCTCGTCGCGGCACTGCTGCACGTCGTGCGCTCGGTCGAGCGCATGGGCGGGCAGTGCGTCTCGGTGGCCAAGCTCATCCCGCTGTCCGGTCATGAGCCACCCGTCCGGCGCGAGATCCTCGACCGCGTACTGACGATGGGTCGCTTCGCGCGCGCGGAGGTCGTCCAGTGCAAGCGCGCGTTCGCGGAGCGCAACGTCGCCATGGCCGAGGACCTCGTCACGCGCGACCGTGAGGTCAACCGCCTGAACCGCGAGATCTTCAGGCTGGCCGTGGAGGCCGGAGACGACTCCGACACGCGCGAGTGGGCGATGACGATGGCGCTCGTCGCGCGCGCCTTCGAGCGCATCGGAGACAACGCGATCGACGTCGGCGAGCAGACGGCGTTCGTCGTGACGGGACAGTTCCGCGAGTTCTCCGACCTGGCGCGATCGAACGCACCGGGAAGCCCGCTGTTTGCGGGACCGGCGCTGTGAAAATCCTGTAAAGAGGGCATGTTTCGGTGGCGTCGGCGACCTCCGCGGCCCATACACTGCGCGTCGTCATGAACGAAACGAACACAGCCGCACCGACCGTCACGCTGCGGGTCGCCGTGATCGACGGAGACTCGGGATTCGTGCAGGTGCTGACCAAGCGCCTGGACCGCCTCGGGTGGGAGCACCGCGTGCTCGCAGGGGGCCTTCCGGCCGATCGCCTCGTCGCGATGCGCCTTGGGGCGCTGGTCATCGACCTCGCGCTGCTGGGCACCCACGCGTGGGAGTACCTCGAGCGCGTGGCGACGGAGCTCCCGTCGCTGCCGATCGTCGTCTGCACGGGCCAGTCGACGGTCGCCCAGCGCGTGCGCGGACTTCGGCTCGGGGCCGACGACTGGGTCACGAAGCCGTGCCATCCGGAGGAGCTGATCGCTCGCGTCGAGGCGGTCTCGCGCCGGCGCAGGCAGTCCGACGGCTACGAGTCCGCGGAGGCCGTCCTGGCCGGCGAGATCGAGGTTCGGCCCGACCAGTTCCAGGCGTTCTCCCACGGCCGTTCGCTGGACCTCACGCGGCGCGAGTTCGAGCTCATCGCACTGCTGTCGGCGGCCGACGGCCGCGTCCTGGAGCGCGAGGAGATCTACCAGCGCGTATGGGGTTACACGATGGCCCACGGCGATCGCTCGGTCGACGTGTTCGTGCGCAAGCTGCGCTCCAAGCTGCAGCAGGCCTCGCCCGCGTGGAGCTACATCCACACGCACTTCGGCGTGGGATACCGGTTCGCCGCCGAGCGCGTCGACGACGGCGCGGCGATCGAGGCGCCAGTCGTGGCGGACGTCGAGGAGAGCCTGGCTGCCGGCACGCCGGGCGACCCTCGGTCCGACGCGTCCGCGCCCGCCGGTGCGGGCGACACCGCACGGGCGTTCGGCGCGCTGGTCTAGCCATCGCCGCACCGGGCGGTCCGCGGATGCCGGTGCATTAGCCTGTTCGTCATGTCTACACCGGCGGCTCGCAACGTCGCGATCATCGTGGCCGTCGCCGTTGCCGTCTGGCTCGTGCCCGGCGGCGGCGCGGGCGCCGGCATCGTCGGCAAGATCCTCAGCGCGCTGTGGATCGTGCTGTCGCTGCTGATCCTCGGGCGGCTCTACCGGCAGTACCGCGGCGAGATCTTCGGTCTCGGTGACCAATGGCGCTTCGCGCTGTACGCCGCGGTCGGCATCGCCGTGCTGACGATCTGCATCACGGGCCGGATGTGGGCGACCGGGCTCGGTGCGCTGCTGTGGTGCGCGCTGATCGGCACCTGCGGGTACGTGCTCTACGTGATCTGGCAGCGCTACCGCGCGTACGCCTGAGACGAGGCGCGCGCGAGAGAGCGCCGGCAGGTCATTGGGGATGTCGTCTGGCCGCTGCATGGAAGACAGCGTGCGGCACTGCGACGACGATCTCGGCGATTTGCGCAGATTCGTTACACCTTCGCGTGTGATTCGTAACGAACCCGTGTAGTTCTGTCACACGAGGTGCGGGAGGGTCCCTTTCATGGCCCACCCGGCACCCCGAGCTCCCTCCGGCGAACGCGGACAGGCAACCGTTGAGCTCGTCGCGCTGCTGCCGCTGCTCGCGGTCTTCGTCGCGTTGCTCTGGCAGGCGGTCGTCGCCGGCCAGGCGGTCTGGTTCGCAGGCTCCGCCGCACGTGCCGCCGCGCGGGCGAGCGCCATCGGAGCGGACGCCGGCGACGCCGCTCGTCGCGTGCTCCCGGACGGGCTCGAACGGGGACTCGAGGTCAAGCGCGTAGACGGCGACGACGGAGTTCGCGTCGCGATCTCGATCCCCACGGTCATCGGCTCGCTGCACCTGGGCACGATCTCGGCGCGTGCACGGCTTCAGGACCAGACCCGATGAGCGCGCGCCTGCGGTCCGATCGCGGGCAGGCGACGGTCGAGCTCGTGATCTTGGCCCCGCTGCTCGCCGCCGTCGTGCTTGCCGCGGCTCAGCTCCTCGCGGCCGGTGCGGCCGGCGAGCTCGCCGGGAATGCCGCGGAGGCGGCGGCCGTCGCGATGCTGCAGGGCGAGGATCCCACCGCGGCCGCCCGCAAGGCTGTGCCCGGATGGTCGCGCACGCGGATGTCCGTTCGGATCGACGGGCGTCACGTGCGGGTGCGCCTGCGCCCGCCCTCGCCGATCTCGGGGCTCGCCGACCTGCTCGCGTCCAGCCGCGACGCCGATGCCGGCCCGGAGCCACGATGAGCCTGCTTCGCACGATCGTCCACCACTTCGTGACGCCGTCCGGCAACCCCCGGCCCACGGCTCACGAGGGCTTCGTCCCCCCCGACGAAGAACCGGACCGGGCGTGCGCGGAACCCGCGCCGCGCACGCCCTCCGGTATCGCCGTGCTCTGCGGGCCGGGGGATGCTCTGTCCCTGGGGGCCGCGCTGGGCCTTGCACTGGCGGACCGCAACCGCTCGCCTGTCGTAGCCGTCTGCGTCTGGACGGGCGGACCTCATGGTCCCTCGGGTTCGCCGCACGGGCCGGCGGTGCCGGCCGCTCGCCGGCTGGCCGCGAGTCTCGCGCGACGCGGCCACGACGTCCGGTGCGCCGGGCGGCTCGCCGTCGTGCATCTCCCAGCGGCATCCGAGGATGCGGCGCTGCAGGCCCGGCGTGCATCCGGCGCGGCTGGAGCCGCACCGACCGCACTCGCCCTCGGCGGGCCGCGCTCGGCGGCGTTCGACGATCTGCTTCGCGAGCAGGATCTCGTCGTCGTCGCGGCTCCGTCCGGCACCGAGCAGGCGCTGACGCGCCTCGCGCTCGAGGGGCTTGCGACGCGAGGCGTGCGCGCGTGCGCGTGCGACCTCATCTCGAGCCAGCTCGCGCGCGCCGTTGCGGTCGCGGGACTCGCACTGCTCCCGGCGGCGCGCCGCGCGCTCGCCGATCCGCTGGACGCGCTGGCATGACGTCCGTGTGGACAGCGCGGCGCGGGCTCGCGCGGGGCGAGGCCGGCCAGGCGACGATCGTGCTGCTCGGCGCGGCGATAGCGGTGCTCGTCGGCGCGCTTGTCCTGGGCGCGATCGCGCATGGGATGGGCGCGCAGAGCGAGCAGCAGCGCGCCGCAGATCTCGCGGCGCTCGCCGGCGCACGTGCGATGCACGAGGACTACGCGCGGCTGTTTGAGCCGGCGATGCTGGGCGGTCGGGTCAACCCCGCGCATCTCGAGCGCGCCGCGTACCTCGAGCGCGGTCGTACTGCCGCGCTCGCCACGGCGCGGCGCAACGACTTCGGCGACGGCGTCGCGGTCAGCTTCCCGGATGGGGCCACGTTCGCACCCGTCCGCATCCGCGTCGAGGTGCGCAGTGCGCTTCGCGTCGGCGAACGTCGCAAGGTCGACGTGCGCGCCGGCGCCGAGGCGGAGCTCGCCCCGCCCGGCGGCGCGGCGTTCGCGACCGGCCCCGGGGAGTACGACGGGCCGCTCGCCACGCGCCAGGGAAAGCCGATGCGTCCCGACGTGGCGGTGGCGTTCGATCGCATGGCCGCCGCCGCACAGCACGATGGGATCGCACTCGTCGTCGTCAGCGGGTTTCGGACGAACGCCGAGCAGGCGGTGCTCTTCGCGCAACATCCGGATCCGAAGTGGGTCGCGCCGCCGGGTCAGTCCCTGCACCGGCTCGGCACCGAGCTCGACCTCGGGCCGCAGGCCGCGTACGGTTGGCTCGCCGCGAACGCCAAGCGCTTTCACTTCGTTCAGCGGTATGCGTGGGAGCCTTGGCACTACGGGTTCACCTTGAACGCGGGCAGCGCGTCGGTCGGCTTCGGTCGAGCGGCCGACGGCGAGACCGCGCGAGGGCTGCCGGCCTTCGTGCCCGCGCAGTTCGCGGCGCCGCTCGCGCGGGCCGCGCAGCGCTGGAACATCTCGGCCGCGCTGCTCGGCGCGCAGCTCTACGCCGAGTCGAACTTCAATCCGTTCGCGCGGTCACCGGTGGGTGCCCAGGGCATTGCCCAGTTCATGCCCGACACCGCCGTCGCGATCGGCCTGCGCGACCCGTTCGACGCGGCGGCGTCGATCGACGCCCAGGCACATCTCATGCGCGACCTGTTGCGGCAGTTCGGCTCGGTCCCGCTTGCGCTCGCGGCCTACAACGCGGGACCGGCACGTGTCGCCGCCTGCGGTTGCGTGCCCGCGCTGGCGGAGACGCGCGGCTACGTCGCTCGCATCCTCGGACTGCTCGGCGGTGCCGGCGACGTCGCGGCCGGCGGTGGGCTCGAGGTCAGGCTCGTCCAGTGAGCGCCTCAAGCCCCCAGCTGCTCGCGCCCGTGCGGGGCATCAAGCTCGAGCACCGGACCCACCGGCACGATCGCGGTGGGGTTGATCCCACCGTGCGTCTTGTAGTAGTGGCGCTTGATCTGGTCGAGATCGACGGTATCCGCGACGCCGCGCGTCTGGTAGAGGTCGCGCAGGTATCCCGAGAGGCCGGGGTAGTCGACGATCCGCCGCAGGTTGCACTTGAAGTGGCCGACGTACACCGGGTCGAAGCGCAGCAGGGTGGTGAACAGCCTCCAGTCCGCGAGCGTCTGGCGGGTCCCGTCGCCGATCAGGTAACGGCGGGTCTGCAGCCGGGCGTCGAGCTCGTCGAGCGTCGCGAACAGCGGGTACACCGCTTCCTCGTAGGCCTCCTGGGTCGATGCGAAGCCTGCGCGGTAGACGCCGTTGTTGACGTTGTCGTACACCGTGGCGTTGATCGCGTCGATCTCCTCGCGCAGCGCCGCCGGATACAGATCGAGGTCGGCGTGGGTGGCGAACGCGTCGAAGGCGCTGTTCAACATCACGACGATGTCGGCCGACTCGTTGTTGACGATGCGGCTCGTCTTGGTGTCCCACAACACCGGCACGGTCACACGGGCGTCGAAGCTCGCGTCCGTGGCGACGTAGCCCTCGGACAGGTAGACCCATCCGTTGACGCGGTCCTGCGTCGTGCCCGGCGCGCCGGTGAAGGCCCAGCCGCGCTCGTCGCGGATCGGATCGACGATCGACATCCCGATCGCGTCCTGCAACCCCTTCAGCTCGCGCAGGATCACCGTGCGGTGCGCCCACGGGCACGCGAGCGAAACGTAGAGGTGGTAGCGCCCGGACTCGGCCGGATATCCCGAGCTTCCGTCCGCCGTCACCCAGTCGCGGAACGTGCTCGATTGGCGGGCGAAGCGGCCGCCGTCGCCGCGCTCGCCCTTGCCGAACGTCTGTGCTGCGAGGACGTCGCTCATGATCGCGCACCGGCTCCCGCGTTCGCGGTCGCCGCCGACCATCCGGCGCGCGGATCCGGCAGAGGCGTCAGCCGCTGCGCGATCTGCTCGCGCCGCGATTCCAAAAACGGCGGCAGGATCAGGCGCGTCCCGAGCTCCTCGACCGGCCCGTCGACGGTGAATCCGGGCTCGGCCGTCGCGAGCTCGTACAGCACGCCGCCGGGCTCACGGAAGTACAGGGAGTGGAAGTAGTGCCGATCGACGTAGCCACTGTTGGGGATGCCCGCCGCCGAGACGCGCTCGATCCAACTGGGCATGTCGGCGTCGGTCGTCGCGAACGCGACGTGATGGACGACGCCCGCGCTCTGCTGGCCGCGGGCTGCCGGAGCCGGGTCGAACGCGATCCAGCCGCCGCGGCGCTCGCCGCGCAGCTCCCAGCGGTCCTCGCCGTCGACGCGCTCAGCGGCCATGAGCTCCTCGAGCACCGTCGCGCTGCCGCGCGGGTCGCGGCTGTACGCGCGCACGCCTTCGAACCCTTGGAGCGCGTGCTCGGCCGGCACCTCGGGGTGCTCGGCCATCAGCGCTGCGTCGGACGACGCCGACACGACGAGCTCGTGCGCGAGGCCTTCGGGATCTGCGAAGCGCAGCGCCGGCGTGGCGCCTGCCGCGCCGTCGGACGAGCGCGACACCGCGACGCCCTCCGCCGACAGCCGAGCCGCCCAGAACGTCAGCGCATCCGGCGCGCCCACGCGCCAGACGATGCGATGCACCATGCCCGCACCGGGACGGCCGGGCGCGGCACCGGGGTACTCGAAGAACGTCAGATCGGCGCCGGGACGGGCGTGCTCGTCGCCGTAGAACAGGTGGTACACGCTCGGGTCGTCCTGGTTGACGGTCTTGGCGATCATCCGGAGCCCGAGCACGCGCGTGTAGAAGTCGAGATTGCGAGGCGCGTCGCCGGTGATGGCGCTGATGTGGTGGATGCCGTCGAGTCGCATGTGCTCCCTTTGACGCTCCGAGGGACGAGAGGTGATTGCTGGAGCAACTATAGCCAACAACTAGTTGTGCGTGCAACCATCGTGTCGCGAGGGCGCCGGCAGCGCCCGTCCGGCACGGGCCTATCCTCGATCGGCGATGGCCACGACCACGCCCTCCACCCGTGCCAGCCGCCTCACGGACCAGCGGCGCAGCCTGCCCGACGGCCCCGGCGTCTACCTGTTCAGAGACGAGGGCGGGACGGTGATCTACGTCGGCAAGGCGAAGTCGATCCGCAAGCGCGTGGCCGGCCACTTCTCGAACGTGAAGGGCGCCGGCGCGACGCGCGGCGCGATCGAGATGGTCGGTCGCATCCATCAGATCGAGTTCCTGCTCGTGTCCTCCGAGGCCGAGGCGCTGCTGACCGAGAACCAGTTCATCAAGGAGTACAAGCCGCGCTTCAACGTCCGCCTGCGCGACGACAAGTCCTATCCCTTCCTCGCGATCTCGCTCGACGAGGACTTCCCGCGCGTCTACTTCACGCGCGAACGCCACCGCAAGGACCGCGCCTACTTCGGTCCGTACTCCAACGCCAAGAAGGTCCGTGGCACGCTCGACCTGCTGCAGAAGGTGTTCGCGTTCCGCTCGTGCCCGGCACCCGAGCCCGGCCGGCGCAGCGGATCGCCGTGCCTGGACTACTACATCAAGCGCTGCGGCGCGCCCTGCGTCGGCCACCAGACCAAGGACGAGTACCGCCAGGCGATCGACGGGGTCATCGACTTCCTCTCCGGTCATTATCGCCAGATCGAGCGCGACCTCGAGCGCAGGATGAAGGAGGCCAGCGCGGACGAGGAGTTCGAGCAGGCCGCGCTCGAGCGCAACCGCCTCAGAGCGGTCAGGAGCCTGCTCGAGCGCCAGCGCGTGGCGAACGAGGCGGTCGGCACGCTCGACGCGATCGCGATCGCCGTCGACGGCACGGACGCCAACGCGCAGGTCTTCCAGGTGCGCGACGGCGTGCTGTCCGATCGCCAGTCCTTCTACCTCTCCAACGAGGCCGGGCGCGACCTCGGCGACGTCGCGGTCGAGTTCATCCTCCAGTACTACGACGCGACGATGGCGATCCCGGCGCAGGTCATCGTCCAGCTCGAGGTCGGCGACGAGGCGCCGGCGCTCGGGGAGGCGCTGGCGACGCGACGCGGGGCGAGGGTGGAGGTCCGTGCCGCCGAGCGCGGCGACAAGCGCCGCATCCTCGAGCTCGCCGAGCGCAACGCGCGGCTCGCGCTCGACCAGGAGCGCCTGAAGGACGAGCGTCGCCGCCAGCAGCGCGTCGAGGCGCTCGACGGGCTGCAGCGCGCGCTCGACATGGACGCGTTGCCGCTGCGCATCGAGTGCTTCGACATCTCCAACCTGATGGGCACGAACACGGTCGCGTCGATGGTCGTCTTCGAGGCCGGGGCGCCGAAGAAGGGCGACTACCGGCGCTTCAACGTGCGCTCCACGCAGGAGGGGGTGCCCGACGACTTCCTCGCCATGGGGGAGGTGCTCGGGCGGCGGCTCGCCCGTTGGGAGTCCGAGCAGGACCTCAGCCCCAACGACCCCAAGCGCAACGAGTCCTTCGCGACGCTTCCCAGCCTCATCGTCATCGACGGCGGGCCGGGACAGCTGTCCGCCGGCCTGCGGGCGCTGCAGGGCTTCGTCGCGAAGGGCGTGACCGTCATCAGCCTCGCCAAGCGCGTCGAGGAGGTCTTCGTCCCGGGCCGCCACGAGCCGCTGCTGCTCGCCCACGACACGCCGGAGCTGCAGCTGCTGCAGCGCGTGCGCGACGAGGCGCACCGCTTCGCGATCACCCATCACCGCCAGCGGCGCGACCGCCAGATGACGGAGTCCGTGCTCGACGGCCTGCCGGGCGTCGGCCCGAAGCGCAAGCGCGCCCTGCTCAAGCACTTCGGCTCGCCGGAATCCGTGCTGAATGCGTCGCGCGAGGCGCTCGAGGCGGCGCCCGGCATGCCCTCGAAGATCGCCCGCGACGTCTACGCCTACCTCAACCGAACGTCGGGCTGACGTCTGGCGCGACGTGGATGTCACCCCGCCGGCAGCGCCACGATCGCGGGCGGCGGCGGGCTGCTGACCGCGCGACCCGCCAGAATCCCCCTCGTGAGCGTCCTCGACGAGCCTGCGTCCACCTCGAGCCTCGAGGATCTCGTCGTCATCACGGGGTTCTCGGGTGCCGGCAAGTCGACGGCCATGAACGTGTTCGAGGACACGGGCTACTTCTGCGTCGACAACCTCCCGCCGGAGATGATCCGAGGACTGGTCGACCTCTTCGTGCACGAGGGCTCGAAGGTCGAACGCGCGGCGGTCGTCTCCGACGTCCGCGGCGGCGAGCTGTTCGACGCGCTCTCGGACGTGCTCGACGACCTCAAGGCGCGCGGCGTCGGTCACCACGTGCTGTTCCTGGACGCCGACGAGGACACCCTGCTCGGCCGCTACAAGGAGACCCGGCGGCGCCACCCGCTGAGCCCGACCGGCTCCGTCGCGCAGGGCATCGCCGCCGAGCGCAGCGCGCTCGAGCCCTTCAAGGCGCGCGCCGACCTCGTGCTCGACACGAGCGGCATCAGCGCCGCGACGCTGCGCCGTCGCGTCATCGACGAGTTCCTGCCGCGCCAGACGCGTGCGCTGCTGGCCCTGACGTTCACGTCGTTCGGCCACAAGCACGGCATGCCGCGCGATGCGGACACCGTCATCGACGTGCGGTTCTTGCCGAACCCGCACTGGGAGCCGGCGCTGCGCCCGCTCACGGGATTCGATCCACAGGTCGTCGAGTACATCGACCAGGGGGGCACGTTGCAGGCGTTCTACGATCACCTCGATCCGCTGCTCGACTTCCTGATCCCCGAGTACATCGCCGAGGGCAAGGCCCATCTCGGCGTCGCGATCGGCTGCACCGGCGGGCGTCATCGCTCGGTCGCGATCGCCGAGGCGCTCGCATCGCGCTACCGCGGGCGCGACGACGTGGTGGTCGAGATCGCGCACCGAGACGTCGGCCGGCTCGCGCGATGATCGTCCACGTCGCCTTCGAGGTCTCCGACCTCGCGCGCTCGGCGCGCTTCTACGACGCGATCTTCTACTCGCTTGGCGCCCGGCGCCTGTTCGAGAGCGACGGCGCGATCGCCTACGGCCGCGACAGCGAGGAGTTCTGGATCGTCGCGCGCGGTCGCACGCCGGCGCCGGGCTACGGCCACATCGCGATCGCCGCCGCGGGACGCGCGGCGGTCAACGGCGGCTACGCCGCTGGCCTCGAGCACGGCGGCAGCGAGGACAGCGCCCCGGCGCCGAGGCCGCAGTACGGCGCGACATACTACGCCGGATATCTGCACGATCCGGACGGCCTGCGCGTCGAGCTCGTCGCCGGCGCGCGCTGAGCCGCCCGTGCCGTCCGATCCCCGCGCGCAGCCGGAGCCGGAGCCCGAACCGCGCCCCCAGCCCGAGCCGGCCGTGGAGCCCGACGGGCAGCCAGACCCCGACGCCGAGCCCGAACCGGGGTCCGTCGCGGCGACCGACTCGACCGGCGCTCCGTCCACCCAGGAGCTCCCACCGCGCCTGGTGGCGATCGGCTACCTCATCGCGGCCGTCTGCGCGCTCGTGCCCCTCGCGGTGCTCGGTGCCGCGTTCGCGGGGACCGTGCTGTTCACGCACGGGCGTCGCGGAGCGGGTGCCGGCGTCATCGCGCTCGCGGTGATCTGCACCGCGCTCGGCGCGACCGTGCTGCGATAGCGAGCGATCGCGGCCGACAGGGGCGCCGCGTCGGATACGGTGCGCTCCCGCCACACGCCGCCGCACACGCACCCACGCCACCCGCCGCACCGACACGCCGCACACGTACCGCGCCGCTACACGCCGCATACAAACCCACGCCACACGCCACACGCCGCACCGGACACGCCGCACCGGACACGCCACACGCCACACGCCGCACCGGACACGCCGCACCCGACGCCACACCCGCAGCACCGGACCGATGACCGCACCGCACCGCACCGACCGACCGACCCCGACCTCGAGGTAAACCCGCATGAAGATGGTGATCGCATTCATCCGCCACGAGGCCTTCGAGCCGATCCGCGCCGACCTGCTCGTCCAGGGCTTCCCGTCGCTGTCGGTCAGCGAGGTCAAGGGATCGGGACGCCAGAAGGGCGTCACCGAGCGCTATCGCGGCGCCGAGCTGACGAACTACCTGCGCCCGAAGGTGAAGATCGAGTGCGTGGTCGCCGACCGTGACACGCGGACCGTCGTCGAGACGATCCTCAAGCACGCCCGCACGGGCGGCGTGGGGGACGGCAAGGTCTTCGTCGTCGCCGTCGAGGAGGCCTACCGCGTGCGCACCGGCGAGGCCGGCGAGGAGATCCTGCAGGCCCATCCGGACCCGGCCAAGGCGGGCTGACGAACGGCGATGACCGGCGATGACGCAGCGAGCCGGCGGCGCGGCGGCGTCGATCTCGGCGGCACGAAGATCCAGACGGTCGTCGTCGACGCCGAGCACCGGGTGCTGGGCGACGCGCGCCGTCCGACGCCGACCAGCGGCGGCCCCGCCGACGTCGCCGCGGCGATCGCCGGCGCGATGCGCGAGGCGGCCGACGCGGCCGGCGTCGCGACGAGCGAGCTCGCGCACGTCGGCGTCGGCTCGCCCGGCTCGATCGACGCCCGGGCAGGCACGGTGGCGAGCGCCAGCAACCTGCCGGACTGGATCGAGCCCTACCCGCTCGCGACGGTGCTCGCCACCGATCTCGGCACGCGCGTCGCGCTCGGCAACGACGTCCAGGTCGCCACCGACGCGGAGTTCCAGCTCGGCGCCGGCCGCGACCACGACTCCGCGCTCGGCGTCTTCTGGGGGACCGGCGTCGGTGGCGGCATCGTGCTCGACGGCAGGCCCTGGGTCGGCGTCGGCGCGGCCGGCGAGATCGGCCATGTCTGCGTGCAGATGCACGACGGCCTGCGCTGTCCGTGCGGGCGCCACGGCTGCATGGAGGCCTACGCCGGTCGCGGCGCGCTCGAGCAGCGCGCCCGCGACCTGCATCGCGACGGCAGCGACACGGACCTCTTCAAGATCGCCCGCAAGCGGGGGCGCGAGCGCCTGACGAGCGGCATCTGGGCGGCGGCGCTCGAGCGCAAGGACCCGCTCGCGCACAAGCTCATCGACCACGCCGTCAAGGCGCTGGGCGCGGGCGTCGCGTCGGTCGTCAACGTGCTCGACGTCGACCTCGTCATCCTCGGCGGCGGCCTCGGGATCCGGCTCGGCAAGCCCTACGCCGACCGCATCGCGGCCGCGATGCTCCCGCACCTCTTCAACGACCACCGCCCGCCGGCGGTCCTGGTCGCCGAGCTCGGCGACCTCGGCGGCGCGATCGGCGCGAGCCTCCTGACGCCCTCGGCACCCGACGCCGAATAGCCGCGTAACCATCGGCGCTGACGATCGGCGCGAGCCCGCTCCCGCCGCGGGAGTCGCACGCCGAGCCGTCCCCGTCGTCCGCGTGGCGACGATCGGCGCGAGTCGGCTCGCGTCGCGGGAGCCGGACGCCGAGCAGCCCCCGACGACGTCAGCGTGCTGCCAGCGCCTGCGCGGCCTTGATCTGCTCGTCGGGCACGAGCGCGAAGCCGAGCGCGTGCAATGTCTCGGGATCGGTCTCGATGCCGCGCACCGCGAGCTCGGCCGCGATCCGCCGCCACGCCTCGAGGCGGGCTCCGCTCGGCGCGGCACGCAGCCGCAGCGACATCTGCACCGAGAGCTCGAGCCCGGCGAGCTTGGAGCGCTCGATCTGCAGGCTCGTCGAGATCTCCTGCGGATCGAGCACGCGGTCACCGGCGTCCGTCGTCGCGAACAGCCGCAGCGCGACCCGCGCGAAGTCGGGATCGCCCTTGGCGTCGTCGCCCATCGCGGCGACGGCGCCGACGTTGCGCACGCTCGTGGCGGGCTTGCGCGGCGCTTCGGGGTCGGTCATCGGACCATGCCTATGTTCGGTTGGGGTGAGCACGCACCGGCGCGCCACGGCTCGCGAACGCTAGTGCACACGCGCTCGCGCGCGTAGCGACGCCGGGCTCGCCGCAGGGCGCGCCCCGACGCGAACCACTAGATTTCCCGCTCCCGAGCGAGGCGGGGAGGACCTCGCCCGCCTCGCAGCGAGTTCGAAACCCCCGAGGAAGGACGTATCGAGAATGCCCGTACGCGTTGGAATCAACGGCTTCGGCCGCATCGGCCGTAACGTGTTCCGCGCCGCGCAAGCGGCGGACGCCGACATCGAGTGGGTCGCCGTCAACGACCTCACGAGCCCGGCGACGCTGGCGCACCTCCTGCGCTACGACTCGATCCTCGGTCCGTACCCGGGCACGATCGAGCTCGAGGGCGACGCGCTCGTCGTCGACGGCAAGAAGATCGTCGTCAAGGCCGAGCGCGATCCCGAGCAGCTCGGCTGGGGCGACCTCGGCGTCGACGTCGTGCTCGAGTCGACCGGCTTCTTCACCAAGCGCGCGGGTGCTGCCAAGCACCTCACCGCCGGCGCGAAGAAGGTCATCGTGTCCGCGCCCGCGACGGACGAGGACATCACGGTCGTGCTCGGCGTGAACTTCGATCTCTACGACAAGAACTCGCACGACGTCATCTCCAACGCGTCCTGCACGACCAACTGCCTGGCGCCGTTCGCGAAGGTCGTCCACGAGGCGGTCGGCATCCAGCACGGCCTGATGACGACGATCCACGCGTACACCGCCGACCAGAACCTCCAGGACGGCCCGCACAACGACCTGCGCCGCGCGCGCGCGGCCGCGATGAACCTCGTCCCGACGTCGACCGGCGCCGCGAAGGCCGTCGGCCTCGTGCTGCCCGAGCTCAACGGCCGCCTGCACGGCTTCGCCGTCCGCGCCCCCGTCCCGACGGGCTCGATGGTCGACCTCACGTTCGTCGCCGCCCGGGAGACGAGCGTCGAGGAGGTCAACGCCGCCTTCGCCGCGGCCGCCGCCGGCCCGCTCGAGGGCATCCTGCAGTACACGACCGATCCGATCGTCTCCAGCGACATCGCCGGCAACCCGCACTCGTCGATCGTCGACGGGCTGCTGACGAGCGTCATGCAGGGCACGCTCGTGAAGGTCGTCAGCTGGTACGACAACGAGTGGGGCTACTCGAACCGCTGCGTCGACGTCATCCAGCAGGTTCTGTAAGTGAGGACGCTGGACGACCTCGGCGACGTCAGCGGGCTGCGCGGGCTCGTCCGCGTCGACTTCAACGTGCCGCTCGCGGACGGCGTCGTCACCGACGACGCGCGCATCCGCGCCGCGCTGCCGACGATCGTGCAGCTGCGCGCCGCCGGCGCGCGGCTGCTGCTCGTCTCGCACCTCGGGCGCCCGAAGGACCGCGAGCCGGAGTTCTCGCTGAAGCCGTGCGCCGACCACCTCGCCGAGCTGCTGGGCACGGAGGTCCAGCTCGCGCCGGACCTCGACCACGTGCCCGACGGCGACGTCGTGATGCTCGAGAACATCCGCTACGAGCAGGGCGAGACGAAGAACGACTCCGAGCTGTCGGCCCGGCTCGGCGCGCTCGCGGACTTCTACGTCAACGACGCCTTCGGCGCGGCGCATCGCGCGCACGCATCGACGGTCGGCGTCGTCGCGCACGTGCAGCGCTCCGCGGCCGGACGGCTGCTGCAGCGCGAGGTGCAGACGCTCACGGGGATCCTCGCGAACCCCGGCCGCCCGCTCGTCGCGATCGTCGGCGGCGCGAAGGTGACCGACAAGATCGGCGTCATCGACGCCTTCCTGAAGGTCGCCGACACGATCCTCATCGGCGGCGCGATGAGCTACCCGTTCTTTCGGTCCCAGGGCCACGCGGTCGGCGCCTCGCTGTGCGAGGAGGCCGGCATCGAGCCCGCCGCGCGCGCGCTCGCGGCGTCGGGCGGCAAGCTGCGCCTGCCGGTCGACCACGTGCTCGGCGCGAGGTTCTCGGCCGACACCGAGGCGATCGCCTGCGACGAGATCGACGTGCCGGAGGGGCTCATGGGCCTCGACATCGGCCCGAAGACCGCCGCCCTGTACGCCGCCGAGATCGCGAGCGCCGGCACGGTGTTCTGGAACGGCCCGATGGGCGCGTTCGAGCTGGCGCCGTTCGCCGCCGGCACGCGCGCGGTCGCCGAGGCGGTTGCGGCGACCGACGCCGTCACGGTCGTGGGCGGTGGCGACAGCGCCGCCGCGCTCGCGCAGTTCGGGCTCGACGACCAGGTCACGCACATGTCGACGGGCGGCGGCGCGTCGCTGCAGCTGCTCGAGGGCAAGAAGCTCCCCGGACTGGAGGTGCTCTCATAGCCCGCACGCCGTTCATCGCCGGCAACTGGAAGATGCACAAGACGGTCGCCGAGGCCGAGGACTTCATCCAGGCGCTGCTGCCGCGCGTCTCGTCGGTCGACGGCGTCGACGTCGCGATCTGCGTGCCGTTCACAGCGCTGCAGGCGATGGTCGACTCCACGCGCGGCTCGCGCGTGGAGGTCTTCGCCCAGAACATGCACGAGGCATCGCACGGCGCCTACACCGGCGAGGTCTCGGCCGCGATGCTGACCGAGCTCGACACGCACGGCGTCGTGCTCGGCCACTCCGAGCGCCGCGAGTACTTCAACGAGACCGACAGGGCGCTGTCGCACAAGCTCGTGGTCGCGCTCGAGGCCGGGCTGCACCCGATCCTCTGCGTCGGCGAGACCGAGGACGAGCGCGAGCGCGGCGACACCGAGCGCAAGCTGCGCCACCAGGTCCAGGAGGGGCTCGAGCGCCTCACGCAGGAGCAGATCGCGGCGGTCACGATCGCCTACGAGCCGATCTGGGCGATCGGCACCGGCAAGGTCGCGACCCTCGAGCAGGCGCAGGACGCATGCGCGTTCGTGCGCGCGCTCGTCGGCGACAAGGCGCCGGCCGCGGCCGACGTCGTGCGCGTGCTCTACGGCGGCTCGGTGAACGCGAAGAACGCGGCGGAGCTGCTCGCGCTGCCCGACGTCGACGGAGCGCTCGTCGGCGGCGCCTCGCTCGAGGCCGAGCCGTTCTCGACGATCGTCGGGGCGGCCACGGGCGCGTGACGGACCGGCCCGGCGTGCCCGCCGTCTGCCTCGTCATCCTCGACGGGTGGGGCCTGGCGCCGGACGGCCCGGGCAACGCCGTGTCGCTCGCGCGGACGCCGGTCTTCGACGCGCTCTGGGCGCGCTACCCGCACACGACGCTGACCGCCTGCGGGCCGGCCGTCGGCCTGCCGGAAGGCCAGATGGGCAACTCCGAGGTCGGGCACCTCAACCTCGGCGCGGGCGCGATCGTCAAGCAGGACCTGACGCTGATCGACGAGGCCGCCCGGCAGCCCGACTTCGGCGCCAACGAGGTGCTGCTCGCCGCGATGCGCGCCGCGCCGCGCGTGCACCTGATCGGCCTCGTCTCCGACGGCGGCGTGCATGCGAGCATCGAGCACGTCGGCGCCTTGATCGAGACGGCGGCCCGGGTCGGGGTGGCGGAGCTCGTCATCCATGCGATCACCGACGGGCGCGACACGCTGCCGCACGGCGGCACCGGCTACCTCGCGACCGTCGAGGGCTGGTGCGCCGCGGCGAACGCGACGGGCCGGACCGCTGCCCGCGTCGCGAGCGTCGTCGGGCGCTACTTCGCGATGGATCGCGACAACCGCTGGGAGCGCGTCCAGCGCGCGTACGACGTGATCGTGCGCGGCGTGGCCGAGCACCAGGCGCCGACCGCGGTCGCCGCCGTCCAGGCCGCCTACGAGCGCGGCGAGACCGACGAGTTCGTCGCGGCGACGCGCGTGGGCGAGGACGGCGCGATCCGCCCGGGCGACTCCGTGATCGCGTTCAACTTCCGCCCCGATCGCATGCGCGAGCTGAGCGCAGCGCTCGCCGCGCCCGAGTGCCCGGGCCTCGACCGCCGCGGCACGCCGCCGATCGACCGCTACACGACCCTCACCGACTACGGCGGCGCGGCGAGCCGCCATCCGATCGCGTTCGTCTCGCAACGCCCGACCGTCACGCTGCCCAGCGTCGTCGCGGACGCGGGCGGCCGTCAGCTGCACGTCGCCGAGACCGAGAAGTACCCGCATGTGACCTACTTCTTCGGTGGCGGCAAGGAGCGGCCCGAGGACGGCGAGCGGCGCGAGCTCGTGCCCTCCCCGCGCGACGTCCCGACCTACGACCTCGAGCCGCAGATGAGCGCGCGCGCCGCGACGGACGCCTTCGTCGGCGCGTGGAGCGAGGAGCGGTTTCGCTTCGGGCTGATCAACTTCGCCAACCCGGACATGGTCGGACACACCGGCGTGATCGCGGCCGCGGTCACCGCGATCGAGACCGTCGACGCGTGCCTGGCGCGGATCGTCGAGGTCGTGCAGGGCGGCGGCGGCGCACTGATCGTGACCGCCGACCACGGCAACGCCGACCACATGCTGGAACCCGACGGCTCGCCGAACACCGCGCACTCGCTGAACCCGGTGCCGGTCGTCGTCACGGTCGAGGGCGCGGCGCTGCGCACCGACGGCGCGATCCTCGCCGACGTCGCCCCGACTGCTCTCGAGCTGCTCGGCATCGCGCAGCCGCCGGAGATGACCGGCCGCTCGCTGCTCGTGCGTGAGCCGCCGGCGGCGTGACGCGGCGGCCGGTCGCGGCCGCCGAGCGCCGCGCGGGGAGGACCGTGTGACGCAGCGCCGTGCCGAGCGAGCTCGTGGCGCAACTCGGCTCAAGCGCCGCGCGGGGAGGATCGTGAGACCGCGCCGCGCCGCGAGGATCGCGTGACGATCGCGGCCGCCGCGCTGGCGGTGCTCGTCGGCGCCGGGCTGCAGTCCGCGACCGGGTTCGGCTTCGCGATGGTCACGGCGCCGATCCTGTTCGGCCTGCTCGGGCCGCAGGAGGCGGTCAGCGCGGGCGCGCTGCTCGGCATCGAGCTCAGCTCGCTGACGCTGGCGACCGAGCGCCGCGTGCCGCGGGTGCTCGCCGGCGAGGCGCTTGGGCTCGTCGCGTGGTCCGTGCCCGGCCTCGTGCTCGGTGCGGTGGCGCTGCGCGAGCTGCCCGATCGGGTGCTGTCGGTCTGCGTCGCCGTCTGCGTCCTGGGAGCGCTCGGGCTGCGGCTGCGCGCCCGCGCCACCGCGTCGGGGCCGGCCGTCGAAGCGCCGTCGTCCTCGTCTGCGACGGAGGATCGGGAGGATCGGGACGGTGGCGGCGGCCGCGCTGGCGCATCGGCTGTCCGCGGCGGCCGTCCCGGCGACGTGCCGGCCCCGGGACTGCGCCCGGCGCGGCCCCTGATGACCGCCGCGGCGGGGCTCGGCTCCGGCGCGCTCAGCACGGCGACGTCGCTGAGCGGCCCGCCGCTGATCCTGCTGCTCGTCGCGCGCAGGGCCTCGCCGGAGCAGCTGCGCGACACGCTCGCCGCCGTCTTCGTCGCGCTCGCGGCGCTCAGCGCCGCGGTGCTGCTCGTCGCGGGCACGTTCGTCGTGCCGCGCGGCCTCGTCGCGCTGCTGGCGGCCGCGCTCGCCGGTCAGGTCGCGGGCCGCCGCGGCTTCGCGCTGCTCGGCGGCGAGCGTCACGAGCGCGCCGTGCTCGTCGTGCTGGCGCTGACCGCGATCGGCGCGCTGGTCTCGAGCCTGCTCTGACGGCGCCGATCGGGACCGCGGTCGCCGTGCTCGTCATGCCGGCGCTGACCGCGCTCGCCTCGAGCCTGGGCTGACAAGCGGCCCGGCTCACCCGGTAGGCGCAGCTCGGCGCCGCGCACGATGCTGGAGCGAGTGCCCGCCGGCGGGCGGTGACCCGCTCAGGCGCGGCGCCGGCGACCCAGGCGCGCGATCAGGCCGCTTGCCTGGCCGGACGGGGCGTCCATCGCGGACTCGGGCGTCCGCGCGCCCCAGCCGTCGAACACGGCGGGTCCGTGGTCGCGGCCGTGGCCGGTCATCTCGGTCACCCAGGCGTTGAGGATGCCGAGCGAGAGCTTCATCGGCGACGTGGTGCCGATCACCATCCAGCGCTGCGTGCCGTCGGCCTCGTTGCGCGCGCCGCCCTTGAACTCGTAGTCCGTCGTCGTGCGCAGAAAGCGCATCAGCTCGCGGGTCTCGGCCTCGCCCGGCGCGGTGAACTCGAAGTCCAGCTCCAGCGGGGTCTGCTCGTCGACGCCGCGCAGCCGCAGCGCGGCCCAGGACTTCGGGTTGACCTCGAGATGGGCGTAGAGGGTCCGCTCGTACTGGTCGGGGCCGTTCTCCATGGGCGCTCAGCCTACGCGAGGCGCGCGTCGACCCACGCCCGCATGAGCGGCACGGTCGCGGGATCGATGTGGTGGCCGCCGCCGTGCTCGTGGTACGCAACGTCGAGATCGGCGGTCCGCAGCCGCGCGACGGCGTCGCGGGCGAAGTCGACGGAGATCACCGGGTCGCGCGCGCCGTGCGTGACGAAGACCGGCAGGCCTGCGCGATCGCCGAGCTCCGCCGCCCAGCCCTCGACCGTCGGGACGAACCCGCTCATCGCGAGGATGCCCGCCGGCGACGGCCGACCCGGGCCCAGCCCGGTGGCGTAGGACATCACGCAGCCCATCGAGAAGCCGCCGAGGACCGTGCGCTCCCACGGGATCTCGCGCTCGGCGAGCCAGCCGTCGAGGAAGGCGGTCAGCTGCGCGTAGGTGGCGTGGAACGTGCCTGGATCAGGGTGGCCGACGCGCGGCACCTGATACCACCAGCGCCCACCGCCGGGGCCGGGCAGCGGCGCTCCCGGCGTCAGCCCGACCATCTGCCGCTGCGGATCGAGCACCTCGAGGACCGGCAGCAGATCGTGCTCGTCGGCGCCGCGGCCGTGCAGCAGCACGAGCGCGCCGGCGGGCTCGCCCGCGGCCTCGCGGACGACGTGCACGAGCGGCTCCGCGGTCACGCGGGTGGCTGCGCGCTGCACTTGCGAACGGACATCGCGATCACGGTACTCGCCGCTGCGCCCGGAGGGCCGCGCACGGCGGCCCGTCCAGGAGGACGAGCCGCCAGCGGGCCCTTTCGCGGGGGCGAAAGGCACGGCATCCATCGTCATCCCGGGGCGATCGCCTTAGCACCTCGAGCGCCACCGCGGACGGATGTCCGAAGGCCCTGGCGCGGCCGGCGCGTTTCGTTGTGCGTGCAATCAGAATGTTCTATCGTGGTGTGGATGGCGACGACAACCAGCGCCCCCGACGCCCGCCTCCTCGACGCTCTGGAGCTGCGCGCGTGGCGCGGCATGCTGCGCGCCCACGCCGCGATGGCGAAGGCGCTCGACGCGCAGCTCGAGGCCGCGCACGGGCTGCAGCTGAGCTCGTATGAGGTGCTCATGTACCTCGCCGACGCGGAGGACGAGCGGATGCGCATGTGCGATCTCGCGTCCTCGATCCTGCTCAGCCGCAGCGGGCTGACGCGGCTCGTCGACCGGCTCGCGCGCGAGGGCCTGATCGAGCGCGTCGCCTGCAACGACGACGCCCGTGGCCAGTTCGCCAAGCTCACGCCGCCCGGCCGCGCGAAGCTCGCGGCCGCGCGCGTCACCCACCTCGCCGGCGTCCGCGCGCTGTTCCTCGATCGCTTCACCCCCGAGGAGCTCGCGCTGCTCGGCGGCGCCTGGGACCGCGTCCTCGAGGGCGCCGGCTTCTCCTGCTGCAAGCACTGACCCGGCGCGGCGCTCCCGACTGCTCGTAGGGTGCCCGGCACGATGGACGCCTTCGAGATCCTGCACCGCGACCCCGGGTCCGGCGCCCGCGCCGGGATCCTGCGCACCGCCCACGGCGCCGTGCGCACGCCCGCGTTCGTGCCGCTCGCGACGAAGGGGACGGTCAAGGGGCTCGAGCCGCGCGAGGTCGCCGCGCTCGGCTACGACATGGTCCTCGGCAACACGTTTCACCTCATGCTCGACCCCGGCCCCGAGCTCGTGGCGCACTTCGGCGGGCTGCACGAGTTCATGGCGTGGCGCGCGCCGATCGTCACCGACTCGGGCGGATTCCAGGTCTTCTCGATGGGCCACGGCACGGTCGCCGACGAGATCAAGGGCCGCGCGCCGTCGGGCGCGAACCGCATGGGACGGGTCCTGGCGATCGAGGAGGACGGCGTGCGCTTTCGCTCCTACGTCGACGGCGGCGAGCGCTTCATGGGACCCGAGACCTCGATGCAGGTCCAGGCGGCGCTCGGCTCGGACCTCGCGCTCGTCTTCGACGAGTGCACGCCGCTGAACGTCGATCGCGACTACACGGCCCGCTCGACCGAGCGCACGCACCGCTGGCTCGACCGCTGCCTGACGTGGCACGAGCAGCACGGCCCGCGCGACCAGCTCGTCTACGGGATCGTCCAGGGCGGCGTCCACGAGGACCTGCGGATCGCCTCCGCGCAGGAGGTCGCCGCGCGTCCCGTCGACGGGATCGCGATCGGCGGCTCGCTCGGTGCCGACAAGCCACAGATGTACGAGGTCGTGTCGTGGGCGATCTCGGGCATCGACGAGGCGCGACCGCGCCACCTGCTCGGCATCGGCGACGTCGACGACCTCATCCGCGGCGTCGAGCTCGGGATCGACACGTTCGACTGCGCGATGCCGACGCGCCTGGGCCGTCACGGCGTCGCGCTCGTCCCCGAGCCGGAGCGGCGCTGGCGCGTCGACCTCACCGCCGCGCGCTGGAAGCAGTCGCGCGAGCCGATCATGGAGGGCTGCCCGTGCCCCTCGTGCGAGGCCGGCCACACGCGCGGCTACCTGCGCTACCTGCTGCGCCAGCGCGAGCTGACCGCGCTGCGCCTGCTCACGGTCCACAACCTCGCGTACCTCGCGCGGCTGATGGCCGACCTGCGCGGCGCGATCGCGTCCGGGACGCTCGCCGAGCGCGCCGCGGCGCTGCGCGCCGGGGCGGCCCCGGCCGCAGGCGGCGCCGCTCAGACCGCGTAGCGCGCGCCCGCCGGCGCCGGCAGCGCGTCGAGCTCGGCGAGGTCGTCCGCCGACAGCGCCAGCCGCCCGGCGCCGGCGTTCTCCGCGAGCCGCTCGACGCGGCGCGTGCCGGGGATCGGAACGATCCCCTCGTACTGCGCGAGCAGCCACGCGAGTGCGACCTGACCCGGGGTCGCGTCGTGGCGCGCGGCGACGGCGCGGACGCGATCGACGATCGCGACGTTCTCGTCCATCGCCGCCGGGGCGAAGCGCGGGTTCGTCGCGCGCATGTCGCCCTCGGTGATGGTCGCCTGCGTGACATGGCCCGTGAGGAAGCCGCGCCCCAGCGGCGAGAACGGGATGAAGGCGGCGTCGTGGCGCCGGCACCAGTCGAGCACGCCGTTTGCGACCGGCCCGCGCTCCCACAGCGAGAACTCCGACTGCAGCGAGGCGACGGGGTGGATCGCGTGCGCCGCGTCGAGCTCCTCGACGCTCGCCTCGGACATCCCGATCGCCCGCGCCTTGCCCGCCGCGACGACCTCGGCCATCGCGCCCCACGTCTCCTCGACGGGCACCTCGGGGTCGACGCGGTGCAGCTGGTAGAGGTCGACGCGATCGGTGCCCAGGCGCCGCAGCGACGCGTCGATCGCCTCGCGCACGTGCTCGGGCCGCCCGTTGCGGGCGATCTGCATCGGCTGGACGGAGACCGCCTCCAGACCGCACTTCGTCGCGAGGATCGCGTCGTCGCGGCGGCCCTCAAGCGCGCGGCCGACGAGCTGCTCGTTGGTGAACGGGCCGTAGACGTCGGCCGTGTCGATCAGCGTGACGCCGATGTCCAGCGCGTGGCGGATGACCGCGATCGAGCGCTCGTCGTCGCGATCCTCGGGGTTGTAGGCCCACGACATGCCCATGCAGCCGAGGCCGATCGCGCCGACCTGCGGCCCGCCGGGACCCAGCGTGCGGGTGGGAAGGAGAGAGGAGCTCATGCGACTCAGGCTAGTGAGCCGCTGGACGCGCTCGCGGCGGTCAGCGCGTGTTGTCGTCGATCAGCTGGTTCATCTGATCGACGATCTTGCTGACGGTGGAGCCGTTGACGTCGGTGATCCGCACGCCGTTCGCGCCGCCGGTCGAGTTGCCGTACGCGAACGCGAGCAGCGCCGCGACGATGCCGGCCACCAGCACGAGCAGCACGGTGCGCCCGCTGCGCCGGCGGGTCGGCTCGCGGCGGCGCTCGCGCTCGGGCTCGTCGAGCACCGGGTCGTAGTAGGGGACCGGCGGCGGCGTGCGCGAGGGCTGCGGCTGCAGCCGGCGCGCGCTCGGCACGGCCCGCGTCGCGGCGGTCTCCTCGGGGCGCGAGAGCAGCGACGTCGCGGCCGTCGGCGGCGCTCCCTGGGCGGGGGCGATCCCGCTCGCGCCGGCGTGCAGCGCGCGCCGCATCTCCTCCGCGCTCGCGTAGCGCTCCCGCGGCTCGAGCGACAGCGCGAGCTCGACCGCGACCGCGAGCGCCGCCGGCACCTCCGGCGCGATGTCGTCCAGGCGCACCGGGTACGCGCGCTGCTGCATGAGCGCGAGCTCGGTCAGCGAGTTGGCGTCGTAGGGCAGCCGCCCGGCGAGCAGCTGGTAGGTCACGACCCCGAGGCCGTACAGGTCGGCGGCCGGGCCGACCTCGTGGCCGGACGCCTGCTCGGGCGCGAGGTAGGCCGCGGTCCCGAGCACGGATCCCGCCTGGGTGATCTGCGACGTGTCGCCGGCCATCGCCTTCGCGATCCCGAAGTCGGCGAGCTTCACGGCCCCGTCGTCGGAGCGCAGGATGTTGCCGGGCTTGACGTCGCGGTGGATGACGCCCATGCGATGCGCGTGGGCGAGCCCGCGGCACGCGCCGTCGACGAGCTCGAGCGTGTCGCCGACGCCGAGCCGGACCTCCTCGCGCAGGATCTCCGCGCCCGAGCGGCCCTTGATGTACTCCATGACGATGTAGTAGCGCCCGCTCGCCTGGTCCTGGCCGAAGTCGAAGACCTGCACGATGTTCGGGTGCACGAGCCGCGCCGCCGACAACGCCTCGCGCTTGAAGCGCGAGATGAACTGGCTGTCGTCGGCGAGATGCTCGGCGAGCAGCTTGACCGCGACCTGGCGCTCGAGGCGGCGGTCCAGCGCGACCTGCACGGTCGACATCCCGCCGTAGCCGAGGCGCTCGCCGAGCTCGTAGCGCCCCGCGATCAGCGGCGCGCTCATCGCTGGATCCCCGGGGTCGCGCCGCCGCCGCTGCCCGGAGCCGGCTGCGTCGTGGCGGGCGGCGTCACCGGCGGCGGCGGTGGCGGCGGTGGCGCGACCGGGGGCGCCGCCGGGTTGGTCGCCGTCGTCGTGGGCTGGGTCGCGGTGGGCGGTGTGGTGGTCGTCTGCGACGGGACGGTGGAGGTCTGCGTGGGCTGTGTCTGCGTCTGCGTGTCGGTCGGCTGCGTCTGGGTCTGCGTCTGCGTCTGCGTCGTGACGGTCTGCGTCGTCTTCGTCGTCTTGTCGCACTGGTCCAGCGCCGTCGTGCGCAGCAGCTCGCTGGCGTTGCGCAGGCTGCTGCGAAGCCGCTCGTCGACCGTCCCAGGGAGCCCGGCGATCTCGCTGTCGACGTCCTTGAGCTGCGAGCCGACCTGGTCGCAGTGGCCGTTTTGCACCGTGCTCTGCAGCGACGCGAGCTCGCTCTTCAGCTCGCCCGCGCTGGCGGCCGGGATGCCGCCCTTCGTGCCGCCGCCGCCGCAGGCGACGAGCAGCGCCGCACCCGCGCCCAGCAGCAGTGCGATGACGTGGGGAAGCGCCCGGCGCATCGTCACTGACCGTACCCGAGGCGCTCGGCGAGCGAATCTGGCAGCCGCGCGGCGCGGATCGCGGCCGCGGCGCCCGCGATGTCGTACTCGACGCGGTGCCAGCGCGCGCGCTGGGCGTCGAGGTCGAGCATGAGCCACGCGGCGCGCGGATCGCCGTCGCGCGGCTGGCCCACGGAGCCGGGGTTCAGCAGCCACTCGCCGATCCCGACGTCGAGCTCGTCGCCGTCGCGGCGCGGCTCGCCGGTCGCGACGTCGTTCTCGGGCCGCACGAACGACAGCGCGACGTGCGAGTGGCCGATGAGCGCGACGCGCTGGCTCTGCACGTCGAAGCACAGCTCGGCGAGCAGGGCGCTCAGCACGTACTCCCAGACCGGGTCGCGCGGGCTCGCGTGGTAGAGGCCGATGCCGGACTCCTCGCCCGCCGGGCGCAGCGCGGACAGGAACTCGAGGTTCGCGGCCGAGATCGTCTCCTGCGTCCAGCGCGCGGCGAGCGCCGCGCCGGTGGAGAACTCGTCGAGGCCGATCTCACCGGTCACGCCGAGGTCGTGGTTGCCGGCGAGGCAGATCGCCGCATGGCGGCGCGCCAGCTCGACGCACGCATCCGGCTCCGCGCCGTACCCGACGAGGTCGCCGAGGCACCACATCTCCTCGGCGCCGGCGTCCGCGGCGTCGGCGAGCACCGCCTCGAAGGCGTGGCGGTTGCCGTGGATGTCGGAGAGGATCGCGACCTGCATCTCGTACAGTTGGATCGTGGACCGGGCACGCCTTCGCTGGTCAGTGGCGGTCGCCGCCGCGGTCGTGGTTGCGGAGGTGGCGGTGGTGGTGTTGCGACCTCGGGAGGACGTCCTCGAGCCTGCTCCCGTCGTCGAGGAATCGTACTTCAGCGCCTCGGACGTCGAGCGTGCGCATGCCTACAACCGCCCGCAGCTCGCGCTGTACGGCGGCGCGCTGGCGGTGCAGCTCGGCGTGCTCGCGCTGCTCGTCGCGCGTCCGCCGCGCCGGCTCGCGGGGCCGTTCGAGCGACCGCTGCTCGCCGCGGCGCTCGGCGGCGCGGCGCTGTCGGCGGCGATCTCGGCGGCGGTCCTGCCGCTGAAGGTCGCCGGTCGCCGCCGGGCCCGTGCGTACGGGCTGATGACGCAGGGATGGGGCGGATACGCGCGCGACGTCGGCGTGTCGCAGGCGATCGGGTCGCTCGTCGCCGGAGTTGGTGCGGCCGGCGCCGTCGCGCTCGCCCGCCGCTTCCCGCGCCACTGGTGGCTGCCCGGCTCGGCCGCGGTCGTCGCCTCCGGCGTCCTCGCGATCTACGCCGGCCCGGTCGTCCTCGACCCGCTCTTCAACACGTTCGAGCCGCTGCCCGAGGGCGAGCCGCGCTCGGACGTGCTCGAGCTCGCGCGCGCGGCCGGCGTCGAGGTGGGGGAGGTCTACGAGACCGACGCGAGCCGTCGCACGACGGCCGCCAACGCGTACGTCACCGGGCTCGGATCGACGAAGCGCGTGGTCCTCTTCGACACGCTGATCGAGGGCTTCTCGCGCGACGAGCTGCGGCTCGTCGTCGCCCACGAGCTCGCGCACGTGCGCTACGACGACGTGCGGATGGGGCTCGCGTACCTGGCGATCGTCGCGCCGTTCGCCACGCTCGCGGTCGCCCGGCTGACCGAGCGCATGGCACCCGCCGGGGACGTCGCCGGGCCGGCGATCCTGCCGGCGCTCGCCCTGAGCGGGGTGATCGTCGCGACGGCGACGACCCTGATCGCCAACCAGCACAGCCGCGCGATCGAGGCGCGCGCGGACGCGTTCGCCCTGCGCGCGACCGATCGGCCGCAGGCGTTCATCTCGTTCTGGCAGCACCTCGCGCTGCGCAACCTCGCCGACCCCGACCCGCCGCGCTGGCGCACCCGGCTGCTGGCGACGCATCCCTCCGCGCTGCAGCGGATCGGCGCGGGCGTGGCATATGAGCGCGCCGCGGCCGCCTGACCGGCGGCCCGTCGGACCGGCGCGTCAGTCCGGCTCGCGCGGCTCGGCCTTGCTCTCGCCGCCGAACTCGGGCAGGTTCTTGATGCCCTCGCGCGTGGCCCACTTCGACCACGAGTCCTCGAGCGCGTCGGCCAGCTCGCGCAGGAACTTCGGCGAGAGGTTCAGGCGCGACACGACGACGCCGGGGATCTCCTCGGCGTCGATCTCGTGATCGACGCGCGCGAAGGTGATCGTGAACTCGTAGTCCGAGAAGGAGACGTTCGCGAAGTTCGCGTAGTGCCCCGCCATGATCTCGGGCGAGAAGTGGATGTTGATGTGCCGCTCGGGCTCGTTTTCGTCAGCCATGTGCGGGACTAGTATCGCAGCGTGCGCCTGATCGTCCTTGCCGTCGGGCGGTTGCGCCCGCCCTACGCCGACGACGTGCAGCACTACCTCAAGCTCATCGCCCGTCACGCGCGGGTCGAGATGATCGAGGTCCGCGAGGAGGAGCGCATCGCCGCGCGCATCCCCGAGCGGGCGTTCGTGTCGCTCCTCGATCGCGGGGGAGACCAGCTCGACTCGATCGCGTTCAGCCGCTTCCTCGAGGACCGCCGGCAGGCCGGCCGCGACGTCTGCTTCGTCGTCGGCGGGCCGCTCGGGCTGGACCTCGACGGCGTCGACCACCGCTTCTCGCTCGGCGCGCTCACGCTCCCGCACCAGCTCGCGCGCGTCGTGCTGCTCGAGCAGCTGTACCGTGGCCACAAGATCCTCGCCGGCGAGCCGTATCACTACTGACAGCCCATGGCGCCCGGCGAGGAGATCACCACGATGAGCCCGCGGCTGCGCGGGCGCCAGGACCTGCTCGCGTTCACGCGCCGGCTCGGCCAGCTCGGCGTGATGGTCGGCGTGCTGCTCGTCGCGGGCACGCTCGGGTTCGTCCTGACGACCGACGACAACGCCTGGAACGGCTTCGTGCTGTCGCTCGACACGATCGCGACGGTCGGCTCGATCCCGGCGCCGACGAACGTCAGCGCGGAGCTCGTCCGGGTCGCGCTGATCGTCTTCGGCGTCGGTACGCTCTTCTACGCCCTCGTGACGGTCGCGGAGTTCTTCGTCGCCGGCCATCTCGGCGAGATCCTGGCCGAGCGGCGCACGCAGAAGATGATCGACGCGCTCTCCGACCACTACATCATCTGCGGCTTCGGACGCGTCGGGCGCCAGGTCACGCGCGACCTGCACGCCGCGGGCACGGAGTACGTCGTGATCGACTCCAATCCGGCCAGCCGCGAGCTCGCGCTCGCCGCCGGCGTGCACTTCCTCGAGGGTCCGCCGTCCGAGGACGAGCTGCTGCGCGCGGCCGGGATCGAGCGTGCCCGCGCGCTGGTCGCCTGCATGGACTCCGACGCCGAGAACATCTTCACGACGCTGACCGCGCGCGAGTTGCGCGCCGACATCGCGATCATCGCGCGCGCCTCGGTCGAGGACTCCGAGAAGAAGCTCAAGCGCGCGGGCGCCGATCGCGTGATCTCGCCGTACAAGGCGAGCGGCACGGAGATGGCGCGCCTGGCGCTGCATCCCCAGGTGAGCGGCACCGTCGACGTCGCGGCCGAGTACCGCATGGAGGAGATCGAGGTCGGCGCCGGCTGCGCGGGGATCGGCCAGACGATCGGCGGGGTGCGCGGCGGCGCGTTCATCGTCGGGGTGCGCCACACCGACGGCTCCTTCCAGCCGGTCCCCGCGGCCGAGACGAAGCTCGGCGCGGGCGACGTCGTGATGGCGCTCGGCACGCCGAAGACGCTCGAGCGCCTCGAGGCGCTGTTCGTGACGGCGGCGCGCGCCGCCGCCCGCTGAACCCTGAGCCGAACCTCGCTGGCTAGTCTGGAAGGG
>DATAZX010000031.1:0-9752 GCA_036271815.1 Solirubrobacteraceae bacterium
GTCGGGATTTGGGTTTTATTGAGTCTCCATTGTTCACATTGCAGAGCGAGCTTGTCTGCAATGGGTGGCGGTATAGCCTCCCGCGGATGCCCGAGATCGCCGTGCTGGACCACAAGACCGTGCTCGCCGCGGTGTCCGCGAGCGCCGCCATCGTGGCCACCCGCGAGGGCTTCGAGCGCCATCGCGCGGGCGACTGGACGATGCCTGCGAAGGTCTACGTGCAGAGCCCGCCGTACGGCGACTTCCGCGCGATGCCGGCGCTCGGCGGCGGCTTCGCGCTGCTGAAGTGGATCACCTCGTTTCACGCCAATCCGGCGCGCGGGCTGCCGACCGTCAACGGCGTCGTCTGCCTCTCGGATGCGACGACAGGCCAGCCGCTCGCGCTGCTCGACGCGCCCGCCGTCACCGCCCTGCGCACCGGCGCCGTCGCCGCGGTCGCGACGCTCGCGCTGGCGCGACCGGACGCGCGCACGGTCGGCATCGTCGGCTGCGGCCTCAACGGCGCGTGGGTCGCGCGCTGCATGGCCGACGCGGGCTACGGGCCGGGCGTCTGCTGCGATCCGCGCGCCGAGGCGGCCGGCGCGCTCGCCGCCGAGCTGGGCTGGGCGGCCGGCGACCGCGCGGCGGCGCTGGGCTGCGACATCGTCTGCTGCGTGACGCCCGGCGCGCAGATCGTCGTCGACGCGGGCGATCTGCGCCCCGGCCAGCACCTCAACATGCTCGGTGCCGACGGGTCGGGCAAGGCCGAGGCGAGCCTCGCGGCGGTCGGCGCGTGCGAGCTGTACTGCGACGAGTGGGAGCAGGCATCGCACGGCGGCGAGCTCGCGGGCGCCGTCGCGGCCGGGCTCGTGACGCGCGAGCAGGTCACGGCGCTCGGCGCGGTGCTCGCGGGCGAGGCGGGCGCCGGGCGCAGCGGGCCGGAGGCGATCACGCTGTTCGACTCGACCGGCCTCGCGATCCAGGACCTCGCGGTCTCGATCGCCGCGCTGACGGCGGCGCGCGAGGGCCGCGTCGTCGCCGGCAGCGTCACGCTCTGACCTCGCCTGCGCGGCGCGGTCGCGACAGGCGCGAGCCTCAGCGGCGGACGGTGAGGGTGCGCACGAGGATCGTGCGCTTGCCGCCGGGCTGCGTGACCTCGGCGCGGATGCGCAGCTTCGCGCGCTTGCGGCGCGCCAGCCGCGCGCGCCGCACGGGCCGCGGACGCAGCGCGAACGTCTCGCTGCCGCCGGGCTTGACCGTCGTGTCGGAGAACACGAGCGGCACGTGGCCGAGCTCGAGGCTGACGAGCGCGTAGCACGGCTCGCCCTTGCAGAGCACCCGCGCGTGGACGCCGTAGCGCAGCACGCCGGCGATGGTCTCGGGCGGGGCTGGGAGGACCATCTTCGGCGCCGGGATCGCCTTCGGCGGCGGCGCGATGTAGGGCTGTCCGAAGACGGGCGCGTTCGTCGCCGCGACCGTCGGCCGACCACCGCCCGGCAGCAGCGGCTTGGAGGTGTCGATCACCCACACCGGCGACGTGCGCGTGTGCCCGTGCTCGCGCGCGTTGACCTTGACGAAGTAGCGCCGGTCGCGCGCGACGCGATCGGTCGAGCGGTAGACGGTCAGGCCGGGTGCGGCGGCGCACGTCTTCGGCGGCGCGGCGCAGGTCGAGTCGATCAGGTTGGCGCCGGCGAACGAGGACGGCAGCAGCGGGTTGGCGATCGGCACGGTCGAGAACTCGAGCGACTTGAACGTCGTGCCGGGGGCGAGCACCCACGTCACGACGAAGCGGTCGGTCGCGTCGATGCCGGCGGCCGAGATCTGGGGTGCGCCGACCGCGCTCGCGAGCGCCGGCGCGGCGTGGCCGGCGAGCGCCGCGATCGACAGCAGCAGTCCGGCCAGTCGAACCGAGATCCCCCTCATGGGGGCAAGCCTACGTGCGCGCGGGCCGGCGCGTGTCGGACGGCGCGATGTGCGGGACCGGCGCGCCCGGCGCGGGCGGGCTCAGCCGGCCAGCACGGGATCGGCGGCGCCGCCGTCCGCCGCGACCGCGCCGGCCTCGGGCACGAAGCTCATGGCGCGCTCGGCGAGGGCGGTGATCGTCAGGCTCGGGTTCACGCCGACGTTCGCCGGCACCACCGAGCCGTCGCAGACGAGCAGGTTCTCGTAGCCGAACACGCGATGGCGGGCGTCGACGACACCGTCCTGCGGCGAGCGGCCGATCACGACCCCGCCGAGGATGTGCGCGGTCGTGGGGATGCTGGCGATCGCCTCCAGCAGCGAGCTCTGCGGCACGCCGCCGATCTCCTTCGCCATCCACTCGGCGGCCTGGTTGGCGATCGGGATGAAGGTCGGGTTCGGCTTGTCGCGGTTCTGCTCGGTCTGCAGTCGCATGGAGCCGCGGCGGCCGGGGCGGGGGCGCAGCGCGATCGCGTTGTCGAGCGTCTGCATGACGAGCAGGATGATCGTCCGCCGCGACCACGCGCGCGGGCTCAGCATGCGGACGAAGTCGACGGGGTGGCGCAGCACGGCGGCGAGCAGCTTCAGCGGCCGCGTGACGCGGGTCCCGTCGCCGACGAGCACCGTGTGCAGCAGGTTCATCGAGTCGCCCGCGTGGCCGTAGCTGACGGTCTCGATGTGGGTGTTCTCGTCGGGGTAGATCGAGCCCGAGATCGCGACGCGCTTGGTGTAGTCGACGCTGTCGTCCTTCGCCGTGACCGCGAGGATCGCCTCGCTGTTGGTGCGCACGAGCTCGCCGACGCGCCCCGAGACGTTCGGCAGCGAGTTGTTGTGCCGGCAGCGCTGCAGGAGCTTGTTGGTCCCGAGCGCGCCGCCGGAGAGCACGACGCCGCGAGCGGTGTGGGTGCGGCGGTCCTTGCGCAGCCACGCGCCGGTGCGCTCGGTCACGACGCGGTAGCCGTCCGAGCCGTCCGAAGCGCCGAGCGGCGTGACGTCGACGACGGTGCGATCGGGCGTGACCTGCATGCCGGCGCGCTCGGCCAGCCAGAGGTAGTTCTTGGGCAGCGTGTTCTTCGCGCCGGTCGGGCAGCCGACCATGCAGCGCCCGCAGCCGATGCAGCCCGTGCGCGCCGGGCCCTCGCCGTCGAAGTAGGGATCGGGGACCGTGACCCCCGCCTCGCCGAAGAAGACCCCGACGCGCGTCTTCGCGTAGGAGGCCTGGGCGCCGATGTGCTCGCCGAAGCGGCGCAGCGTGTCGTCGGCGGGGTCGTCGGTGGTGACGGTCGCGACGCCGAGCATCCGCTCCGCCTCGTCGAAGTGGGGGGCGAGCGCCGCCTCCCAGTCGTCCTCGAGGCCGGCCCACTGCGGGTCGTCGTAGAACTGCGAGCGGGCGCGGTAGAGCGTGTTCGCGTAGCCGAGGCTGCCGCCGCCGACCCCCGCTCCGCTGATGATCGTGACGTCCTTGAACAGCGACAGCCGGAAGATGCCGCGCAGCCCGAGCCGGGGGGCGAAGAAGTAGCGCCGGACGTCCCAGGTGGACTTCGGGAACTCGTGGTCGGCGAAGCGCCGGCCGGACTCGAACATCCCGACGCGATAGCCCTTCTCCGTCAGCCGCAGCGCCGAGACGCTGCCGCCGAATCCCGACCCCACGACGATCCAGTCGTAGTCGTACTCGCGGGCAGACCATGCCATGGGCTGAGCCTAGCGAAAACATGACGGGGGCGTCAGGTTTTGGGCCGGTCCGCGGCCGGAGCCCGACCGCGTGCGCTCGGGCTCCGACATCCGTCCGCATCGGCGTACGAGACATAAGGCTGCGTCTATCCTTGTCGCCAACGTCCGCGGCCCGGGAGAAGCGCCTCATGCACACGTTCAGCACACTCGCCCTCAGGCGCGGACACGGGGTTGCGCCACGTCGCCGCCGGTCGGCACCCACCGGGCTGGCGCTCGCTCTCCTCGCCACGCTCGGCCTGACGGCGGCGGTCGCCCCGGCCGCCTCCGCACGCCCGTTCAAGGCCGTCTGCGGCGTCGCGCCGCTGCGCCACGCGCGCTGCAACGCCGAGGTCGTGACGACGAGCGCCGCCGCCGGGGCGGCCCCGCTCGTCGCCGCCGCGCCGAGCGGCTTCGGCCCCGTCTCGCTGCAGAGCGCCTACAACCTCGCCACCGCCGCTGCGACGGCCGGCGGCACGCAGACGGTCGCCATCGTCGACGCGATGGACGATCCCAACGCCGAGGCCGACCTCGGCGTCTACCGCGGCCAGTTCGGGCTCGGCGCCTGCACGACGGCCAACGGCTGCTTTCGCAAGGTCAGCCAGACCGGCACCACCAGCTACCCGCGGGCGGACGCGGGCTGGTCCGAGGAGATCTCGCTCGACCTCGACATGGTCTCGGCGATCTGCCCGAAGTGCCACATCCTGCTCGTCGAGGCGTCGTCCACGAGCCTCGCGAACCTCGGCACGGCGGTGAACCGGGCCGTCACGATGGGCGCGACCCAGGTCTCCAACAGCTACGGCGGCAACGAGTACGCGGGCGAGACCAGCGACCAGCAGACCTACTACAACCACCCGGGCGTCGATGTCGTCGCGAGCTCGGGCGACGACGGCTACGGGGTCGAGTTCCCGGCCGCCTCGCAGTACGTGACCGCGGTCGGCGGGACGCACCTCGTGACGGCGAGCAACGCCCGCGGCTGGACCGAGACGGCCTGGAGCGGCGCCGGCAGCGGCTGCTCGAAGTACGTCGCCAAGCCGGCCTGGCAGCACGACACGGGCTGCGCGCGGCGCACGGTCGCCGACGTCTCCGCGGTCGCCGATCCCAACACCGGCGTCGCGGTCTACGACAGCTACCAGCAGTCGCCGTCGTGGCTGGTCTTCGGCGGCACGAGCGTCGCCTCGCCGATCGTCGCCGCGGTCGACGCGCTGGCCGGCGGGCGCGCGGCGGGCACGACCTACGGCTCGTTCGCGTACGCCAACCTCGGCCTCTTCAACGACGTCACGTCCGGCTCGAACGGGTCCTGCGGCAGCAGCTACCTCTGCACCGCGGTCGCGGGCTACGACGGGCCGACCGGCCTCGGCACGCCGAACGCGATCAGCACGGTGACCGCGCCCCCGGTGGCCCCGATCAACACGGTCCCGCCGGCGATCACGGGCACGCCGACGCAGGGACAGGTCCTCAGCGCGAGCACCGGCACGTGGACCGGCTCCCCGACGCCGACCTACGGCTACCAGTGGACGCGCTGCGCGACCGTCTGCACGGCGATCATGAACGCGACGGGTCCGAGCTACACGCTCGCGCCGGCCGACGTCGGCAACAGCATCGGGGTCACGGTGACCGCGAGCAACGCGGCCGGCAACGCGTCGAGCAGCTCGGCCAGCGTCGGCCCGATCGCCGCGCTGCCGGTCGCGCCGGGCGACTTCTCGCTCAGCGCGTCGCCGGCCAGCCAGACGGTCGCCCGCAACGCCACGGCGACGTATGTGGTGACGGTCAAGGACCTCAACGGCTTCAACAAGGCCGTCAACCTGACGATCGCCGGCCTGCCGAGCGGGGCGACCGCGAGCTTCAGCCCCGCCTCGGCTACGACGACCTCGACGCTCACCGTGCACGCGCCGTCGTCGGCGGGCCTGTTCGGGACGACCTCGACGCTGACGATCGCCGGCGTCTCGGGGACGCTGTCGCACAGCACGACGGTGAGCCTCACGGTCCGGGGCCTGCTGGGGTAGCCCCGCCGCCGGGCCGCCGGGCCGTCGAGTTCGGCAGCGTCCCGCTACAGCGGGATGTTGCCGTGCTTGCGCTTCGGCGGCTGGGCGCGCTTGGTCTGCAGCGCCTGCAACGCCGCGATGACCTTCGGCCGCGTCTCGTGCGGCACGATGACGTCGTCGACGTAGCCGCGCTCGGCGGCCGAGTAGGGGTTGGCGAAGCGCGCGCGGTAGTCGTCCATCAGCTTGTCGCGGCGCGCGTCCGGCGTCGGCGAGCGGGCGATGTCGCGCTTGTAGATGATGTTCACCGCGCCCTCGGGACCCATCACCGCGACCTCGGCCGTCGGCCACGCGAGGTTGAAGTCCGCGCCGAGGTGCTTGGAGGCCATGACGTCGTACGCGCCGCCGTAGGCCTTGCGCGTGATGACGGTGATCTTCGGCACCGTCGCCTCGGCGAACGCGTACAGCAGCTTCGCGCCGTGGCGGATGATCCCGCCCCACTCCTGGGTCGTGCCCGGCAGGAAGCCGGGCACGTCGACGAACGTCAGCAGCGGGACGTTGAACGCGTCGCACGTGCGCACGAAGCGCGCCGCCTTGACGCTCGCGTCGATGTCGAGCACGCCGGCCATGCTCGCCGGCTGGTTGCCGACGACCCCGACCGCGTAGCCGTCCAGACGGCTGAAGCCGCAGACGATGTTCTTCGCGTAGTGCTCGTGGACCTCGTAGAACTCGCCGTCGTCGACGATGTGGCGCACGACGTCGCGCATGTCGTACGGCTTGCTCGGGTGCGCCGGGACGACGTGGTCGAGCTCCTCGTCGCAGCGCAGCGGGTCGTCGGTGGGCAGCACGCGCGGCGCGGTCTCGAGGTTGTTGGACGGCAGGAAGCTCAGCAGGTAGCGCGTGTCCGACAGGCACTGGTCCTCGTCCTCGCAGGCGAAATGCGCGACGCCGGAGGCGCTGTTGTGCGACATGGCGCCGCCGAGCTCCTCGAACTCGACCTCCTCGCCCGTCACGGTGCGGATCACGTCTGGACCCGTGATGAACATGTGCGACGTCTCCTTGACCATCGAGATGAAGTCGGTGATCGCGGGCGAGTAGACCGCGCCGCCGGCGCACGGCCCCATGATCAGGCTGATCTGCGGGATCACGCCCGAGCAGTTGACGTTGCGCATGAAGACCTCGCCGTAGGCGCCGAGCGAGACGACGCCCTCCTGGATCCGCGCGCCGCCGGAGTCGTTGATGCCGATCACGGGGCAGCCGATCTTCGCCGCGAGGTCCATGACCTTGCAGATCTTCTCGGCCATCACCTCGCCCAGCGAGCCGCCGAAGATCGTGAAGTCCTGCGAGAAGACGCAGACGCGGCGGCCGTCGATCGTCCCGTGGCCGGTGACGACCGCGTCGCCCCACGGACGCTTGCGCTGCATCTCGAAGTCGGTCGTGCGATGGCGGGCGAACGTGTCGAGCTCCTGGAAGCTGCCCGGATCGAGCAGCTTCTCGACGCGCTCGCGTGCGGTGTAGCGCCCGCGATCGTGCTGCTTGCGCTCGGTCTCGCCGGTGACGCGTCCGGCGGACGCGCGCAGCTCGTCGAGCTGGGCGAGCTTCTGCTCCGCGGTCTCGGGGGGCTTGGAGCGTCGGGACATGACGCTCGATGGTAAGCGAGCGCCTGCACGGCGGCGCTCGCCTCGCCTCGGGCGGTGGGAGCGACGGCTCCCGAGACGAGGCTCTGGCCGGTAGTCGTGCTCAGTCGCGCGAGAACCCGCCGAGGTCCTCGAGCACGTCCGCGAGGATCGCGGTGGTGCGGTCGGGGGTCCCGGCCTCCGGCGTGGCGGTCAGGAGCACCTTCGTGCCCCACCCGGTCGGGGTGAGCTTCACCGTGCCGCTCACGCGGTCGCCCTCCCAGGCAACGGTGGTCTCGGGTACGACCCGGGTGATGCGGATCTCGCCGAACTCGGCGAGATGGCGGCCCAGCGAGTCCTCGCTGCTGACCTCGGCCCACAGCTCGGGCGGGGACTTCACGATTCGGCGCGTGGCCGTGGACTTCTCCATGGCCGTGGGGTTCGCCCGACCGCGGCCGTCTCCTGCCCGCGGACGGGCTGCAATTCAGCTGCCCGGCTTGGTCACCATGACGAAGATCGCGACGACGACGAGCAGCGAGACGAGGCTGCCGAGCTGCGCGTAGCGCCGTGCGACGGCGTCGTACTCGTCGCCGAGGCCGCCGCCGGGCTGCTCGCCGCGCTCGGCGATCTGCAGCATCTTGCGCTCCGCGGGGGAGAGCACCGCGCCGACGATCCCGAAGATCACGACGATGATCGCGATGCCCGCGCCGATCCACGGATCGCTGAGCTTCCACGGCTGTTGGGAGGCGAGGTAGAAGCCGGCGAGCAGGACGACGGCCATCGCCGGCGTGACGAGCCGGCGCGAGAGGAGGATCTGGAAGCGGTGCAGCGCGACGAGGTCGGTGATGCCGGTGCGGCGCGCGTAGACATCGAGCAGCGGGTAGGCGAAGGTGGCCCCGAACGCGATGACGACCGCGGTGATGTGCACGAACAGCACGACGGTGTAGGCGGAGAAGGTGGCGAGCATCGGCGTAGCGTCCCAGGTGCGGCGGCGATTGGCGCGGGTACGCGCGCGCGCTGAGCTACGCTTGGCACATGGAGACGCAGGTGCAGACGATCCGGGTCCTGCATTGCAACTCGCACACGGACGGCTGGACCGCCGACAGCCCGGATCTGGCGGGCTGGAGCACGCAGAGCGCGACCTACGGCGAGTCCAAGAAGCAGGCCGTCGCAGCGATCCTCGCGCAGCTCGGCGACGACGCCGCCGAGCCGCAGATCTCGCACCACATCGCCTGCTCGCGCTGAGTCGGCGGCACGCGGGGCGTGGCCCCGCGGCCCCACAGGCGTTCGGGGGGGCGAAAACAGAGGTCGTCAAGGGGGCGAAAACAGAGGTCGTGTCGCCTATACCCCTACATGCGGGGATTGTTCGACACGACGTCGCGGATCGCGGCCCGCCAACACGGCCGGATCAGCTGGACGCAGCTGCTGGCGGCCGGCGTGGACGCCGGGCGCGTCGAGCGATGGCTCGGCGACGGACGCCTGCGTCGCGTGCATCGCGGCGTCTACGCGGTCGGGCACCTCGCGCCTTCGGTGCATGGCGACTACATGGCGGCCGTGCTCGCGTGCGGACCCGGTGCCGTGCTCAGCCACCGCGCGGCCGGGCATCTGCTGGGCATCCTCGGGCGCCCCGCCCGCGCCGGAGGTCACCGTCCCGACGACCGCGGGGCGCGCCCGGCCGGGCATCGTCGTACACCGGGTGCGCGTGCTGCCGGGTGCGGACACGTCGGTCCTCGATCGGATCCCGATCACGACCGTCCCGCGCGTCGCGCTCGACCTCGCCCCGGCGCTCGCCGAGGCCGACCTCGCGCGGCTGTGCCACGAGGCGTGGGTCCGCCACCGCACCTCGCCGCGCGACGTCGAGGCGTGCATCGCGCGCAACCCTTCGAAGAAGCAGATCCCGAAGCTGCGCCGCGCGCTCGGCTCGGATGTGACGCTCAGCATGCTCGAGGACGGCTTTCTCGCGCTGCTGCGCGACAACGGCCTGCCCGCACCGCGCACGAACGTCGACCGGCACGGCGATCGCGTCGACTGCCACTGGCCGCAGCTTGGCCTCACGGTCGAGCTGCTCAGCTTTCGCTATCACGGCTCGCGGGCGGCGTTCGAGAGGGACGTCGCGCGGCGCCGGCGCTCCGAGCACCTCGCGTTCACCTACGGCGACGTCTTCGAGCGCCCCGCGCCGACGGTCGTCGAGCTCGCGGATGCGATGCAGCGGGTCCGGGTCCGCTGAGGGTGCGTGCCAGCGCGTCCCGTGGCCTACACGAGACGTCCGCTCATGGGTCCGGCGCTCACCGGCACGTGGGAGGGGCTTCGCTTCGTGCTCGGGCCGTGGCGCCGGCGGCTGCGCGTCTACGTCCTCGTCGAATCCGAGGATCGCGTCGTCGTGGTGACGATCCGGGACGGCCCGCGCGTCGTCGGCCGCGACGAGCTCCGGCCAGTAGCGCCGCGCGACGGCGCGTCGGACTCAGCCGCGCGGCTTGTAGCGCCCGAAGACGTCGCGCATCGCGCCGCA
>DATAZX010000032.1:0-32143 GCA_036271815.1 Solirubrobacteraceae bacterium
CTCGACGCGTGAGGGCCGCCGTGGCCGGTTCGCCCGCCACCGCGCCGCACCTCCGCGACCTCGCGCTCCTGCGTCGCGTCCGCGACCGGATGGACCGCGAGTACGACCGTCCGCTGGACGTCGAGGCGCTCGCCCGCGGCGCGCACATGTCGGCCGGGCACCTCAGCCGCCAGTTCCGGCTCGCCTACGGGGAGTCGCCGTACGGCTACCTGATGACGCGGCGCATCGAGCGTGCGATGGCGCTGCTGCGCCGCGGCGACCTCAGCGTCACCGAGGTCTGCTTCGCGGTCGGGTGCTCGTCGCTGGGCACGTTCAGCACGCGCTTCGCCGAGCTGGTCGGCGTGCCGCCCAGCGTCTACCGGCGCGACGCGGCCACCGCCACAGAGGGGATGCCGTCGTGCGTCTCCAAGCAGGTGACCAGGCCGATCCGCAGTCGAACCGAGCCTGTCACCGGGCCGGGGCGCGCTTAGCATGACCGCCATGGACATCACGATTCACTCGAGCTTCCTGCCGCACGACGACCGCGACGCCGCGCTGGCCTTCTACCGCGACATCCTCGGCTTCGAGGTTCGCAAGGAGGTCGCCTACAACGGGATGCACTGGATCACCGTCGGCCCGCCCGACCAGCCCAGCACGTCGATCGTGCTGCATCCGCCGGGCGCCGACCCCGGCGTCACCGACGACGAGCGCCGCACGATCGCCGAGATGATGGCGAAGGGCACGTACGCCGTCCTCCAGCTGGCCACCCCCGACCTCGACGCGACCTTCGAGCAGGTCCAGGCCAGCGACGCCGAGGTCGTCCAGGAGCCGATCGAGCAGCCCTACGGCGTGCGCGACTGCGCCATCCGCGATCCCGCGGGCAACCTGATCCGCATCCAGGAGTTGGGCTGAGCCAGCCGGAGCCCCCGCCACGTCGACCGCTCCGAGCTCGCGGGAGGCGTTATCGTCTCCCATGTCGCATCGGTGGCCGCTACGTTGGGTAACCGCACCGGCGAGTCGAGTCGAGTCGAGGACCGTATGCCCCAGCTGCTCAAGTCGCGTCCGATCGAGAGCGCCGAGCGCGCACCGCGGCACCCCGTGGCGCCCGCGACCGCATGGCGCGCGCCGACCGAGCGCCGCGCCGCGAACGAGATGCGGCCGGCGCCGCGCGCCGAGGCCGACGGGCTGTCGCAGCTGCTGCGCAGCGCCGTGCTCGATCGCGCCGGCAAGCGGGTGCTGCAGCGCTACGAGCTCGTGCAGCCCGCCGCCGGCGCTGTGACCGCGCCCGGCGAGTACCGCGTGCTGGGCGCCGGCGCCCCGGTCGAGTTCGAGGCCCAGGAGGTCGACACGGTCGGCCGGACGATCAGCGCCCCGACCGCCCCGGGCGCGAACCCGACGCTGCGGGTCTCGGACGACGGGCACATGGCCGTGGAGGCCAGCACCCTCGCGGTGCGCCAGCCGAAGGTCTTCTATGCGTCCGCCGCGGTCGTGACCGCCAGCAATCGCGCGTTGCGCAGGGCCAACGGGGACTTCGAGCTGTACACCGACCGTATCGGCGCCCTTGAGGTGCAAACGGCCACCGGTCCCCGGCGCACGCTCAATCGCGTGCTGCCGCGAACCAGGGTCGCGCCCGTCGGCGGTCGTGGACCCGCCCACCAGGGCATGACGCTCGGCGTCGCCAAGGACTGCATCGACATGGCGCACGCGGTCATGAAGCACGCGCAGGGCGCCCGCATGCCGCACCTGGCCATCGGCACCGGGAGAAGGACGACCTGGAACGAGTTTCGCGCGGCGAAGGCGCTCGTCGCCTGGGCGAACACGCCGAACGCGGGCTTCATGTCGGCCTTCCGGGATCCCAGGAAGGCGGCGGCGACGACGGCGTTCGAGGCCGATCCCGCGGCCACGCTGCAAGCTATCGCCACCTCCTACGCCAACCTGATGGCCGCCCAGCCCGCGCTGGCCGCGCAGGCCGCACAGGCGCTGGGCCTCAACATCGACGCCGCCCCGGATGTCGGCGAGGCGTATGAGACGTATCGCGTCTCGACCGTCGCGACGGCGCAGACGCACGCCGATCCGGCCACCGGTCATCTCGCCCGCGACTTCTGGGGCCAGCACATCGGCGCGGTGATCGCAAAGAGCGGCGGCGACCGGGTGACGCTCGAGAACTACGCGCGCTCGCACGAGATCGGCGCGATGCAGGACCAGGCGGCGCACTACTACTTCCAGATGTACGGCCCTGCGAACAAGCCCGCGCAGACGTGGCATGCGACGTGGGCGGAGACCGCCCACGGCGTGCCCGCCACGGGCGTCGGCGATCCGGCGGCCCACGGATCCGACGCGCTGACGGTCGTGGTCAAGCGCTAGGCGCCGGTCGCCGACGCGCGCCGGTGCTCCGTCGTCCCCGGCCCTGAAACGCGCTTCGCGCCGGCAGCCCGGGCGGTCCTCAGGGCCGCGAGAACGACACGGCGAAGCGCGCGCCGCCCGCCGGCGAGGAGCCCACCTGCACGACCGCCCCGTGCGCGCGCGCCTGCTGCGCGACGAGCGCGAGCCCGAGCCCGGACCCGGGGGCCTCGCCGTCGCCGGCGCGCGCGAACGGCTCGAAGATGCGCTCGCGATCGCGCACCGCAACCCCCGGGCCGTCGTCGTCGACGACCAGCGCCGGCCCGCCGTCCGCGTCGAGCGTCACGGCGACGCGCCCGTCCGCGCGTCCGTGGCGTGCCGCGTTCTCGAGCAGGTTGTCGACCATCAGCCGCAGCCCGGGCTCCCAGCCGCGCACCCACACCGGATCGGGCGGCAGCTGCGACGACCACGTCACGCCCGGGTGTCGCGACGCCGCCTGATGCAGCGACGCGGCGGCGAGCTCGCAGAGATCGACGTCGGCGACGTCGCCCGGCAGCGCGTCGCCGCGCGCCATCGCCTGCAGGCCGTCGAGCAGGCTCACGAGCCGGCGATGCTCGGACAGCGCGTCGCGCACGAGCTCCGTGCGCTGCGCGACCGGGATGTCGGGATGGCGCGAGAGCGCCGACAGCGTCGCCTGCACGCTCGTCAGCGGCGTGCGCAGCTCGTGCCCGGCGTCGGCGGCGAAGCGGCGCGTCGCCGCGAGCGCGCGCTCGCGGTCGCCCGCCGAGCGCCCCAGCCGCGCGAGCATGTCGTTGAAGCTCGCGGCCAGCGCGCGCAGCTCGCGCGGGCCGTCGTCGCCGCGCACGCGCTGGTCGAGGTCCTCGGTCCCCGCGATCGACGACGTCGCCACGCGCAGGCGGCGCAGCGGGCGCAGCAGGAAGGTCGCCGCGAGCCACGCGAAGAAGCCGCCGAGCACGAGCGCGCCGAAGCCGAATGCGGCGAGCCGGCGGTCGAGCTCGGCGAGCTTGTGCTCGACGGGACCCAGCGGGCTCGTGACGTCGAAGCGGGCGAGCCCGCTCAGCCCCGGGATCGGGACGCTCGTGATGTACGAGCGGTAGCGCCTGCCGCGGACCGTGAACGTGCGCAGGCCGTCGTGCGGGGGGATGTACGCCGACGGCGCGGGCACCCCCGACGGGCGCAGCACCTTGTCGCCGACGATCAGCCGCAGCGACGTCGCGCTGGCCGACAGCACGCGATCCAGGCGCGGGTCCTTGGGCGGCACCTCGTTCTGCAGCGCCTCCTCGGAGACGTCGCGCGACAGCGCCGCCGTGCGCTGGAGGCGATCGTCGAGCGCCGCGCGCTCGGAGTGGTCGACGTAGCGCGCGACCATGACGCCCGCGCCGGCGAGCACGACCGCCAGCACGAGCGTGATGCCGAGCGTCAGGCGACCGCGGAGGCTGCGCACGAGTCCTCAGGGTTGCAGGATGAACCCGACGCCGCGCACCGTCTGCAGCACGCGCGGCTCGCCGCCGGACTCGAGCTTGCGGCGCAGGTAGCCGACGAAGACGTCGGCGATGTTCGTGCCCGGGTCGAAGGTGTAGCCCCAGACCTCCTCGTGCAGGCGCGCGCGCTCGACGACCTCGCCGGGATGGCGCAGGAACAGGTGCAGCAGGTCGAACTCGCGACGCGTCAGACCGAGGTCGCGCCCGCCGCGCAGCGCGACGTGCGAGCGCGGGTCGATCTCGAGGTCGCCGACCGCGAGCGCGGCGTCGGGCAGCGCGGGCCGCCGGCGCAGTAGCGCGTGCAGCCGCGCCGTGACCTCCTCGATCGCGAACGGCTTGACGACGTAGTCGTCGGCGCCGGCCTGCAGCCCGCGCACGCGATCGTCGACCTCGTCGCGCGCCGACAGCACGCAGACCGGGACGTCGTCGCCGGCCGCGCGCAGCGTGCGCAGCACCTCGAGGCCGTCGAGGTCGGGCATCGCGAGGTCGAGCAGGATCACCGACGGGCGCACGCTCTCGTTGGCGGCGAGCGCCGCGCGCCCGCCCGACGCGCGCACGACGCGAAAGCCCTCGAGCTCGAGGCCGGCCCCGACGGCACGGCGGATCGCGGCGTCGTCGTCGACGAGCAGGACGACGGGACCCGCGGACCCGTCGTCATCCACGCCGCACGACCTCGCAGTCCTTGGCGACCTTGTCGATGCGATCGGCGACCACGGTGTCGTGGCCGGCGCCGCAGCTGATCTGGTCGCGCGCGCCGTCACGTGCGCGGATGACGTCGTTGCCGGCGCCGCCGATGATCGTGTCCGCGCCGGCCCCGCCGTCGATGCGGTCGTTGCCGGCGCCACCGAGCAGCGTGTCCGCACCCGGTCCGCCGGAGAGGCTGTCGTTGCCCGCGTCGCCGGTCAGCGTGTCGCTGCCGGCGCCGCCGACGAGCGTGTCGTTGCCGGGGCCGCCGTAGAGCTGGTCGTCGCCCGCGGCGCCGCGCAGCACGTCGGCGCCGCCGAGCCCCTCGATCGTGTCGTCGCCGCCGCGGCCGTTGATGCGGTCCGGGCCGTTCGTGCCGACGAGGTGATCGGGTCCGGGCGTCCCCTGCTGCACGCCTCGCGCGCTCGCCACGGCGGCGATCCCCGCCACGCCGAGCGTCAGGACGAGCACGGCGACGAGCAGGCGTCGGGTCATGGCACACACGATGACGCAGGACGGCCCGCGCCTGCCGCGCCGCGCCCGAGTCTCACGGACTTCTCACCCTCGGTGAGGACTGTGTGAGAGCGCCGTGAGCGGGACCCGGCCGCCGCGCAGAGTAGGGCCGAGCAACCAACCCGAGGAGGTAGTTCCAGATGAGCTTCACGAGGACGCAGATCGCAGGTGCCGTCGTCTCGCTCGGCCTGATCGTCCCCGCCACGGCGCTCGCGGCGACGATCCAGGGTGGTCCGCGCGGCGAGCACCTGCGCGGCACGAACGCCGCCGACTACATCGACGGCAACGGTGGCAACGACGTCATCCACGGTCGCAACGGCAACGACCGGCTGATCGGCGGCAGCGGCAACGACCGCGTCTTCGGCGAGGGCGGCAACGACACGATCAGCGGCGTGCAGGGCAACGACCTGCTCAGCGGCGGCGCCGGCGACGACACGATCTCCGGCGATGCCAACGGCACCGGCGACCTGACCTCGTTCGACCGCATCTACGGCGGCGCGGGCAACGACACGCTGCACGGCGGCGACTCGGCCGACCGGATCTACGGCGGCTCGGGCAACGACGTCGTCGACGGCGGCAACGGCCGCGACAAGATCGCCGGCGGCACCGGCGACGACACGATCGACGGCGGCGCCGGCAACGACACGATCTTCGCCAACCGCGGCGTCGACACGATCAGCGGCGGCGACGGCAACGACGTGCTGTGGGCGCAGGCCCGCGGCGACGTCACGCCCGGCCCGGATGTCGACCAGGTCGGCGACACGGTCGACGGCGGCAACGGCGACGACGTCATCCACACGCGCGACGGCGAGGTCGACCGCGTGACCTGCGGACCGGGCAACGACAAGGCGATGCTCGACGAGGTCGACGTCATCGCCGATGCGACCGCCGCGAACCCGAACGGGTCCTGCGAGGTCGTCGAGCGCAAGGCGCCGAAGCCGTCCGACAGCTCGCCCGAGGACGCCCAGGAGTCGCCGGCGGCGACCGCCGTCACGAGCTGACGGTCTCCCCCGGGACCATCAGACGCACGATCGCCGGCCACCGCGAAGTCCTGCGGTGGCCGGCGCGTGTCAGGTCGCCGCCGCAAGCCGACCCGGCCGTTCGGGCACGTCGGCGGTCGATGCTTAGCGCCGACGTAAGACGGCGTTCACCCGTGGGCGTCATCGTTGTCGTCGGTGCGATCCGCAGACGGCGAAGAGGAGTCCGATCCGCCCGGCCGGCCACTGGGCCGGCGGGCGTTCCTCGGCATCGTCGGGCTCGGGCTGACGTCGCTGGCGTGGGGCGGTGGCGCCGCCGACCTCATCGCGCAGACGACGCGGCTGCTGCCGGAGGCGGTGCGCGGCTTCGTGCCGTTCGGCAAGGGCTGGCGGATCTACGCGATCCAGACGCCGTATCCGACGTTTCACCCGGCGACGTGGCAGCTGCGCATCGACGGCCTCGTCGAGCATCCGCAGACGCTGAGCTACGCGCAGCTGCTCGCGCTGCCACAGGCGCGGCAGACGACCGACTTCCACTGCGTCACGGGCTGGTCGGTCGACGACGTGAAGTGGAGCGGCGTGCGCTTCGCCGACCTGCTGGCCGCCGCCAAGCCGCTGCCCGCCGCGCGCGCGCTGCGCTTCGAGTCCGCCGAGGACCCCTACATCGACTCGCTCACGCTCGACCAGGCGATGGAGCCCGACGCGATGCTCGCCCACGGCATGGACGGCGGCCCGCTCGCGCGCGAGCACGGGGCGCCTGCGCGCCTCGTGATGCCGAAGATGTACGGCTACAAGGGCGTGAAGTGGGTCAAGCGGATCCTCGTCACCGACCACGTCGAGGACGGCTACTGGGAGCAGCGCGGCTATGACCGCGACGCCTGGATCGGAAGCTCCAATGGCCGTTGACCCGCGGATCGCGATGTACGCGGAGCGCGAGCGCGCCCCGCGCGTCGTGCGCTTCGGGGTGACCGAGCGGCGGCTGCACACGCTCAACGGGATCGCGTTCGTCGTGATGTTCGGCTCGGGGCTCGTGCTGTACCTGCCGATGTTCGCGCAGCTGTTCTCCGACCGGCCGGTGATGAAGGGCATCCACCTCGTCGCGGCCGGCTCGTGGCTGACCGCGCTCGCGCTCGTGGCGATCCTCGGCGACCGCCGCACGCTGCGCCGCACGCGCCGCGAGCTCGAGCGCTTCGATGACGACGACCTGCGCTGGCTGCGCCGCCGCGGCCCCGCGCCGCAGGGGCGCTTCAACGCCGGCCAGAAGGCGCACGCGATCGTCCAGGCGGCGCTGGCGGTGCTGTTCACGGTGTCCGGGATGCTGCTGTGGCTGGGCGAGCGCAACACGGCGCTGCGGCTGCCGGGGACGATCGCGCTGCACGACTGGGCGATGATCGTGGCGGGGGTGCTCGTGACCGGCCATGTCTGGATGGCGCTGAGCCCCGGCAAGCTGCCGTCGATGGAGGGGATCCTGCGCGGGACCGTGCCGGCGTCGTACGCGGCCCGGGAGCACCCGAAGTGGGTGCCCGATCCAGACGCCGTCGCCGGCCCGGCGGTGCGCCCCGGACCCTTGCGGCTGGCGGCCGCAGCGGTCGTCCTGGCGCTCGGAGCGATCCTGATCGGGATCTTCTTTACTTAAGTATTTACTTCGTGTATGCTTCCTGGCGTAAGCAAGGAAAGGACTTCGACATGACAGTCGAGACCACCACGAAGGACAAGCAGATCACCATCGACGTGCCCGAGGATCGCGTGGCCGAGTTCTACGCGTTCTATGGACATTTCCTCGCCGGCTTCCCCGGACGCCGGCGTCGCGGACCCGGGGGGCCCGGATCCCGCGGATCGCGCGGGGCGGGCGGGGACGGATCCCGCGGACCGGGCGGACCGGGCGGCCCGGGTGAGCGCGGCGAGCGCGGGCCGGACGAGCGCGGCCGAGGCGAGCGCGGACCGGGCGGCCACCGCCACGGTCCCGGACACCACCGCGGCCACCACCGCTGCGGACCGCACGGCGAGCACGAGCACGTCACGCCCGACGAGGCCACCGCGCCCGCCGAGCAGACGGCGCCCGAGCAGACCGCGGGTCCGGGCGCGGAGAGCACCGCCTGATGGCGGACAAGCAGATCACCGTCGCCGTCCCCGAGGAGCGCGTACCGGAGTTCTACGTCTGGTTCGCGAGCTTCCTCGCCGCCGAAGAGGGCGGGCGCGTGCCGTGGGGCGGCCCGATGGGGCCGGGCGGCCCGCTCGGCGGTCCGCCGTGGGGCGGCGCGCTGCGCGGCGACGGTCCGCGCGGCCGCGGTCGCGGTCGCGGCGGCCCCGGACGCCACGAGGAGCACGAGGCGGCGGGCTGGACGGCGGACGACGCCGACCAGGCCGCATGGCTCTACGGCAAGCTCGCGCCACCCGCGCGCGAGCTGCTCGACCTGTTGATCGCGGCGCCCGACAAGCGCTTCTCCGGCAACGACATCGCCGCCCGCCTGCGCCTGGAGAAGGGCGCGCACGGCGTCGCCGGCATCCTCGCCTGGCCGGGTCGCTACAGCCGCAAGCTCGGCCGCGAGCTGCCGATCGCGACCGAGGGTCGCGACGACGGCGGCACCGACTACTACCTCGAAGCCGAGATCGCGAAGCTGTTCGCCGCGGCGAGGGCGTCGCACACGGGGTGACGCCGAGCGCTACTTCCGATCGCCGGGGTCGCGCTTCGCGTCCAGGAACGCTGGCCATCCGGGATCGATTCCCTCGCTGCGCAGCAGCTCAGCCTCGACGGCCATGATCTGCCGAACGGGCCGCCTTGTCCTTCAGGACGTAGCCCTTCGGGGGTTCTACTCGCTCCATCCGCTCACCCTCCTGACGAGCTCGTAGATCTCGTCGTCAAGCCAAGCGGGCTGCCCGATCCGGCCGCGTCGGCGACGTGACATGAGCAGAGCATCGATCTCGGCGACGAGCTCATGGGTGTACTCGCCACGACGGCAACCGGCCTGCCGGATGAAACATCGGATGCCCTCGGGCGCCAGCGCGACCAGGTGCTCGCCGGCGGCGACATCGTCCCAGCCAGCGCGAGAGACAGCCAGCGCATGAGCCCACTCGTGCCACGCCACGCGGGCAAGCATCGCCTCGTATGTGCGCTCGTCGAGATCTTCGAGGGCCGGATGAGCGCTGTTGATCAGCACCACGCGAAGCTGCGCGATCCACACGCCCGCAGCGCGATCCAGGTTCGCGATCGTCTGCACCCGCAACGCGGTCAGGCCCGCCGAGCGCAGCAGATCGTTCGCGCGACGCCCGAGCGCCCGTGGACGACGTGCAGCCCGTTCGCGCGGTGCTCGTCAAGCCCCCTGAACCGACGTCGTCGAGCACGCTGCGGACGCGGGCCACTGCGTCGTGACGATCTTCCTCGAGGACCTCGATGCCCACGGCCTGGGGCCACGTCGCGCCTACCGCGGCGCGCGCAGGCCGAACGGCGGCCGCACGCCGGTCGCGCGCTTGGCCTGCACCACGCGTCGGCGGCGCCGTGCGGCCGGCAGCGCGCGCACGGCCTCGCCGTAGGCGCGCAGCAGGTGGCGCTCGCGCAGCAGCACGTGGCCGATCGCCAGCAGCTCGTAGAGCGCGATCCGGTGCAGGTCGCCGCGGACGTCGGCCCAGCTGTCGTTCTTGGCCATCATCAGCAGCCTGTTTCTGAATTGCAGGCGCCGGTGCGCCTCGGGCAGCGAGGCGCGCGTCGAGGGCGAGTAGAAGCGCATGTGCCACGCGATCGCGCGCGGCTCGTAGATGCAGCGCCAGCCCAGCAGGCGCGCGCGCCATGCGAGGTCGACGTCCGACGCCCACAGCTCGAGGTCCTCGTCGAAGACCTCGCCGCCGACGGCGCACGCGTCGAGCACCTCGCGGCGATACAGCACGCAGGCGCCGTCGCCGCCGAAGACCTCGGCCGCGTGGGAGTACGCGGAGGCCGGCTCGTTGTGGCCGACGAGCCCGTTCTTGCGGCGGCGGTCGACGACCATGCCCGCCGCGTCGAGGAGCTCGAGGCGGTCCTCCGGCCGCATCCCCGTCGCGCGCACGAGCCGCGGCGCGACCGACCCGACCCCGCCCATCTCCAGGCGCGGGCGCGCGGCGTCGAGGAAGCCGGCGTCCAGCACGCAGTCGGCGTTCAGCAGCAGCACCGCGTCGCCCTCGGTCGCGACGATCCCTGCGTTGATCGCCGCGGCGTAGGACAGCCGCTCGCGCAGCTCGAGCATGCGAGCGCCGCAGGCCTGCGCGACGGACCGCGTCGCGTCCGTGCAGGCGTTGTCGATGACGAGCACGTCGGCGCCGGGCTGCGCGACCGCCGCCGGCAGCGAGTGCTCGAGCAGCGGCGCCTCGTCGACGCTGAGCACGAGCACCGTCGTGCCGTGGCTCATCGCGGCGCCTCGCGCCGTGCGCGCACGCCGCCCGCGAAGGGCCGGCGCACGCCGCCCGCGAGGGGCGCGCGCACGCCGCCGGCGCGCGCCCTCCTCACAGCATCTCCTCGTAGACCGCGACCGTCAGCGCCGCGCTGCTCGCCCACGACAGCGTCGCCGCGCGCTCGATCCCGCGACGCGCGAGCTCGGCGTGGTGCGCGCGATCGTCGACCGCGCGCCGGATCGCGGTCGCGATGTCGCCGACGTCGAGCGGATCGAAGTAGTCGCAGGCGTCGCCGCCGGTCTCCGGCAGCGCCGTCGCGCGCGCCGCGAGCACGGGCACGCCGCGCGCCATCGCCTCGACGAGCACGAGTCCGAAGCCCTCGTACAGGGACGGGTGCACGAGCGCGTCGGCGCCGCGCATGAGCGCGTCCATCTGCGCGTCGGGCAGGTAGCCGGTGAGCGTGACCGGCTCGCCGCCCGCCGCCTCGCGCACGCGCTCGCCCTCGCCGGAGTCGACGCCCGCCAGCACGAGCCGGTGCTCGAGGCCCTCGCCGCGCAGGCGCCGGAATGCCTCGACGAGCCGCAACAGGTTCTTCTTCGGGCGCAGGTCGCCGACGGCGAGCAGGTACGGACCCTCCCCCGGATCGGGCACCGGCGCGTCGCCGATCGGCAGCGACGGCGCGTTCGGGACGATCCGCACGCGCGCCTCGTCGACGTCGTAGCGGCGCACGACGTCGTTGGCGGTGTAGCCCGAGACGCAGATCACGCGCTGCGCCGAGCGGGCGGCGCGCGGCGTGAACGTGCGGTACTTCCAGCCGGTGCGCGGCGAGAAGTCCTCGGGGAAGACCTCGAACGCGAGGTCGTGGATCGTGACGACGCCCATGCACGGCCGCGCGAGCGGCAAAAAGCAGTTCGGCGTGTGGACGAGATCGGCGCCCAGGCGGCGCAGGCGCGCCGGCAGGCCGACCTGCTCGAAGACGATCTCGGGGCCGGGACCGCCGTGGGAGAGGAAGCGGTACTCGATGCCCGCGCGCTCGGGCAGCGCCGCGATCAGCTCCTTCGCGTAGCGGCCCCAGCCGCGCAGCTGCGGCGCGAACGCGTCGCGGGCGTCGATGGCGACGATCGGCACGCCGCTAACGATGGCAGGCCGCGCCGCGTCCGGCGGGTCCGCGCGCGTCGCGAACCCGCCGGCGACGCGCTCGGCTCAGCTTGGATCCACGCTCAGACCGGGGCTATCGTGTAGACGACCTCGACCGTCGCGTCGACCTCCTGGCGACCGGGAGAGACCTGCGTCGGTGCCGCGTCCGTGGCGGCCGGCGACGCGGACTTCGACAGCGCGCCGGCGGTCACGGGCTCCGGCGCGTCCGCCGGATCGACGACGATCGAGCGGATGCCGGTGACGCGCTCGCCGACCGCAGCCGCGGCGTCGTCGGCGCGGCTGCGCGCGTCGGCCAGCGCGGCGCGGGTCGCCTGCGCCCGGCCGGCGGACGGATCGGAGAACGAGAAGTCGGGTCCGTCGATCGCGTCCGCCCCGGCGCGCGTCGCCGCGTCGATGATCGGACCCACCTTCGCGACGTCCAGCACGCGCACGTCGATCGAGCTCGCCGCGTCGTAGACCGTGTGGTGCTTGCGCGTCTGCGAGCGGCTCAGCGTGATGCCGGTCGTCGTGACCTTGTCGCGCGGCACGCCGTTCGCCGCGATCGCCGCCAGGACGCGCTGCGCGCGCTCGTCGGCGTGGCGGCGCGCGCGCTGGCGGGTCGCCGCCTCGGAGCGCACCGAGATCGACAGCGTCGCGACGTCGGGGGCCACGAACGCGACGCCGTCGCCGTCGATGGCGAGCGTCGCCGGGTCGTCGGCGCGGGCCGCGGCGGGGACGAGCGCGAGGGCGAGCGCGGCGCAGGCGGTCGCGATGGTGGGGGTTCTCATGTCGGTGCTCCTCGTGTGCGGTTTGGCGGTCCGGGAACGCGTCCCGTCGAAGTACGACGCCGGCGGAGGCGATCCATCACATCACGCATGGGAAGCGCTCCGATAGGTTCCGGGGCCGATGAGCCGCGGCGCCATGGGCCTGTTTCGCTCCGACGACGACCGCTCGCCCGGCGAGCGCGCGCGACGGCTCGCGCTGCAGACCGCGAGCCTCGCCAAGCTGCCGCGCCCCGTCGCGCGCTTCTGGTGGCGCGCGCTGCGCCGCGCGCAGGCCGAGAAGGACACGTGGAGCATCGACGTCGCGTGCCGGCCGGCGGAGCTGCACGTGCTGCTCGACGCGCTGTCGGGCGCGCGCCGCGTCGCCGAGGTCGGCACCGCCGCCGCCTGGACGACGTCGTGCATCGCGCTCGCGCGTCCCGACCGTACCGTCGACAGCTGGGACGTCGAGGCGCACCCCGAGCGTGACCGCTACCTCGCGCTGCTGTCGCCGGCCGAGCGCGCGCGCATCACGCTGCACGACCGTCCCGGCGGGCTCGGGCCTGCCGATCCGCCGCCCGTCGACGCGGTCTTCATCGACTCCTCGCACGAGCGCGAGGAGACGGTCGCGACCTTCCGCACCTGGGAACCGGCGCTCGTGCCCGGCGGCATCGTCGGCTTCCACGACTACGACGACGACGCGTACCCCGGCGTCACCGAGGCCGTCCGCGAGCTCGGCCTGCAGGGCGAGGCCCGCGGGCACCTCTTCGTCTGGCGCAAGCCGAGCTGAAGCTCAGGCTATCGGCGTGACATGGGACGACAGCCATGACGGCGCGCCCTCGTCGGACTCGCCGCGCCGCTCGAACAGCCGCCTTCGGCGCGCTGCCCACGCCATGAGGTTGGCGAACAGCTGTCCTTGTTCGACGGCGTCGTCGAGCGCGTTGTGCGTGTGTGGGGCAGTGGGGCGAAGAAAGGCCGGCATCGCGTCTTTTCCCGACTCATCGAACACGGTGCCCGCGATGGCCTGGTAGAGCGTGCGAATGTCGAGGCACGAGGAATGGCCGAACGGCGATCCGCGTTCGGCAAACCGCTCGAAGTACCAGTAGAGAAAGGACCAGTCGAACGCAACGGGGTAGGCCACCAGCACAGGCCTGCCGCCATGACCGATCGACCGCACCCGTCCGACATCGACCTCTTCTTCCTCTACGACGGCGCAGACGACAGTCAGCGGTTTCCCTGGACCACGTTTCTGCGTCTCTCGGCGCGCTTGATCGAAGCAACCGAGGCCATGGACTTCCCGCCGTTCTCGGGGGACGGGCGCTACCTGGAGGTGCAGTACGTCCGTGAGATGGAGCAGGTGCTGGGCAGCCCTCGCGCGCCCGAGCTCGTGGCGGATCTCGCACACCACTACGAGGGGTTCCTGTCGTTCGTCCAACGCGATGAGCTCGATCTGCTGGCCGCCTTCGCCGATGACGCCCAGCGCAAGGCGGCGCTCAGCGGGGCTGCCCGCTACGGCGACCTCATCCACGAGCTCCTCGTGGACGTCCTGCCCGAAGAGCGCATGCGGTTCCTCGTCATCTGACGGAGTCCCCGACAACGCGCTCTCAGGGAGCGCGGTTACCATGGCCCTGCCGTGCCCGAGGTCAAGGACGACATCACGCAGGCGCCGCGCCAGTCGCGGATCTTCGAGCTGCCGATCGAGCTCGATCCGCCCGACGAGCTGCTGCAGCGGATCATCGGCTGGGTCGGCAACGGCGGGCCGACGAAGCGGGTGATGTACGTCAACGCGCACGTCATCAACCAGTCGCGCGAGGACCCCGCGCTGCGCGCCGCGCTCGAGGAGGCCGACCTCGTCTACTGCGACGGCTACGGCGTGCGCCTCGCCGCGAAGGCGCTCAACACCGAGATCCCGCACCGCATGACCGGCGCCGACTGGATCTGGGACCTCGCCGCGCTGTGCGAGGCGCAGCAGACCTCGATCTACCTGCTCGGCTGCGAGCCCGGCGTCGCGCGCCAGGCCGGGCTGCGCCTGCGCCGCACGCATCCGAACCTGCGCATCGCGGGCGCCCACCACGGCTACTTCGCGATCGGCTCCGGGCACGACGACCGCGTCGTCGAGGACATCAACCGCTGCCGCCCCGACATCGTGCTCGTCGGCATGGGCACGCCGAAGCAGGAGCTGTGGGCGCAGCGCACGGTCGACAGCCTCGACTGCTCGGTCCTGTGGACCGTCGGCGCGCTCTTCGACTTCGTCTCCGGACGCGTGCCGCGCGCTCCGGCCTCCCTAGCGGACAATGGACTGGAATGGATCTTCAGACTGGCGATCGAGCCGCAGCGGATGTGGCGGCGGTACCTGGTGGGCAACCCGGTGTTCCTGAGCCGGGTCGTGACGCTGGCCCGCCAGCGTCACCGCCACCCCCGCTGAACCCGAAGCGAGAGCGCAGGCTCGCATGGCTCGGCCTCGCGGGCGCGGGCGCGCTCGCGCTCGGCCTCGCTTCCTACGCGGGCATCGTCGGGCACGGCGGCCTCGGCGGGGCGATGCACGTCGCCGCCGCGATCGCCGTGCTGTTCGGGATCGCCGGCTTCGGACTGACGCGGCTGCTGCTGCCCGCGACGCTGCGCCGCCACGAGGCGCTGTGGGTGCTGCCCGTCGGCGGCGTGGCGACCGCGCTCGAGCTCGCGCTGCTGTCCTACGCGTTCGTCCCGTTCGACCCCGCGCTCGGGATCGTGCTCGTGGCGGGCGTCGGGCTCGGGGTGTTCGCGTGGCGCCGCGACCCGGGGCTGCGCTCGCGCGACGCCCCCGCCGACGCGGCGTCGTGGCGGATGCTCGCCGTGCCGCTCGTGCTCGCGATCCTGATCGGCGCGATCGCGCTGCTGCCGATGTTCCGCGGCGGCTTTCTGACCGTGATCGGCAACGGCTCGGACGCGCACCTCGCGGTCGGCACGGCGCAGTTCCTGCAGCACGACCTGCCGACCGCGGTCGACCCCAAGCAGGCGGTCGACCGAGTGCCGCTCGTGTGGCGCTCGAAGCCCCCGATCTACCTCGCGTTCGGCGCCGTGGCGCGGCTCGCCGGGCTCGAGCCGTACGCCGTCATCGCGACGCTGTCGGCGGCGCTGCTGGCGTTCGCCGCGCTCGGCTACTGGCTGCTGGCGCGCGAGCTGCTCGGTGCCGGCCCGTGGGGCGCGGCGGCCGCGATGGGGCTCGTCGGCATCAACCGCATCGAGCTGTTCACCGGGATGCACCCCTACTTCAACCAGACGTGGGGGTACATGACGACGGCGTTCGCGATGGTGCTCGGGTGGCACGTCGTGCGCCACCGAACACGCGGCGGCGTGCTGCTGTTCGCCGCCTTCATCGGCGTGCTGGCGTTCGCCTACCCGCTCGCGCTGCCCGTCCCGCTGATCGCGGGCATCGTCTTCGCCGGGTTCGAGCGCCGCCGCCGCGGGCTGTCGCTGCTGCGGATCCCGCGACTGCGCAGCAAGAAGCAGCTGCTGTGGATCGTGCCGCTGTTCCTGCTGCTGATCATCCCGCTGCAGGGCGTGCTCGAGAAGACGGCCGCGTCGGTGCGCGTGCTCGGCCCCGGCTATTCGCTCGTCAACTGGGGCGGCGACCTCACGCACTTCTTCCCGGAGCGCTTCTTCCTCGGCATCGACGGGGCCGGCGGCGCGCTCGTGGCCGTGCCGCTGATCGCGATCGGGCTCGTGCTCGCGCTGCGCCAGGCCCCGCGCGACATCCGCTGGGGGCTCGGCGCGGTCGTCGCGTTCGGCGTCGTCGCGGCGCTGTACTTCCGCCCGCGCGAGTTCGGCTGGTACTTCCACTTCAAGGCGCTCGCGTTCGTCGGGCCGCTCGTGGTGGCGTCGGCGGCGGTCGGGCTGTCGAAGATCCGCTGGCAGTGGGTGAGCCTCGTCTGCGTGGTGCTCGTGATCGGGATCACGCGCAACGGCGCCGCGCACGAGCTCGGCACGACGTTCGACCAGCTGCCGAAGTCGCTGCTGGCGCTGAAGGCCGTCGACCGCGCCCTGCCGCCCAGCGCCTCGATCCGGCTCGACATCCCGCCCGACGGGCGCATGCTGTGGGCCGGCAACCTGCTCGCGGGCGAGCGGCTGTGCTCGCAGCGGCCGCGGCTGGACACGAGCTATCCGCACGTGCCGGTCTCGCGCGAGGCCGACTACGTGCTCGTCGACAAGGACTGGCGCAAGCCATTCGATGCCGTCGGGCCGCCGATCATGAACCTCTCGCGCTACTTCGTCTACCACCTCAAGCAGGGCCTGGGCCGCGACCGCTGCTCGCGCGAGATGGTGCTGACGGTGAAGAAGCTGTACGCGGGCGGCAAGGACGTGACGGGGTAATCACGACGACGGAGGCAGACATGCCCGACAGTGCTCCCGCCAACCTGCAGGCGTTCACGCTGCTCGACCTCGCGCAGTACACGCGCGAGAAGGAGTACGCGACCAACGCGAGCAGCGACTTCCACCTGTTCTACGTCGGACGCGACGACGTGCACGAGATCCTCAAGCACGTCCTGTCGCGCGTGCAGGTGTCGCTGTATCTGAACATGTTCGGCTTCGACGACGACGAGCTCAACGACGTCATCATGGAGAAGGCGGCCGACCCGTCGATCACCGTGCTGATCACGCTCGACAAGAGCCAGGCCGGCGGCGTGCACGAGAAGAAGATCCTCGCCTCGGACATGGCCAAGGACCCGGTCACGTTCAACGCGCACTTCGCGATCGGCCAGTCGCAGACGCACCAGATCACGCACACGAAGGGCTTCGTCGCCGACGGGCGCGTCGCCGCCGAGGGCTCGACGAACTGGTCGTCGTCCGGCGAGGGCACCTACATCGTGCTCGGCCAGGACGCCAAGCAGCAGACCGCCTTCAAGGCGCAGAACAACACCCAGTCGATCATCACCGACGCCGACACGTGCTCGCGCTTCACCGCCGAGCTGATCGCCGAGCACATGACGGCGCGGTCCCAGGGCGGCACGCTGGACAAGAAGCAGACGGCTTCGTCCCAACCTAGCTGATATTGCAGGTTGGTCTCAGTACGGTAGGACGACCGGACATCGGATGCGGAGACGTACCAGCGCATACCGTGCTGGACATGGAGTCATGCCGTGCCGCATCACGATGCTAGGCTCGATGCATGACGACGACGGTCACGCTGGGACCCGATGTCGCGGCCGCCGTGGAGTCCGTTCGCCGGGAGCGCCATGTCGGCGTCAGCGCTGCCGTCGACGAGCTGATCCGGTCCGGCTTGGCTCGACCTTCCGACGCGGTCAAGCCCTTCGCCCAGCGCACGTCGCCGATGCATGCGCGCATGGACGTCGCCAGCATCGCCGAGGTGCTCGACGGCCCAGCTGCGCGCTGATGCTCGTCGACGCAAACGTCCTGCTGTATGCCCACGACGCGTCGAGCAGCTTCCACCGGCGTGCGTCCGATTGGCTCACCGAGCAATCGAGCACGGGCTGACGCTCTGCTCTGCCGACACCGACTTCGCGCGTTTCACGGAGCTGCGCTGGGTCGATCCGGTCACTTCATAGGCTCTTACGAACGTGCGGTGAACTATGAGCGTGAAGGTCCTGGTGGTCGACGACGAGCCGAGCGTGCGCTCCGCGCTGCAGCGCGCGCTCGCACTCGAGCGCTACGACGTGGCGCTCGCGCAGGACGGCCAGGAGGCGCTTGACACGCTCGCGGAGGGCGTCGTCGACGCGATCGTGCTCGACGTCTCGATGCCGCGGATCGACGGCCTCGAGGTCTGCCGCCGGCTGCGCGCCGCCGGCGACCGCACGCCCGTGCTGATGCTGACCGCGCGCGACGCGATCGACGACCGCGTCGACGGCCTCGACGCCGGCGCCGACGACTACCTCGTCAAGCCGTTCGCCCTGCGCGAGCTCAACGCGCGCCTGCGCGCGCTGCTGCGGCGCGTCGAGCCCGGCGGGCCGACGCTCGCGTTCGGCGACCTCGTGCTCGACACGTCCGCCCACGAGGTCCATCGCGGAGCACGGAAGATCGAGCTGTCGCGCACCGAGTTCTCGCTGCTCGAGCTGTTCCTCGAGCACCCGCGCCAGGTGCTCACCCGCTCGACGCTGTTCGAGCGCGTCTGGGGCTATGACTTCGGCGCGACCTCCAACGCGCTCGGCGTCTACATCGGCTACCTGCGCCGGAAGACCGAGGAGGGCGGCGAGCGACGCCTGCTGCACACCGTGCGCGGCATCGGGTACGTCCTGCGCGAGCCATGATGGCGCTGCGCCACCGGCTGACGATCCTGACCGCGGGCGCGGTCGGGATCACGGTGGTGCTGATCTCGATCGTCGCCTACGTGGCGTTGCGCAGCGAGCTGCGCGGGCAGGTCGACGACGCGCTCGCCGCGCAGTTCCAGCAGGTGCGCGCCACGCGCAACCTCGGGGCGGGGCAGAGCTTCCCGCTGCCGCCCGCCCGCGCCGGCGGGCCGTACGGACCCGCCCAGCTGATCGACTACGCCGGCGACGTCCTGATCCCGGCACGCGGGGACCTGCCCGTCCCGATCGACGCCAGCGACCGCGCGGTCGCCGCCGGACGCCAGGGCACGCTGTTGCGCGACATCCATGCCGCGGGCGTGCATCTGCGCCTGCTGACGGTCCCGATCGGCGGCGGCGAGGCGGTGCAGCTCGCGCGCAGCCTCGGCAACGTCGACGCCACGCTGTCACGGCTGCGGCTGCTGCTGCTGACGCTGTGCGCGGGGGGCACCCTGCTCGCCGCGCTCTGCGGGCGGCTGTTCGCGCGCCGGGTGATCCAGCCGGTGACCGACCTCACCGCCGCCGCCGAGCACATCACCCAGACCGAGGACCTCGGCCGGCGGATCGAGGTCCCCGGCGACGACGAGGTCGGGCGCATGGCGGCGCGCTTCAACACGATGCTCGACACGCTCGAGGGGTCACGGCGGGCGCTCGACGACTCGGTCCACGCGCAGCGCCAGCTCGTCGCGGACGCGTCGCACGAGCTGCGCACGCCGGTGACGTCGCTGCGCACGAACATCGAGGTCCTGCTGGCCGGCGGCGAGCTTCCCGACGACGACCGGCGGCGGCTGCTCGAGGACGTCCGCGCCGAGACCGAGGAGCTCAGCGCGCTGATCACCGACGTCATCGAGCTCGCGCGCGGCGACGAGCCGCTGTCGGGGGTCGAGGAGGTGCAGCTCGACGCGCTCGTCGCCGAGGCGGTCGCACGCGCGCAGCGCCGCCGGCCGAACGTCACGTTCGCGACCGGCCTGGCGCCGACCGTCGTCGAGGGCCTGCCCGACCGGCTCGGCCGCGCGGTCGACAACCTGCTCGACAACGCCGGCAAGTACAGCCCCGGCGGGACCGTGGTCGAGGTGCTGCTGGCCGGTGGCGAGCTGAGCGTGCGCGACCACGGCCCCGGGATCCCGGCCGCCGACCGCCCGCACGTCTTCGACCGCTTCTACCGCGGCGCGACGGCGCGCGGACGCCCCGGGTCCGGGCTCGGGCTCGCGATCGTGCGCCAGGTCGCCGAGACGCACGGGGGGACGGTCGCCGTCTACGAAGGTGCGGGCGGGGGGTCGCGCTTCGTGCTGAGGCTGCCGGTGCTCGGGGCCGGCGTCGACGCGGCCGGCGTAGAGCAGAGCGTGACGCAGCCGCCGAAGCCGGCCGCATCGCGGGCATCTGCGTCCGATGCGCGGCGCGATCCTCCCGTGACGGGATCAGGGACGTCCGAGCCCGGCTCCGCCGCGCCGAAGTCACCGCAGCACGAGCCCGACAGCTCCGCGCCGGGCTCGCGGGCGCCTGAGCCCGACGAGCAGCTCGATGCTCCCGCCACGCAGCCGCTCGGGCCCGCCGCGCGGCGCGGCGGCGGGCCGCAGAACGGGCGGCCGGACGCATCCGAGCCGGCTCGCGAGCCGTCCGCGTCCTGACGCCGGGCGCGGCGGCCCGGCGTCAGCCGCGCAGGTCGGCGCCCATCCGGATGGCGGGACCGAAGCGCGTCGACGCGTCGCCCTCGCGCACGAAGCCGCAGCGCTCGTAGAACGCCGCCGCGTGCGGCCCGGCGACGACCGCCACCCGCGACACCCCGGCGTCGCGGGCCAGGCCGAGGACGTCCGCGACGAGCTCGCCGCCGATGCCGTTGCGCATCAGCGCCGGCGCGACGAACAGGCCCTCGAGCTCCCACGCGTCCACCGACGTGACCGACCACTCCGAGAAGCCGGCCGGCGCGTCGTCGCCGACGAGCAGCGCGACGCGCACGCGCAGCTGCTCGATCGCCCCGGGCGTCAGCGCGATCGCGCCGGGGTGCGCCGCGAGGTCGGCGCGGTACTCCTCCCAGATGAGAGACGCCCGCAGTTGCAGCGCCTCCAGTGCTGCGCGCTCGCCTGGCAGGGCCGGGCGGATGATGAGCCGGTCGCGCACGCCGCGTATCTCAGCACGCGCATCCGGCGGCGGGCCGTCGCCGCCCCGGCGGCTGCTCGACCGTCGATCCGAGTTAGCGAGCTTGTCCGCCGCTCGGTCGCTTGTCGACGGACCTTTCCCCCCCTGCCCCAGACACGCGTCAACGGCGTCTGCGACGCTTGTGCTTGCCGACTGTTTTCCCGGGTCGCTTCTTGCGGCGTGCCACCGCGTCGTGAGAAGGTGTTGGTGGCTGAGACGGCGTGACGCCCCGTGGGCCGAGTGACGTAGTCGTCGTTGCGGGCGTCGGCGGTTGCACAGACTCGATCGCCGAGCGAATGTCATGCTGCAACGCTTCGTGGTCGGTGTCGGTCAGCGTGCTGTGCTGATGCAAGGTCGTCCACGCCAGGACGATGGCGAGGGCCGCCAGCAGCATGTTGACTATCACCGGTGCGGTCCATTGCGACTGCTGCGCGATCTGCTGCATGAAGTCATGTAGTTCTGGCGATACTGCACCGATCTCCTCCGCGAGCTACGACCGGTTCAGCTTCGCCGCACGGCTCTGGCGAAGAATGCTCTCGACATCGCGCAGCTGGTCTGCGCCGAGTTGGCGAAAAGCGGTCATCACTCCGCCCGCAAAGTCGTAGGTGCCGTCGATGGCCTTCATATCGGCACGACAGCGCGGACACGCGCCGGCGAGCGTCACGTTCCGAAGCGTCAGATGCGTGGCGGCATCCCCGCCCACGAGGTTCGCCGTCGTTCCCACAAGTCCGCATGCGACACACTTGACCGGAATGTCCACGCACCGAGCCTAGGGCGCGCACCAGACGCGGGACCCGCCTCACCTCCAGGCGACGCCGCAACAGCCGGCGCGACAAGCGAGCCGTTTTCGAGCCGCAGAAAGCGATCGGGCCGCCCTTTCCCACACTCCGCCGCCCCCTCGAAGACTGATCACAGCCGTGACAGTGTCGGCCACGGCCGATGCCAGACTGTCGACGGCGAGATCCGCGCCAACCGCCGGCTGGCCCGCTCAGCCGGCACCCGTGGTACCGCCGCCGCCAGCGGCACCGCCGCCGCCGCCGCCGAACGCCTGGCGCAGCCCGCCGAAGCCACCGCCGCCGCTCGCCGCCGCGGTCTTCGAGGTCGCGGTGATCTGCGTGGCGACGAGGTTGCCGTTCTTGTCCTTCGTGCCCTGCACGACGACCGTGTCGCCGGGATAGATCCCCTTCGGGCTCGCCGCGGCGTTGCGCGTGACCTTCGACTGCGCGTTCGTCCGGACCTTCACGGTCGTGCCGTCGGTGTTCGTGACGTACAGCGTGCTGCCCTTCTTGTTGGCGACCGAGCCGATCGTCGGCGCGTTCGCCGCTGCCGCGCCCGTCGTGCCGCCGGCCCCGGCCGCTGCGCCGGCTCCCGCCGCGCCGCCAGCGGCGCCCGCGCCGCCGCCGAACCCGCCACGCCCGCCACCGGCCCCGCCGGCGCGCGCGAACGCCGCCCGACCGCCGGCGCCCGCGGCGGCCGCGCCGCCGCCGCCACCACCGCCGCCGCCGCCGCTTCCCTGCTGGCCCTTCTGCACCTGCACGCCGACGATGAAGCCGGCCGTCGCCAGCAGCAGCCCGCAGAGCCCGACGGTGAGCGGCGTCACGAGCTTGCGCCGCGAGCGCGCGCGCGGCGCAGCGCCGCCGCCGTCGTCGTCGTCGTCGTCGATCGCGGGCTCCCAGTCGTCGTCGAGCGGGGCGTCGCGGCCTGGGGCGTCGGGAGTGGAGGATCGGTCGGGCATGTCGGCTCCAGGGTCGGGATGGTCGGGGGAGGTCATTCGAAGCGCAGCGCGTCGATCGGGCTCAGCGACGCGGCGCGGGCGGCGGGGTAGGTGCCGAAGAACAGGCCGCACAACAGCGCCGATCCGAACGCGAGGAAGACGGAGTACAGGGCGATCACGGGCGACACGCCGGCGATCTCGAACTGGCTGCCGATCACGCCGATCGCCACGCCCGCGAGGCCGCCGAACAGCGACACGAGCACGGCCTCGGTGAGGAACTGCGTGAGGATGTCCGCGCGACGTGCGCCGATCGCCTTGCGGATGCCGATCTCGCGCGTGCGCTCGGTGACGCTCACGAGCATGATGTTCATGACGCCGATCCCGCCGACGAGCAGCGAGATCGCGGCGACCGCGCCGAGCAGCGTCGTGAAGACCTGCGTGCTCTTGTCCGAGGCGGCGCGCACCGAGCCCTGGTTGGTCACCTGGAAGCCGGGGTTCGTGGGGTCGGTGACGTCGTGGCGGGTGTCGAGGATCGAGGTGACCTCGGCCTGCGCGGCGTCGAGCGACTTCGACGACGTCGCCTGCACGGTGATGCTGCTCAGCGCGCCGTAGCCGGCGAGCGAGTCCTGCACGGCGGTCAGCGGCGCGAACACGATGTCGTCCTGGTCCTGCGTGCCGTTGGATCCCTTCGCCTTCGTCACGCCGACGACCTGGAAGCTCGTCCCGTTGACGCGCAGCGACTGGCCGACCGGGTCCTGCCCGCCGAACAGGTTCGTGACGACCGTCGGGCCGACGACGACGACGCGGTGGTGCTTGGTCACGTCCTGCGTCGTGAACATCGCTCCCTCCGCGACGTCGTAGTCGCGCGCCTGCGCGTACGCCGGCGTCGTGCCGACGAACGACGACGGCGAGTAGCTCGACGAGCCGCTGACGAGCGTCGTGCCGGTCGCGTCGACGACCGGCGAGGCGTCCTTGACGTCGGGCGCGTCGAAGTGGTCCTGCAGCGCGGCGACGTCCTTCGTGTCGAGGTCCACGCCGCCCCCGCCGCCCGCGCGGAAGCCGCCCGGCCCGCCGGCGCCGAACTGCGACTGCACGATCAGCACGTTGGAGCCAAGCGCGTCGATCCCGGCCTGGACCTGCTGCTTGGACCCGTTGCCGACCGCGACGAGCACGATCACCGCGGCGACGCCGATCGTCATGCCGAGGATCGTCAGCCCGGAGCGCAGCTTGTTGGCGGAGATCCCCGCCAGCGCGATCCGCAGCGTCTCGGCGAGCGTCACGCGGCCCGCGTCCCGAGCCGGCGGTCTTCGAGCACGCGGCCGTCGGCGAGCCGGACGATCCGCTGCGCGCGCTCGGCGACGTCGAGCTCGTGCGTGATCAGCACGACCGTGCGCCCCTCGCCGTTCAGCCGCTCGAAGACGTCGAGCACGTCCGACGTCGAGCGCGAGTCGAGGTTGCCGGTCGGCTCGTCGGCGAGGATCAGCGACGGGTTCGTGACGATCGCGCGCGCCACGGCGGCGCGCTGCTGCTGGCCGCCGGAGAGCTCCGACGGCTCGTGATCCATGCGGTCGCGCATCCCGACGGCCTCGAGCGCGGCGACCGCGCGGCGGCGGCGCTCGCCGCGCGCGACGCCGGCGTAGGACAGCGGCAGCGCGACGTTCGCCAGCGCGGTCGTGCGCGGCACGAGGTTGAAGCTCTGGAAGACGAAGCCGATCTTGCGGTTGCGCAGGTCGGCGAGATCGTCGCCGGAGATGTCGCGCACGTCGACGCCGTCGAGCAGGTAGCGCCCGCCGGTCGGCGCGTCGAGGCAGCCGACGATGTTCATGAGCGTCGACTTGCCGCTGCCCGAGCTGCCCATGATCGCGACGAACTCGCCGCGCTCGATGCGCAGCGAGACGCCGTCCAGCGCGCGCACCGTGACGCGCTCGGAGGTGCCGTAGACGCGGTGGACCTCGCGCACGTCGATGACGGGCGGGCGGCGGCGGCGCGCCGGTGGCGCCGCCGGCGCGGGGGTCGTCACGGCCCCGCTCCGGCGCCGCCGAAGCGCCTGCGAAAGCCGCCTCCGCCGGCGCCACCGAAGCCCGTGGCACCGGCGCCTCCGAGAGCGGCCGCCGCGCCGCCGACGCCAGTCTGCTGCGCACCGCTGCCACCGCCGCCGGTCGCGCTCGCGCCGGCGGCCGCGCTGATCGAGCGGACGAGCACCTCGTCGCCCTCGGAGACGCCGCTGAGGATCTCGGTCGAGGTGTCGCCGACGACGCCCGTCTGCACGGCCTGCGTCGTCTGCTTGCCGTTCTTGACGAGCGTCACGGTCGAGCCCGTCACCGCCGCGCTCGGCACGGTCAGCCCCGACGCCTGCGCGACGACGATGTCCGCCGTCGCGCTCATCCCGGCCTTGAGCTTGGAGCCCGACTGGTCGAGCTTCAGCGTCACGGGGTAGCTGACGGCGCTGCTCGAGCCCGCAGTCGCGAGCACCGAGACGCTCGCGACACGTGCCGCGAACTGGGCGCCGCTGTCGGCGTTGACGGTGACCGTCGCCTGCTGGCCGACCTTCACCTTGCCGATGTCCGACTCGCTCAGCGAGACGTCCATCTGGAAGCGGCTGACCTGCGCGAGCGTGATGAAGCTCGAGGAGCTCGAGCCCGACGACGAGCCGGATGACGCGCTCGAGCCGCCGCCGGAGCCACCCAGTCCTCCGGCGACCGCGGCTGAGCTGCCCGCGTCCGCCGAACCGGATGACCCCGACGACGCGCTCGAGCCGCTGCCGACGGTGTCGCCGACCGCGCCGTCTACGGCCGCGATCGTTCCCGCCATCGGTGCCCGCAGCTTCGTCGCCGCAAGTGCCTTCTGCGCCTTGGTGACGCTGAGCTTCGCGCTCTCGAGCGCCGCGGTCGCGGATGCGACCGTCGTCGCGCCGCCCGAGCCGCCCGAGCCGGTGCCCGACCCGCCACTCGACGAGCGCGAGGAGCCCGATCCCGATCCCGACGACCCGCCGCTGCGCTTCGTCGTCGTCTTCGCCGTCGACGACGACTTCTTCGCGCTCGGCGCCTTGGCCTTCGTCTTCGTCTTCGTCTTCGTCTTCGGGGCCTTCGTCTTCGGGGCCGTCGTGGCCTTCGGGGCGGTCGTCGTCTTCGGAGCGGTCGTGGTGGGCGCCGGGGTGGTCGTCGCCGGGGTGGTCGCGGTCGTCGCGGGCGCCGTCGCCGGAGTCGTCGTCGTGGCGGTCGGGACCTGCGCCGCGCTGACGAACGCCGCGCGCGCGGGTCGCGAAGCCCCGGCCGTGGCGACGGTGCGCGGGGAGACGTCGGCCGCGTCCACGACCGATGCGGTTGCGGCGCTCCCGGCGACAGAGGCGGTCTCGGCGCTGCCGGCGGACGCGCTCGCGGTCGTCGTCGAGGCGCTCGACTCGGCGGTCGTCAGCGCGTCCTCGGCGGACTGCAGCGTCGCCTTCGCCTCGGCGAGATCGACCTCGGCGCTGCTCGGATCGATCGTCGCCAGCAGCTGTCCGGCGCTGACGTGCTGGCCCGCCTTGACGTAGATCTTCGTGACCGCGCCGCTCGCGCCGAAGCTCAGGTCGGCCTGGTTGGCCGGCGACAGGTTCCCGCTGCCGGAGACCGTCGTCTGCACGACCCCGCGCGTGACCGCGACCGTCCGCTCGCTGGCGCCGGCGACGGCGTCCGTCCCCACGCTCGAGACCGCCACCACGATGCCCGCGCCGATGACGACGACGAGCGCGATCGGGACCGCGGCACGGCCGGGGATCGGACGCAGGCGCATGCGGCGCTCAGCTCGGCTTCGTGGCGGGCGTCGTGCTCGTCGGAGCACCGCCGTTGGGCGCGCCGCCGCGGAAGCGCCCGCCGCCGCTCGGCGGGGTCACCCCGCACTTCTTCAGCGCAGCCTGCATCTTCGCGAACTGCGCGGAGTTGCGAGCCCGGCCGCCGAAGCGCCTCCCGTTGGCGCCGGCCGGCGGACGGCCGTTCGTCGTCGTCGGCGGTTGCGTGCTCGTCCCGGTGGGCGGCTGCGCGTTCGTACCGGTGCCGCGGGGACCGCCCGGGCCGCCCCCGCGCCGGCCGCGCCCGCCGAACGCCGGCAGCGTCACGCCCTGCTTCTTCAGGCACGCCTGGACCTTCGGATTTGCGGCGAAGCGCGCGCCGCCGCCGGGCCGCTGCCCGGCACCGGCCGCCGAGGCCGTCGCCGCGGTGCTCGTCGTGTTCGAGTCGCTGCCGCAGGCGGCGAGCGCGAGCAGCGATGCCAGCAGCAGGGCGCTCGCGGCGAGCGGGCGCGCGGCGCGCCGCGGCGCGCGCTGGTGGGTGGTGAGACGCGATGCGGACAAGGGGACTCTCCGGGTTGCTGAGGCGGGACGAGCGCAGGCGAGGACGCTGCCTGCGCAGCAGACCAGACGAGTCGAAGAGCGGGCGAAGAACTCCGCCCGGCGACCGGCGAGCTAGGAGCCGGCCACCGCGGCGACGCCCCCGGCGTCGACGGCGACCGGCACCGTGACCGGCGCGTCCGCGGAGACCGTGAACGGCTCGCCGTCGGAGATCAGCGACAGCGGCTCGCCGTCGAGCAGCCGGAACGTCGTGGCCTCGCCCGTCATCTCGATCTCCAGGCGGCTGCCGCGCACGATCAGGCGGAAGCTCATGCTCTGCCAGTCGACGGGCAGCCGCGGCGCGAAGCGCAGGTCGTGGCCCTCGATGTCGCGCAGCCCGCCGAAGCCGTTGACGAGCGCCATCCAGACGCCGCCGCACGACGCGACGTGGATCCCGTCGCCGACGTTGCCGGCGAGGTTCGCGAGGTCGATCGCGGCCGAGATCAGGAAGTAGTCGTAGGCCGCCTGCACGTCGCCGACCTCCGACGCCATGACGCTCTGCACGCACGACGACAGCGACGAGTCGGCGGTCGTCAGCGGATCGTAGTACTCGAACACCTGGCGCTTCTCCTCCAGCGAGAAGCTGTCGCCCGCGAGGAACGTCGCGAGCACGACGTCGGTCTGCTTGATGACCTGGTGGCGGTAGATGTTCAGCGGGTGGTAGTGCAGCAGCAGCGGGTACTTCTCGATCGGCGTGCCCTCGAAGTCCCACGGCTTGCGGTTGAGGAAGTGCTCGTCCTGCAGCAGCACGCCGGTGCGCTCGTCGTGGGGGACGAACATCATCTGCGCCGCGCGCAGCCACTCGCCGGGCTCCTGCGGCCCGATCTTCAGCCGCGCGACGAGGCGCGCGTGCGCGTCGGGATCGGTGTCCTCGAGCAGCTGCAGGCAGGCCGCCGCGGCCGCGAGGTTCTCGCGCGCCATGAGGTTCGTGTAGGCGTTGTTGTCGACGACGGCCGAGTACTCGTCGGGGCCGGTCACGCCCTGGATGCAGAACTTGCCGTCGCGGCGGACCGAGAAGAAGCCGAGGTCGGCCCAGAAGCGCGCCGTCTCGACGAGGATCTCGACGCCCTCGCGGGCGAGGAACTCCTGGTCGCCGGTGACGCGCACGAACTGGTTGACCGCGTAGGAGATCGCCGCGTTGATGTGGTACTGGGCGGTGCCGGCGGCGTAGTACGCCGACGCCTCCTCGCCGGAGATCGTCCGCCACGGAAACAGCGCGCCGCGGTGGCCGAGCTGCTCGGCGCGGCGGCGCGCGGCGCCGAGCATCTCGTAGCGGAAGTGCAGCAGGCGGCGGGCGACGTGCGGCTGCGTGTACGTCAGGCACGGCAGGACGTAGATCTCCGTGTCCCAGAAGTACTGGCCCTCGTAGCCGCGGCCGGTCAGCCCCTTCGCGGCGATCCCGTGCCCCTCGACGCGCGCCGACGCCTGGCGCAGCTGGAAGAGGTTGAAGCGCACCGCCTGCTGGATGTCGCCGGGACCCTCGATCGCGATGTCCGAGTGCTCCCAGAACGAGTCCAGGCGCTCGCGCTGCACCTCGAGGATGCGCTCGAAGCCGTCGCCCGCGGCGCGGTCCAGCGTGCGGTTCACCCGCCGCACGAGGTCGCCGGACGGCGCGACCTCGGCGTGGTGGTAGCCGAGCAGCTTCGTCACGCGCGCCGGGATCCCCGGCTCGGCGTCGAGGAAGAAGACGACGCGGCCCTCGTCCTCCTCGACGCTGGACTCGATGCTGTGGCGCAGGTGCGTGTCGATGCTGTGCTCCATGCCGCACGCGAGGCCCATGCCGCTCGAGCGCGTGCGCAGCTCGAGCACGACACGCGTGCCGTCGCACGCCTGCGCCACCGGCTCCAGCGCCGAGTCGGTCATGCGCACGCCGACGCGCGGGTCGTCGCCGCCCTTGGGCCGCGGCAGATGCGTGATGAGCTCGGACGCGATCGCGAGCTCGGCGGCGCCGGAGACGAGCGTGACCTCGTAGGAGATCGCCGCGAGATGGCGCCAGTGCAGCGAGACGAGCCGCTCGGAGTTCAGCGAGACGACCGCGCCGCGCGCCGTGCGAAACGTGACCGCCCGCTGCAGCACGCCGGCGCGCATGTCCAGCACGCGCTCGTAGGACAGGAGCTTGGACTCCGACAGGACGAGCGGCTCCTCGTCGACGTACAGCCGGATGACCGACCCGTCGGGCGCGCTGACGATCGTCTGGCCCGTCGTCGCGAAGCCGAACGCGGACTCGCCGTAGGGGATCGGCCAGGTCTCGTGGAAGCCGTTGAGGAAGAACGCCGGGTCGTGCGAGGGCACGCCCTCGTCGTGCGTTCCGCGCATGCCCATGTAGCCGTTGGCGACCGCGAACATCGTCTCGGCCTCGGCGTAGGTCTCCGAGGAGAAGCGCCGCGAGACCAGGCGCCACGGGTCGATCGGCATCGCCGCTTGGATCGGGCCGGGCGCGCTGCGGCGCTCGCGCATCCGGACGAGTGCCGCCAGCCGCGCTTGTCTCACCGTCATAGCCAGCAGCTCCCTGTGATCCGAGTCGACGTTGTCCGTGCGTCGCGCCGGGCATCGTGCTCGGCGGCGAGCGGGATGTTACGCACCGATCTGACCGGGACGCATGCGAGAACCGATCGGTCTCATAGCCCCGCCTCGACCGCGCTCGCGACGCCGGGCAGGCCGTCCGCGAGCACGGCGCAGGCGGCCCGCACGACCTGCGGATCGAACTGCGTCGCACTGTTGGCACGCAGTTCCGCGATCGCGGCGGCATCGTGCAGCGGGACCCGGTAGGGCCGGCGCGCGCACATCGCGCCGTACGCCGCCGCCACGCAGACCACGCGTGAGGCGAGCGGGATCTGCTCGCCGGCGAGCGCGTCGGGATAGCCGTCGCCGCCGTAGCGCTCGCATGCCGAGCGCACGACGAGGCCGACGTCGGTCAGCGTGCCGCCGACGCGGGCGAGCATCCGCTGGCCGGCGACCGTGTAGCCGCGCATCGCCTCCCACTCCGCGTCGTCGAGCGGGCCGGGCTTGAGCAGGATCTCGCGCGGCGTCTCGATCTTGCCGATGTCGTGCAGCATCGCGGCGAGCTCGACGAGGCGGCGCGTCTCGCCGTCGATGCGCAGCTCGTCGGCGATCGCGAGCGCGAGCACCACGACGTCGTGAGGGTGCGTCGAGGTGAGCTCGGCGTCGTCGGCGATCACGTCGCCGAGCAGCAGCGCCGTGCCGCGATAGGTCTCGCTGAGCTGCGTCTCGGTGCCGATCCGCCCGCGCCGCTCGCGCGCGAAGATCGCCAGCAGCAGCGCGAGCGGCAGCACGAGCAGGAACGCGTCGCGGTGGCGCACGCTGGCGAACGCGGCCAGCAGCCCGACCGGCGCGAGCATGACGTCGACGAGCCAGATCTCCCGCAGCGCCGCTCGGGGCAGCCGCGGCGGCGTGCCCCGCGCGACCCACTCGAACGCCGTCGCGCTCAGCAGCTCGCCCCCGAACTGCGTGGCCAGCGCGAGCAGGTAGATCGGCCAATCGTCCCAGGACGGTCCATGGACGCCGGCGATCGCAAAGACGACGGCGGGACCGACGGCGAACCACGCGTCGCACGCCGCTCCCAGCAGCCGCGCCGGGTGCAGGCGCCCGGCGACGACCTCGGGCAGGCGGTCGAGCACGAGCGCGGTCGCGACGGCGAGCGGCACGATCGCGGGCGAGAGCACGAACAGCATCGGGACGAACACGAGCTGCGCCGGGACCACGAGCCCGGCCGCCGTCTCGAACTCCATCCGGCCGGCGATCGCGGCCGCGAGCACGAGCAGCAGCAGGTCGGTCGCATCGACGGGCCGATCGGACGCGAGCGCGGCGAGCAGCACGGCGACGACGACGAACGGGACGCCGACCGCGGCCTGGGCCAGCAGCTCGCGGCGCGCCATCCGCGACCCGGAGCGCTCGCGCGCCGCCTGCGCGAGGCGGATCGGCACCGACATGCCCCGCAGGGTATCCCGCGAGTCCGGGCGCGCCGCGGCTTGCCGCCGGCCCGCCGGCGCGGCGAGCCCGGTCCGCCACGCGCGCGCTGCGATGATCCGCCCGATGCCGCGACCCCTTCGCCAGGTGCGCCAGAGGCTTACGGGCCGCGTGCGCAACGGCGCCACGCACGTCATCACCGGCCTGACCGACGAGCGCCGCGCCGAGCTCGCCCGGCGGGCGCGGTCCGGCCGCGCGTCGCGCGCGCTGCTCGGCAGGGCGGCCGAGTGGTACGGGCGCGCGCCGGTCCCGATCTCCGGTGGCCTCGCGCATCTGCTGGTCGTCTCGACCGCCGACCTGCCGCTCGACCACGCGCACGCCGGGCTGATCGTGCGCGGCACGCTCGAGCCGCCCGTCCAGGAGGCGCTGCGGCGGCTGCTGGCGCCCGGCGACGTCTTCTACGACGTCGGCGCGAACGTCGGCTTCTTCACGCTGCTCGGCGGGCGGCTCGTCGGACCGACCGGGTGCGTCGTGGCGTTCGAGCCCGTGCCGTGGTGCGCGCGCGCCGTCGAGCACAACATCGCGCTGAACGGCTTCGAGCACGCGCAGATCCGCGCGGAGGCGGTCGGGGGTCAGGATGGCAGCGCGCGGCTGCTCGTCGTGGGCGAGGCGAGTTGGTCGCACCTCGCGTCGACCGGCCGCCATCCCGACGTGCGCGACGAGATCGACGTGGCGATGGTCACGATCGACGCGCTCGTCGCCGCCGGCGCGATCCCGCCCCCCGACGTGCTGAAGATCGACACCGAGGGCGCGGAGCTGCAGGCGATCGAGGGCGCTCGCGAGACGATCGCCCGCCACCGCCCGGCGATCGTCTGCGAGCTGCACGACACCAACGCGGCGTTCGTCGCCCTCATGGACGAGCTCGGCTACGTCACGACGAACCTCGAGGGACCGGCGGCCGTCGCCGGCGCGGGCCCGATCCACGCGCTCGCTCAGCCGCGCGGCTGAGGCTGAGCGCGCGGCAGCGGCGGCGCGAGGCGCTCAGGCCGCGCAGCCCCCGGGGCCGGGATCGGGCGCGGAGCCCGGCCCGCGGCGGCGGCGCGGCGCGCGGCGCAGGGCGGCCGGATCGCGCGGACGCAGCTCGAGGACGACCGCGAGCGGCCCGGGATCGTCGTCGTCCGAGCGGGCGAACGCGTCCTGCGACGTGGCTTCGAGCGAGCGGCGCAGCTCGACGACGCGCGGTGTGGTCATGACGTGTGGGAGGGATCGATGGACATGTTCCAGGTGGGTTGCGAGGCGCTGTGTTGAGTGCTTCGGTCGCTCGCGGGCCAGCGGATCACGGCTGGGCGAAAGCTGGGGTCCCAAGGCGGTTTCGCGCCCGCCGTCTACGCGCCGCGCACGCGCAGCCTGCGCGGCAGCCGCAGCGGCTTGCCGTCGCGCGGGCGCTCGAGGTCGGCGACCGGGAAGCCG
>DATAZX010000033.1:0-23752 GCA_036271815.1 Solirubrobacteraceae bacterium
ATCCCGTCGAGCCAGGCCTTGAGGCCCGCCTCGCGCTGCGCGGCGTCGACGCCATCCGCGAACAGGTGCGCGCTCATCCCGACGACGCCGCCGTAGTGGTTGCGGCCGAAGAAGCGGTACAGGCCGTCGGCGGTGCGCACGCCGAGGAACTCCGGCGTGGAGTAGTCGATGACGCCGTCGAGCGTGCCGGCGTCGCCGAGCGACGCGTGCACCTCGTCGCCGACTCCGGCGCCGGGTGACAGGCCGAGGGCGGCGCGCAGCCGATCCATCGCGTCCTCCCCACCCGCCGACGCGGGCCCCTCGATCCCCGACGACGGCTGGCCGACGTACGTCACGGCGCGGCCGTTGAAGTGCTCGAGGTACTGCGCGAGCGTGTGCAGGTAGAAGTCGGTGTGGCCGCCGATCGCGTCGTACTGGTCCTCCCAGCCGTCGGCCAGGATTCCGCTGTGGACATAGCGCAGGTGCGCCGTGCCGCCGTCGCGCGCCTCGATCGCGTAGTCGAGCGCGTTGAAGCTGCCGTCGGGCGCCGCGATGCGGACCACGAGCCGGTGCGGCGGATCCCAGGTCGTGACCGGCGATCCGTCGGGCGGAGCGTCGCCGGCCGCGATCTCCATGCCCGTCGGGAACATCCACGCGGCGGGCGCGGCCGTGAGCGCGGTCCAGACGTCGTCCGGCGCGGCGGGCAGGTCGATCTCGCGGATGACTTCGAACTCGCGGCTCATGACTCGGGCTCCTCGGTGGTCGGCTTCGTGATCTTCGGATGCAGGGCGACGACGAAGCGGTGGTCGCGACCGCGCGCCGCGTGCCCGTCGTGGTACTTGGCGACGAGGCCGTTGACCGCGTCGGCGAGCTCGACGGCGAACGCGGCCCGGTCCCTGGCGGAGGCGAACCGCACCTCGCTGTCGATGCCCAGCGTCGCGACGGGCTTGCGGGCGGCGCCGGACCGCGCGACGAGCTCGCCGACCTCGCCGACGAGGCGCCCGGCGACGCCGAGCAGCCAGCGCGCCGAGCGCTGGTCCGGCGCCCGCGCGGGGTCCGGAGCGACGGCCGGCAGCGCGGTCGGCGAGATGACGTAGGACGCCGCGGTGGCCTGCATGACGCGCTCCGTGCAGTTGCCCTTGCGCCGGGTCTCGACGAGCTCGATCAGCCCGTGGTGCTCGAGCGCGCGCAGGTGGTAGTTGACCTTCTGGCGCGTCAGGCCGGTCTTCGCGGCCAGCGTCGTCGCGGAGCCCGGATCCGCGAGCGCCGACAGCAGCCGGACCCGGATCGGGTCCAGCGACGCCTCGGCCGCCGCGGGGTCGTCGATGACGGCGACGTCGTGCATTGGCCACACCGTCTCACTGACAACTAAGTTTGTCAAGCCCAGAACTTCTGTCGGCGCCGATGAGGACCCTCTGCGTGGATGGGAGAAGCCAGCCGTCTCGTCGATCATGCGCACCGTGCCCAACGAGCCGCTCATCCCCCGGTGGTTACGGTCGTCCTCGAGATCCATCGTCGCGACGCTGTGGGGATTTCACTGAAACTCCTGCGGCGGAGCCTCCGGCGTGGACGATCTCAGCACCGGGAAGGCCGCCCGGCTGCCAGATCCACGGCACCCGAGCGCGCGGCGGCCGCCTCGGACCGGCGTTCGAGAGCGAGGGGTCGCAGGTTGACACCTTGGTGGGTCCGCGGGCGGCGCGCGGGCTGCTCTCATCGTGGCCACCAGATCGTCCCACGGTGCAAAGGAGCCACTCATGCGTCTCGCCACGTCCTCTCTCCCCCTGGCCGCCATCACGGCCGTCGTGCTCGCGGGCGCGACGGTCGCGCCGGCGGCCGGCGCGCAGGCCCCGGCCCGCGCGGCCGCCGCGACCCCGGCCAAGGTCACGGGCGCGTACCTCTTCGTCCAGAAGATCCTCACCGCCGGCCAGCACGGCTCCAAGCTCGACCGCTACGCGACGCTCGTCTTCAAGACCGATCGCCAGCTGCCGCGCCGCTACGACGGCCTCATCCGCGCGGGCGCGAGCATCGCGGGCGGCGGCGGCGGCTCGCTCGGCTCGGTCGGCGGTCGGGCGACACGCTGCTATGAGATGAACACCCGCATCCGGCTCGACAACACGATCCTCGGCGACGGGCACGCGACCAAGGCCCGCCCCGGATCGCGCCTGCACGTCGAGATCACGACGGCGAGCGGCGCGACCGCCGTCACGCGCACGCTGACGCTGCACGACGCGAAGCCCGGCGACGCCAGCGGCAAGCCGCTGCGCTGCTGAGCGGCGGGTCCGGCCGGACCGCCACAACCAAAAGCAGCCGAACGCCGCCGGCCGATCAGGCCGGCGGTCGCGCGCCCTGCACCGGCTCGTACTCGAGCGCCGCGCGATCCCAGTCGGCGTTGATCGCCGCCGCCTCGTAGGTGCTCTGCAGGAAGCCGAGCAGCGTCGCGTCCGGGTCGGCGGCGGTGCGCACGGCCTCGTAGGGCAGCAGGTACTGGCCGAAGTCCGCGTCGTAGGACGCCTCCGCGGGCGTGACCGCTTGGTCCTGAAAGCCGGCGGGTTCGGGGTAGGCGTAGGCGTAGAACGCGCCCTCCTCCCCGCCGCCGGCCCAGAAGCCGCAGCTCGAAAGCTCGTGCGAGTAGCCCTCGACCATCACCCAATCGCCGCAGTTCGGCGCGCCGCCCGGATGTTGCGGCGCGCGCCGGCCCGAGAACCGCGTCGCGGCGAGGTCCATCGCACCCCAGAACAGGTGCACCGGGCTCGCCTTGCCGGTGAAGCGCCCGCGGAACGTGCGCAGCACGCGGTCGGCCTGGACGAGCTGGCGCCAGAACAGGTGCACCGCGTCGGCGTCGTAGGAGCGATGGACCTCGTCGTCAGCGAACGGGATCGCCGGGTCGACCTCGTTGGGCGACGCGTTGATCGTCACCACGATCCCGAGCTCGCGCAGCGCGCCCATGAGCTCGGCGTAGAACGTCGCGACGGACTTCGGCTGCAGCGCGACGACCGCCGAGCCGCCGTCGTCGCGGGTGACGACGAGCTCGTGGTCGTGGAGGTCGAGGTCGATCGCGTAGCTGTGCGTGCCGTCCGGGATCGAGCCGGTGGTCAGGCCGCGGGGCGTCACGTACGTCGTCGCCTGCCACCAGTGGTTGATCATCGGCGCGCCCGCCAGGCGCAGCTTGCCGACGATCTGCAGCCACATGTGCAGCGTCTCGCGCGTGTCCGTCCAGTCGTCCACGCGCAGCGCCGGCCAGGCAGCGTTCGCGGCGTCGCCGGAGTCCGTGGTGGTCATGTGCGGCCTACCTCCCGAGGTTCGCTGGTCATCGCAGACAGCATCCTCGACTACCGTAATCGGACCGTGGCGGGCCGCATCCGTGGGTTCGCGCGCCGGCCACGACCATGAGCGCGCCCACGAAGACATCGCACGACGCGTACCGCCCGCAGCTGGACGGGATCCGGGCCGTTGCCGTGATCCTCGTGATCCTGTTCCATCTCGGCTACGGCTGGATGACCGGCGGGTTCATCGGCGTGGACGTGTTCTTCGTGCTGTCGGGCTACCTCATCACGGGGCTGCTCGTCGACGAGCTGACGCGCTCGGGCCGCGTCGACCTCGCGCACTTCTACGCGCGTCGCGTGCGGCGGCTGCTGCCCGCGGCGGTGCTCGTCGTGGCGGTCGTGCTCGTCGCTGCGGTCGGGCTGCTGGACCGCGTCGACCAGGCCTCGGCCGGCGGCGACGCGACGTTCTCCGCGCTGTACAGCGTCAACTGGCGCTTCGCGTTCGCCGGCGGCGACTACTTCGCGCCCGGCGACGTGCCGAGCCCTCTCATCCACTTCTGGTCGCTCGCGGTCGAGGAGCAGTTCTACGTCGTCTGGCCGGCGCTGCTGCTCGGCCTGTGGGCGCTCGGGAAGCGGTGGCGCAAGGACCGCCCGAACGCCGGCGGCAGCGGCGTGCTGCTCGGCGCGGTCCTCGGCCTGACCGCCGTCTCGGCGGCGCTGTCGGTGCTGCTCGCACCCGGACCGGTCACCTACTACGGCACCCACACCCGCGCCTACCAGCTGCTCGCGGGCGCCGCGCTCGCGATCGCGGCGCGGCGCTACCTGGCGCGTGCGCCGGGCTCCGACGACGGCAGCACGCGGCTGCGCGCCGGCGGCGCCGTGCTCGGGGTCGCGGCGCTCGCGACGCTCGGCACGCTCGCGGTCGAGATCCCGGACTCGCAGAACTACCCCGGCCTCGCCGGGCTCGCCGTGACCGCCGCGGGCGTCGCGCTGATCGCCGCGCTGGACCTCATGGGCCGCCACCCGCTGCGGCGCCTCGCGGGCGCCCGGCTGCCGGCGGCGATCGGGCGCCTGTCGTACTCGCTGTACCTCTGGCACTGGCCGACGATCGTCTTCCTGCCGCTGTTCGCCAAGCGCCACCACATCGCGTGGCTGGGCCACAAGCCGGCGGTCGTGGTCGCGATGACGGCGTTCGCGCTGCTCTCATACCGCCTGTGGGAGCGGCCGATCCGCTTCCGGGTCTGGCGGCGCGCGCCGGAGCGGCGCGTCGTGCTCGCCGGCCTCGCGACCTCGGCCGCGCTCGCCGTGACGACCGTCTTCGCGCTGCAGGCGCAGACGCCGTTCGCGGCGCACGCGCTCGCCGCGGTCACCGACCTCGCCCAGCCCGGCAGCTGCCCGTACTTCGCGCGCGACTGGGGCGATCCCGCGGGCGCGCACGCGTGCCTGCTGCGCAAGGGCAGCCCGCACCGGCTGACGGTCGCGCTCGTCGGCGACTCGCATGCGCAGCAGTGGCAGCCGGCGCTGCTCGTGCTCGCTCAGCGCTACGACCTCACCATAATTCGCGCCACGCGCGCGGGCTGCGCCGCGAACGACGTCACCGTCGACCGCGCGTCGGATCCGCTCGGGACGACGGGCACCGGCGAGGACTGCACGAAGTGGCGCCATCGGGTCTATCCCGATGTCGTGGCGCGCTATCGCCCCGACCTGATCTTCGTGGCGACGCGCTCGCACGTCTCCGCCGTGCTGGACGGCGGCAAGCGGGTCGCGCCGTTCACCGACGCGCATCGTCGGCTGTGGTCCGATGGCTGGGACTGGACGCTGCGCACGCTCGGCTCCGGCGGGGCGCACATCGTCGTCAGCGAGATCCTCCCGACGCTGCCCCAGCGCGTGCCCGCGTGCCTCGCCGCGGCCGGCCACCCGACGACCACGTGCGACTTCCCGGTCTCCGGCGACAGGCAGGTCGGCGCCTACAACGCGATCGTCCGCGGCCTCGCGCAGCGCGCGCCGCACGTCTCGATCTTCGACCCGACGCCGATCGGCTGCCCCGGCGGCGTCTGCCGCGCGATGTCCGGCAACATCGTCGTGCACCGCGACGACAACCATCTCAGCGCCGCCTACGTGCGCTCGCGCGCCGATCAGTTCGAGGCGGCGATGGCGAAGGCCGGTGCCCCGCTCTCGGCCCACCGACCGGGGTCGTGACGGGTCCGGGTCTACCATGTTGCCGGACATGAACGCCCCCGTTCGCCCTCGCGCATGACGGCCGCGCCCGCGCGCCTGCTCGTCGTCGAGGACGACCCGATCAACCGCCGCCTGCTGGCGTCGTACCTGCAGCGCGAGGGCCACGAGGTCGCGACCGCCGACGACGGCGCGGCCGGCTGGAACGTGCTGCAAACCGAGCCCTTCGATGTCGTGCTGCTCGACGTGCTGATGCCCGAGCTCGACGGCTACGAGGTGCTCGAGCGCATCCGCGCGAGCGACGAGCTGCGCCACCTGCCGGTCATCATGATCTCCGCGCTCGACGAGACCGACAGCATCGTGCGCTGCATCGAGCTCGGCGCAGACGACTACCTGCCCAAGCCGTTCAGCCCGCCGCTGCTGCGCGCGCGCATCAACGCGGGCCTCGCGCGCAAGCGCCTGCACGACCTCGAGCGCGAGTACCTCGAGCAGGTCGGGCACGTCGTCGACGCGGCGGCCGCCGTCGAGGGCGGCGCGTTCGAGCCGGACGCGCTGGACCCCGTCGCGACGCGCGACGACGCGCTCGGCAACCTCGCCCGCGTCTTCCAGCGGATGGCGCGCGAGGTCGCCGCGCGCGAGCAGGCCCTGCGCCGCCAGGTGCAAGAGCTGCGGATCGAGATCGACGAGTCCAAGGCGGCGCGCCAGGTCGCGGAGATCACCGAGACCGACTACTTCCGCGACCTGCAGCGCAAGGCCGACGCGCTGCGCGCCGCGCGATGAGCCGCGTCGTCGCCTTTCACTCCTTCCGCGGAGGCACGGGCAAGTCCAACACGACGGCGAACGTCGCCGTGCTCGCGGCGCGGCGCGGCCTGCGCGTCGGCGTCGTCGACACCGACATCCAGTCGCCCGGCATCCACGTGCTGCTCGGCATCGACCAGACGACGATGACGCGCTCGCTGAACGACTACCTGTGGGGTCGCTGCACGATCGCCGACGCCGCCTACGACGTCACCGCCGGCCTCGACGCTGCGCTGAAGGGCCGCGTCTTCCTGATCCCTTCGAGCATCCAGGCGACCGACATCGCGCGCGTCATGCACGACGGCTACGACGTGTCGCTGCTGCACGAGGGCATCGCCGCCCTGTCGCAGGAGCTCGCGCTCGACCTGCTGCTGCTCGACACCCATCCCGGCCTCAACGAGGAGACGCTGCTGTCGATCGCCGTCTCCGACGCCGTCGCGATCGTGCTGCGCCCCGATCAGCAGGACTACGAGGGCACGCACGTGACGGTCGCCGTCGCGCGCAAGCTGAAGGTCCCGGAGATGCTGCTCGTCGTCAACAAGACGCCGTCGGTGTTCGACGAGGGCGATGTCCGCCGGCGCGTCGAGGAGGCCTACGGCTGCGAGGTCGCGGCCGTGCTGCCGCACTCCGACGACCTGATGGCGTTCTCCAGCCGCGGCGTATTCGTGCTGGAGCAGCCCGACCATCCGCTCGCCGCGCTGTACGACGGGCTCACCGCGCGGATCGTCGGCCGGTAGCCGCCGGCGCGCCCGTGCCTGACCCGCCGGACGCCTTCGAGCAGCTCTTCGACCGCGAGACGCTGCTCGGCGGGCTGCCCGCCAGGCGCGCCGGCACGCTGCTGTTCCTGATCGAGAGCCGTACGGCGCGGCTGACCGCGCAGTCGCGCCAGGCGATGGCCCGCTTCGCCACCCGCGAGGCCGGCCAGCGGCGCGAGCTCGCCTTCCTCGAGGCGTTCGCGCTCGGTCGCGAGCCGCCGCTGCGTCCGACGATCCAGGACCTCGAGCGCCACGCGCCGCGCTGGGCGCCGCTCGTCGCCCGCAACCCGCGCGTGCAGGCCGCGCTCGCGCGGCGCTTCGGCGAGAAGCACGCGCTCGCGCGCGGGCGCGTGCCGCGGATCGCTGCGGCCCTCGGCCTCGACGACGAGCGCGTGGCGGCCGCGTTCGAGCAGCTGTACGAGCGGCCGCTGGACAGCATCTACGTCGAGCGGCCGGCGCTCGCGCAGCGCGTCGCGTGGCGGCGCGCGGCGGTCGGTGCCCGGCTCGAGGGCCTGTCGCCGTTCTGGACGGCGTATGCGCTGACGCTCACAGAGACCGTCGGCTCGACGATCGTCGCGCTGCCGATCGCCGTCGCCGCGATCGGGCCGCTGCCCGCCGTCGCCGTGCTCGTCGCGCTCGGGCTCGTCAACGTGCTGACCGTCGCGTTCATGGCCGACGCGCTCACCCGCAGCGCCACGATCCGCTACGGCAGCGCGTACATCGGCCGCGTCGTCACCGAGCTGCTCGGCCGCCAGGGCGCGCTCGTGCTGACCGCTGGGCTCGTCGGGATCTGCCTGATGGGGATGCAGGCCGACTACATCGGCGTGTCGAGCACGCTCACCGACGTCACCTCGATCCCGCAGCTCGGCTGGGTCGCGCTGCTGTTCGCGGTCGAGCTGGCGTACCTGCGGCGCGGGTCGATCGACGCGACGGTCGCGTCGGCGCTCGTCGTCGGAGCGGTGAACATCGCGCTGATCCTCGCGCTGTGCGCGCTCGGCTTCGCGCACGTGCGCGTCGCGAACCTCACCCATGTCTCGCTGCCGTTCACCGGTGGTCACGGCTTCGACCGCTCCGCGCTCGCACTCTGCTTCGGCGTCACGTTCACCGCGTACTTCGGCCATCTGTCGGTGAGCAACTGCGCGCGCGTCGTGCTCGGGCGCGACGCGAGCGGTCGCACGCTCGTGCGCGGCGTCGTCGCGGCGCAGCTCACCGCGATCGTGCTGTACGTGCTGTTCGTCGTCGCGGTCGCGGGCGCCGTCGCGCCGGCGCGGCTCGCGCACGAGACGGGCACGGCGCTGGCGCCGCTCGCCGACCGGGCCGGGCCGGCGGTGCTCGCGCTCGGCGGGATCCTCGTCGTGCTGGGGATGGGGATGGCGTCGATCCACTCCGCGCTCGCGCTCTTCTACCTCGTCCGCGAGCGGCTGCCGTCGCGCGCGCCGCTGACGCTCGTGCTGCCGCGCCGCGCGGCGCGGGTCGTGCTCGAGGGCCGGGGCGCGACGCGGATCGCGATGACCTACCTCGGGGTCGAGCGCGGCGCGGCGCGGCTGCGGCTCGACGTCCGGGTCGCGGGTGTGCCGGAGCGCAGCTTCGAGGGCGTCGCCACGCGGTCGCAGCCGTGGGAGCCGCTGCACGAGCCCGCGCTGCGCGACCTCGGCGCGCGCGGGCTGGGGCTGCGGGTGGCCGTGCTGTCGGCAACCGATCACGAGGCCTGTCTCGAGGTGCAGACCTCGCTGCGCCTGCGCTACGAGGGCGCGTGGGACAGCAGCGGCGTGAGCCTGGCCGGGATCCTCGAGCTGCCCGACGACGAGGGCGCGGTGCTGGCGCATGTCCTGCGCCGGACGGATGCGAGCGCCGCCGAGATCGCCGCACTGTGCGAGATCTCGCCGGCCGCCGCGTGCGCGATGCTCGAGGCGCTCGCGGCGCGGGGGCTGATCTCCGAGAGCCTGCGCGGCGGCGAGCGGCGCTACGTCGCGCGGGCAGGCCGCCGGCGCGGCGGGCGGCTGCCGGCGGAGATGTGGGAGGCGCTGAGCGATTCGCAGGCGGGCGCTCAGGAGGAGCCGTCGGCGGCGCACCCCGCGCGCCCGCTGCACGCCGCGACGGGCGCCGGATCGGCGACCTCCCCGGATCGCGCCGCGCGGGGCGAACCGGCGACCTCTTCCGCCGGCACGGAACCCGCCAGGCCGGCCACCGCCTCCGGCGGCGCGGCGCCCGCCGGACCGGCCGCGTCACCGCGGCGCGCGGCGCTCGCGGCGCGCGCACGGCACGCGCTGTCCTCCGACCGCGGCCGCTTCCTCGCCGGCGTCTCCCCCGTCGTCGCGGTGTTCGCGTTCGCGGCCTGGCAGGCGACGGTCAACGCGATCTCGCTCGCCGGCGTGCTGAGCTTCCTCGGCGTCATCATCGTCGCGCTGCTGGCCGGCGTCTTCCCGGTGCTGCTGCTCGTCGCCGCCCGCAGCCGCGGCGAGCTGCTGGCGTGGGACTACCGGCTGCCGGCGGGGCGCTGGGTGCTGGGCGGCGTGTACGCGATCGCGGTCGGCGGCGTGGCGCTGCACGGCCTCGTCCTGTGGACGGACCCGCTGCAGCGCGCCTGCGCGATCGCGATCGCCGTGCTCGCCCTCGCGCTGACCGCACGCGCGGCCCGCGGCGGCGCGTTCGCGCCCCTGGCGACGATCGAGCTGCGCCACGATGCGATCGACGCGACCGCCACGCTCGCGATCGTCGCCGCGGGACGGGCGGTGCCCGCCGACGTCGTGCTCGCATACGACGACGGCCGCGAGCGGCGCGCCCGCAGCTCGCGCATCGACGTCGCGCGCTTCGAGGCGCTGCGCCGTGTCGTCGTCACGCCGGACTGGAGCGCGGTGCAGCCGGTCCCCGCCGAGCTGCGGCTGTGGGCGCACCGCGTCAGCGCCGAGAACGACTCCGAACCGCTGGACGTCGGACTCGAATCCGCGCGTGCCGACAGCGCGTCCGCCGGCGCCCGGCACGACGGCGACGCGCTCGTCATGGCGCTCGACGCGAGCTCGCCGTCCGTGACGATCACGCTGAGCGGCAAGCCCACGGCGGCATGAGGCCGGGTACGGTCGGTGCCAGGCGATGGTCGACGCGCGCCGCGAGCTCGGCGGCTCCGTGCGGGATCGGTCCGCCGCGCTCCAGCGCCGGGTGACGCGGGCTTGACGTGCTCGAGCGTGTCGCACGGCTTGCGGGAGACGCCGCGGGCGACGACGGCCACGATCCGTTCCGGCCGGCCGCGCCAGGCCGATCGCGGCGGGCCGTCGGTCAGCCGGCGACCGCCGCCACGACCTTGTCGAGCGCGTCCGACAGCTCGCCGCGCAGCGTCTCGAAGCGCGCCCATTCCTCCGAGCCGAGCGCCGCGAGGCTCTCGATCTGCTGTGCGACCTCCGCGATCCGCGGCGCGCCGACGGCGCGCGAAGCGCCGCGGATGCGATGCGCGAGCCGGCGCACGTCCTCGGCGCCGTGCGCCGCGAGCGCGCCGAGCAGCGCGTCGAGATCCGCGCGCGTCGTCGTCACGAACTCGCCGAGGACGTCGGCGGCGAGCGCCGCGTCTCCGCCGGTCATCTCCTCGAGCACGGACGGGTCGATCGGCCCGCGCCCCACGCCTCCGGCGCCGGCGCCCGCCGTCTGAGGGGGTGCGTCGCCGCCGCCGTTCGGACCCACGGCGGCCGCGGCCCGCACGTCCCCGCGCGCGGCAACCGCCGCCACCATCGGGACCGCCGCCGGCCAGGCCACGTCCGGCAGCCACTGGCGCAGCTTGCTCGCGAGGAACGGGATCGTCGTCGGCTTCGCGCCGAAGTCGTCCATGCCGGCGTCGCGGCACTTCTCGGGCTCGCCCTGCATGACGCTCGCCGTCAGCGCGATGATCGGGACGTGCCCGCCGGCCGAGCCCTCGTGCTCGCGGATCGCGCGCGCGAGCTCGAAGCCGTCCATGTGCGGCATGTTGAGGTCGGTGAGGACGAGCCCGTAGGCGTCGCCGCCCGTTCGGAACAGCTCGTACGCCGCCTGCCCGTCCGGCGCGGTGTCGGCCTGAAAGCCGATCGTCTCCAGCTGCGAGCAGATCACGGTGCGGTTCACGGGATGGTCCTCGACGACGAGCAGCAGGCTGCCCTCCCGCAGCGCCTGCGCGCGCGTCGGCATCGGCCGGCTCGCCGGCAGCGCCGGCCCGCCGCCGAAGCCGGTCGCCGGCAGCAGCCCGTGCTCGATCTCGTCGGGATCGCCGACCGCGAGCTCGAGCCGCAGGCGCATCGTCGTGCCCTTGCCGACCGTGCTGTGCATCGTCACGTCGCCGCCCATCAGCACCGCGAGGCGCTTGCTGATGACGAGCCCCAGGCCGGTGCCGCCGAAGCGCCGGCTCGTCGAGCTCTCCGCCTGTGCGAACTCCTCGAACAGCCGCCGCTGCTGCTCGTCGTCGATCCCGATGCCCGTGTCGCTGACCGAGATCTCGACGTCCTGCGCAGCGTCGGAGGGCTCGGACAGGACCCGGACCTCGACCTCGATCCCGCCGACCTCGGTGAACTTCACCGCGTTGGACAGGAAGTTCGACACCACCTGTCGCAGCCGCAGCGCGTCACACACGTGCGCGCGGGCGAGCCGCTCGTCGACGTTCCACGTCAGCAGCAGCCCCTTCGCCGACGCCGTGTGCACGAACGTCTCCGCGCAGGCGCCCACGACGGCGCGCAGGTCGATCGTCGCCGGCGACAGCTCGAGCTTCGCCGCCTCGATCTTCGACAGGTCGAGGATGTCGCCGATGATCTGCAGCAGCGACAGCGCGGAGCTGTCGGCCGTCGCGACCATCTGGCGCTGCGACGGGCTGAGGTCGCTCTGGGCGAGCACCTCGAGCATGCCGGTCACGCCGATCATCGGCGTGCGCAGCTCGTGGCTCATCGCGGCGAGGAACGTCGACTTCGCGCGGTTTGCATGCTCGGCGGCCTGGCGTGCCGCGACGGCCTCCTGCTCGGCGAGCTCGCGCGCGCCGACGTCGGACTCGATCGCGCCGGCCATCTCGTTGAACGAGCCGGCGACGCGCTCGAGGTCGGAGACCGCGCGGATCTGCACGCGCTGGGCATAGTCGCCGCCGGCGATCCTGCGGGTCGCGGCGATGAGCTCGTCGAGCGGGCGCAGCACGATCCGCGCGAGGATCGCGAGCGCCGCGATGCCGACGAGCACGATCGCGACGAGGATCAGGACCTGCACGAAGTTCAGCGCGCGGACGTGCGCCCGCGCGTGCTGGACCTCGCGCAGCGTGCGCGCGTTCACGAGCGCGGTGAAGCGGCCGATCGCGCGCATGATCGTGCCCTTCGACCTCAGGTAGTGCGCGTCGGCGAGGCGCTCGTAGTCGGGACGGATATCGGTGAAGTAGCGCGCGTCGACGCCCTTGCGGATGCGCCGCGCGACGCGCTCGATGACGTCGCGCTCGACCGTGGCGAGCCCGTTGGATGCCTTCAGCGATGCCTGCAGCGCGCGGAACTCGGCGGGCGCGAAGTGCGCCGCGCGCATCTGCGCGGTCAGCGACTGCCGGGGTCCGTAGCGCACGAAGCCCTTGCCGCTGGCGAGCACGCGGTCCCAGAACGAGCTGTCGTAGCCGAGCGGGCGCGGCGCCGTGCCCGCGCGGATCGCGAGGATCTCGTCGTAGTAGGCGCGGTAGCGCGGATCGCCGCTCGCGACGTACAGCCGGACCATGTTCGTGAGGTCGTTGGAGCTCTGGCGCAGGCTGTCGGCGATCAGGAACGAGGTCGTGCGGCGGTTCTCCGTGCGCGCCTGCGAGCTGACGCCGCTCGCCTGCAGCGACGCGACGAGGAACAGCGCGCCGACGAGCAGCGCGAGCGCCCCGAGCAGGATCGCGAGCAGCCGGCGCAGCGACGGGGCATGGCGGCGAGGGCCGTGGTACGGGGTCTCCGGCTCGTCCATCGCCGCAATGATGCACGCCCGGCGTCGCGACGTCGCGCGGGCGCGGTCGCGAGCACACGACGCGCCGCTGCGACGACGCCCGCGGTGGTGGTGGTGGTGGTGGTGGACATCGGGCCCGCCGCGTCGCGCGCGGCGGGCCCGATGGGGACCGTCTCTCTCAGCGGTGCGTGCGCCGCACCGCGCTCACCGTCACGGCAGCGGCGACGTCGCGGTGTAGACGATCGGCTCGCTGTAGGTGTGACCCCGCGTCAGGACGGTGTCGCCCTGGACCTGCAGCCGGTAGCTGATCGGCACGACCTGGTTGGCCGCGGGCGTCGAACCGAACACCGGACGCGGGACGTTCTGAAACAGGTTCCAGGTCCCGTCCTCCTGCCATGGCACGACCTGCAGCTCGCCCAGACCGCCGAGGTCGACGTTCGCCGTCGCCGTCCCGACGTTCACCGTGATGCCCGGGTACGTCGTGCGGACCGCCAGCTGCGCCGTGGCGAAGTACGTCGCCAGGCCCGCCGTCGGCACGACCGAGCCGAAGTCCGCCGAGCCACCGGTCAGCGACAGGTAGCCGGGAACGTGTGCGCCGAGCTGTGCCGTCGCCGGGCTCGGCGGCGGCGTCGTGTTCAACAGCACCGACACGTCCTTGACGTAGGCCGCGCTCGTGCTGAGGTTCGACGTGACGATGTCCGGCCGTCCGTCGCCGTCGACGTCTGCGACTGCCGACAGCGACGGTCTCGTCGCGCCGTTGAGGCCCAGCGAGACCGGGGGCGCGAAGGAGCCGCCTCCGTCGCCCGCCCACACCTGCACGCTGTTGGAGCGCGAGGTCCCGACGACGAGGTCGAGGTGACCGTCGCCGTTGATGTCGGCGACGTTCAGCGAGCTCGGGTTGTCGCCGGTGGACAAGGCGAGCGGAGCACCGAAGCCGCCCGCTCCGTCTCCTGGCAGGATCGAGCCCGCGCCGTCGAAGCCGGTGTTCGACGAGACGATGTCGACGTTGCCGTCCTCGTTGAAGTCGCCGAGCCTCACGAACTCCGGAAGGATGTAGCCGGGATCGACGTTGGTCGCCGTCCCGAAGCTCCCGTGACCGTCGCCGAGCAGCACCGAGATGTTGTTCGTGGTGACGTTGGCCAGGACGAGGTCGAGATGACCGTCGTTGTTGACGTCGCCGATCGCCATGTCCTCGGGAAGCTGGCCGCCGTTGAGCCCGAAGTACGTGGGCGGTGCGAAGGACCCGTCGCCGTTGCCCAGCTCCACCGCGACGTTGCTCGTCGTCCCGTTGGTCGTGATGAGGTCGGGCACGCCGTCGCCGTTGAGGTCGGCGACCTGCGCGTCGGTGGGGAAGCCCGCGAGGCAGGGGTTCGTGCTGCTCGTCCCGCAGTTCGGATGCGGGTTGAGCTCGATCTTGCTCACGGGTGAGAACGTGCCGGTGCCCGTACCCAGCCACACGAGCGCGACGTTGCCGGACGCGTCCTCGCTGACGATGTCGCGGTTGCCGTCGTGGTTGAGATCCGCGATGGCGACGGTGACGATGAACGTCGACGACGAGAACGGGTTCGGGGTCACGGGATAGTTCGTCGGCGCGCCGAAGCCACCGCCGCCCGTGCCCAGCAGCACGGACAGCCCGCCGTTCTGCGCCACGGTCGCCAGATCGGGCTTGCCGTCGTTGTTGAGATCGCCGACCGCGACGGCGCGGGTGCTTGCGACGCCGCTGTCGAAGTTCGTCGCGAGGCCGAAGCTCGGCGCGTTGCCCGCGCCGAACACCGGCGTGTCGGCGGCCGCGGGCGCGACCTGCACGATCCCGGCGACGCCGACCGCGAGCGCGATCGCCGCGAGCGACCTCCGCCCGCGCGAACGGCGCGAGCCGCTCGTCGACAAGCGCCCTGACCCTGGAACAGCGTTCATCTCGTTCTCCTTCTCGTGGACCGTTTTGCGTCAGTTGGTTGGGTGGAGGCAGGGTGCGCAGGCCGGCAGGTTGCCTTGCGCACCGGTGCTCTCCCTCTGCGATGCCCTGCGACTAGGGCAGCGTCGCCGTCGCGCGGCAGGCGATCGCCATCGAGCAGGCGGTGCCCATCGCCGGCGGCCGGCGTGGCCGTCTCACCCTGCGCACGCCGCGATGCCCGCGACGAGCACCAGCGCCGTGACGGACCTGCGTCGCCGCGTCCGGCCCGTGGCCGAGGTGAGTCCTGCATGCATGCGCTCCCCCTCCGATGTCTTGCCGGTCGCTGGATCGCGGCCGCGAGCCACGACGTGGCCGGCATCCATCGGTCCCCCTCCCCGGACAGCAACTGCCCAACCCCATTACATAGGCTATGCCTACGCTGTTAACCTCCCATACGCCTGGGGGATCTGTCAAGGGGCCGAGCCGAACGTCCTTGGCTCACCCACGATCGCCGCCGGCGGCAGCCGTCAGCGTGCCGACGGCCACGGCCACGGCGTGGAGCGCTCAGTGCGCGACGCGACCGCCGCGCAGGACGCGGAACGTGTTGGAGGCGGTCGTCCGGCCGCCGTTGCCGCCGCTGCGCTGCTGGAGGGTGATCTTCACGCGGTACCTGCCGATCGTCAGGCCGCGCACCGCGACGGCCGGGATGCGGACGCGCCCGTTCGGCAGGATCCCGACGCGACCCAGGACGGTCGCCTTGTGCGTCGCGCGCCCGCGCGTGACGACGATCGTGCCGGTCGGCGGCGTCACCATGTTGCCGCGGTTGCGCACGAGCGTGTCGATCAGGACGCCGCCCCCCTTGCGCTTGCGCACGCGCGGCCGCGAGGCGAGCAGGCGGTAGCGCTGCCGCGCCGCGGGCGGACGCAGGCTGAGCGCGATCGCGATCTGATAGGACGGTCGCAGGCCGGGCTTCTTGCTCGCCGACACCCCGCGCGCGACGAGGCTCGCGTACAGGTAGTGGCTCGCCGGGGTGCGCTTGAGGTCCACCTCGACGACCCGGCTCTTGCCCGCCGCCAGCGAGAACGATCGCGGCGCGGAGACGACGCCGGCCAGCACGCCCTTGCGGCGGAGGTCGGGACGCAGCGCACCGGTGGACGACTGCAGCCAGCGGCGCGAGGTCATGGTCACGGAGATCTTGTCCGTCGAGGGGTTCGTCACCGTCACGCGACCGACGAGGCCGGGCGTGGCCTCGGCCTCGAGGCGCAGGGTGTCGGTCTTCAGGCCCGCGGCGCCGAGCGAGCCCGCGGCGGCCACGAGGCCGGCGACGAGCGCCGCTGCGACCCCCGTCGCCAGAGCGCCGCCGCGACGCGACCGTGTCATGTGAACCCGAAGCTGCATGTCGCCCCTACCCCAGATCGTGATTCGTCCTGCGCCGCCGTCGGCTCCCACGACGCCGCTGTCGGCACGCCGTGCCGAGGCATTGCCCCGGTACCTGGACCCTAGCGCCTCATGCCGCCCGGCCGTCGCGCCGGCGCCGGCCCGCGGATCGCTGCCACTACCGTGGGAGCGATGGCGCACTACACCTCCCCCCTCGCGGAGTCTCTCGCTCCCGGCCTGCTCGAGCGCTTCGAGCGCTACGTCCGCGTCGACACGCAGTCGATGCGCGATCGCGCCCAGAGCCCGAGCACCCCGGGCCAGCTCGAGCTCGCCGCGCTGCTCGTCGGCGAGCTGCTCGAGATCGGCCTCGCCGACGCCGCACTGGACGCCAACGGCTACGTGACCGCGACGCTCCCAGCCGCCGGCGGCGCGGACGCGGCCACCGTGATCGGCCTCGTCGCGCACGTCGACACGAGCCCGGATGCCGCCGGCGCGGGCGTAGAGCCGATCGTCCATCGCGACTACGACGGCGGCGTCGTGACGCTGCCGCGCAACGCGACGAGGCTCGACCCGGCGACCGAGCCGCACCTCGCCTCGCGCGCGGGTCACGACATCGTCACGTCCTCGGGCGACACGCTGCTCGGTGCCGACGACAAGGCCGGCGTCGCCGAGATCGTGACCGCGATCGCCCACCTGCAGGCGCATCCGGAGCTGCCGCGGCCGACGATCCGCGTCTGCTTCACGCCCGACGAGGAGATCGGCGAGGGCGCGACGCTGTTCGACGTCGCCGCGTTCGGCGCGCGCTGCGCGTACACGATGGACGGCTCGTCGCTCGGCGAGATCCAGGACGAGACGTTCTCCGCGCTCGAGGCGACGATCACGATCACGGGCGTCGACGTCCATCCGGGCTTCGCGACCGGCATCCTCGTCAACGCGGCCCGGGTCGCCGCGCGGATCGTCGCCGCGCTTCCCCAGGACCGCCTCACGCCCGAGACGACCTCCGGCCGCGAGGGCTTCATCCACGTCTACGAGCTCGCCGGCGACGCGGCTCGCGCACGCGTGCGCGCCATCCTGCGCGACTTCGACGACGAGCTCCTCTCCGGCCACGCCGAGCTGCTGCGCAGCACCGCCGAGGCGGTCGTCGACGCCGTGCCCGGTGCCACGCTCACGATCGACCTCGTCGAGCAGTACCCGAACATGCGCGCGCACCTCGAGCCGTTCCCGGAGGTCGTCGACCACGCGATCGCGGCGATCCGCGCCGAGGGTCTGGAGCCGCTGCGCGAGCCGATCCGCGGCGGCACCGACGGCTCGCGGCTGAGCGCGATGGGCCTGCCGACGCCGAACATCTTCACCGGCGGGCACGCGTACCACTCGGTCCGCGAGTGGGTCTCGCTGCAGGACATGGCGGCCGCGGCGGCGGTGATCGTGCGGCTCGCGGGCGCGTGGGCCTCGCCGCCGGCCTGACGGTCACCTGTGACAGATCGCCCGCGGATCGTCACGAGACACGCGCGATCGTGTTCCAACATGCGCGCGATCCGATGAATCCGGCGCGACGGGCCGCACGATGGCCGGCATGTCTCCACGAACCGATCGTCACACCGCCGCGCGCTTCGCCGCGCTCGCCGCCGGGCTGGCCTGTGCCGCGCTCGCCGCGCCGGCCGGCGCCGCCGCCGACGGCACCGTCGTCGTCCGCCTGTCCAAGGGCGCCTCGCAGCGCAAGCTCGCCGCCGCCGGCGTCACCGCCACCGTCCGGCCGATCGCCGGGACCGGTGCGCGTCTCGTACGCGTCAACGGCGACCCGGCCACAGCCGCCGCGAAGCTGCGCCGAACGCGCGGCATCAGCTGGGCCGAGCCGAACTTCCGCCTGCGCGCGCTCGGCGCCGCGATCCCGGGCGACCCGCTCTTCGACCAGCTCTACGGCGTCGCCCGCATCGGCGCGCCGGCGTTCTGGTCGACGCACGGCCTCGGCGCCTTCCCGGCCACGGGCGCGGTGCCGGTCGGCATCGTCGACACGGGCATCGACGCCAACCACGAGGACCTCCGCGGTCGCGTCGCCGCGTGCGGCCACGCGTCGCAGGGCGCGGTCGTCGACGGCGAGTGCGCCGACGCCGAGGGGCACGGCACGCACGTCGCCGGCACGATCGGCGCGTCCGCGAACAACGGCGTGGGCGTGGCGGGCGTCGCGTTCGACGCGCCGCTGATCGTCTGCCGCGCGCTGGACGCCGACGGCTCCGGCACGATCGCCGACATCGCGGCCTGCATGCGCTGGGTCCACGACAAGGGTGCGAAGGTGATCTCGATGAGCCTCGGCGGCGCGGAGTCGCGCACGCTGGCCGAGGCGGCGAAGAGCGCCTATGCCCGCGGCGGCCGCGCGGGCTCGCTGCTCGTCGCCGCCGCCGGCAACGACGGCGACACGTCGATCTCGTTCCCCGCCGGCCTCCCCCAGGTCGTGTCGGTCGCGGCGATCGGACCCGACGACGCGGTCGCGCCGTTCTCCAACGAGAACGCCGACGTCGAGGTGGCCGCGGCCGGCATCGATGTCCTCTCGGCCAAGCGCGGGGGCGGATACGTGCGCGAGTCGGGAACGAGCATGGCGACGCCGCACGTGTCGGGCGCCGCCGCGCTGCTGTGGGGCGCCAACCCGAAGGCCACGGCTGCGGCGATCCGCTCCAAGCTCGACGCGGCCGTCGACGACCTCGGCGCGCCGGGTCGCGACCCGGCCTACGGCTTCGGGGTCGTGAACCTCGCGAAGGTCCGCTGACGCGATGCGCGCCCGCGGGCGGTCCTCAGCTCGCGGGCGCCTCGCCGGCGGGCGCGGCGTCGGGCACCGCGCCGGACGGTGGCTCGGAGGCCTCGTCGGACGGGCCGTCCTCGGCCTCCTTCACGCGCTCGCCGTCCGGCGCGTCCGCCGCGGGCGCGCGTGCCAGGACCACCTCCCGAGCCTCCGGCGGCAGCAGCTCGGCGAGCGGCAGCAGGTCCGGCCACAGCCCGTTGGCGACGGCGGCATCGACGACGGTCTCGAGCACCTCGGGAACCTGCAGCGACGCGAGGCCCGTGAAGCGGCGGCGCCCCTCCTCGGACATGTGCTGGGTGACGGGCAGCACGACGTGCCACAGCCCATCGCGCTGCGCGGCCTCGATCATGCCGTCGAGGACGTAGTCCTCCTCGTCGGCGGCGAGGTCGGCGAGCCATCCCGCCTGCTCGGGCGAGACGCGCGTCAGCAGGTCGAGCGCCTGCGGCCACAGGTCGGCTTCGGATGCCGAGCGGATCGCACCGCTCAGGCGCTCGGGGTCGAGCAGACCGACGACGTGGTCGAGCTGGTCCTTCTCCTCGACGAAGTAGGAGATCCGCAGCAGCGACTCGTCGTCGATCACCTCGAACGCGGCGCGCAGCGACGCGTCGGGCATGTGGCCGACGAAGCGGCCCATGACGATCACCTCGCCGCGGCGCGTCAGCACGTCGGCGACCTTGCCGATGAGCTCCGGCGGCAGCGCGAAGATGATGTCGCGCGCGCGACGCGGGTCGAGCTCCATCGCCAGGTCGGCGATGAACACGGGTGGCAGGCGCTTGGCGATGCCGACGGCGCGCCCGATGTCCAGCAGCCCCGCCACGCGGGCGCACAGCAGCGGACCGAACAGGTGCTGCGCGATCCAGGCGGTCATCGGCACCGGCGGGATCCGGGCGGCGAGCGCGACGCGGCCGAGCCTGCGGTCGCCCTCGTACAGCACGACCGTCGCACGCTCGCGCAGCGCGCGCACGTCGACCGGCGACAGCTGCTCGAGGTAGTCGAAGCGCTCGGGCTCCGCGCCGACCAGGCGCGCGAGCTTCATGACCTCCGCATGGCCCTCGAGGCTCATCCGATCAGCACCTTGCGCACGATGCCGTTCAGCGGCCACGGCAGGAAGCGCAGGGTGTGGTCGATCGCGCCGTCGAGGGCACGCGCCTGCTCGCGATCGGCGTCCGCGAGCGCCGTCGCGAGATCGTCGAGCTGCTCGTCGGACAGCGCGTCGAGCCCGTCGGGCAGCGGCTCGCCGAACTGGTCGTGCACGCGCGCGAATCGATCGTTGGCCATCGCGCGGCGAGTCTAGTGCGCGGGTCCTCCGACGGGCATCGCGGGAGCGCCGCGCCCGAAACGTCCTCGGACGTCTCTGGTGCGACGTCCGCGCGTGTGCGTCACGGGCGGTCAGACGATCGAGAACGCCGAGCAGCGGGAGGCCGCCGGCGGGCTCGACGCGACGGCGCCGTCCGGGTCCGCTCAGGCGGACTCGAGCGTAGCCTCCGCCATCCGCTCCACGGCCAGCTCGACGCGCGCCTCCGAGCGCAGGATCGCGAGCGCCAGCACGAGCGCGCCACCCGCCAACCCGGCGGCGACCCAGAACGCGAAGTGGTACCCGCCGAGGACCGCCACCGACGACGTGGCACCGCCCGCGCGCAGCGACGCCGTGTGCGTGGTAGCGAGCGATGCCAGCACCGCGAGGCCGAGCGCCCCGCCGACCTGCAGCGAGGTGTTGATGAGGCCCGACGCCAGGCCGGCCTCCTCCGGCTGCACGCCCATCATCGACAGCGTCATCAGCGACGGGAACGACAGCCCCGCGCCGATGCCGAGCAGCACGACGGCCGGCAGCACGTCGCTCAGGTAGCTGGCCTGCAGCGGCGCGCGCGCGAACAGCGCGAGGCCCGCGAGCACGAACGCGAGGCCGGGCAGCAGCACGGCGCGCTCGCCGAAGCGCGTGTTCAGCCGCGCGGACACGGTCAGCGACAGCACGCCGATGATGACCGCGACCGGCAGGAAGGCGAGGCCGGTCTCGATCGCGTCGTAGCCCAGCAGCCGCTGCATGTACAGGACGCCGAGGAAGAACATCCCGAGCAGCCCCGACACCATCAGCATCTGCACGAGGTTCGCGCCGCTGACGTTGCGCGAGCGCAGGATCGCGAGGCGGATCAGCGGGTTCGCGGCGCGCGCCTGGCGCACGACGAAGCCCACGAGCAGCGCGACCGCGAGCGCCCCAAAGCCGAGCGTGTGCGCCGATCCCCAGCCGTGGTCGCCGGCCTCGAGGATCGTGTAGACGAGCACCATCACGGCGGACGTCACGAGCGCCGCTCCGAGCACGTCGGCGCCGCGGCCGATGCCGGCCCCGCGACGATCCTCGACGAGCCGCAGCGCGTACCACGCGGTCGCGACCCCGATCGGCAGGTTGACGAAGAAGATCCAGTGCCAGTTGATCCACTGCGTCAGCGCGCCGCCGGCGAGCAGCCCGAGCGACGCGCCCGCGGACGCCACGAACGAGTAGATCCCGATCGCCTTCGCCCGCTCGACCGGCTGCGGGAACATCGTGACGATCATCCCGAGGATCACGGCCGAGGTGAGCGCGCCGCCGACGCCCTGGACGAAGCGCGCCCCGATCAGCAGCGCCTGGCTGTCGGCGAGTCCGCACAGCAGCGACGCCGACGTGAAGATCGCCAGTCCCAGCAGGAACACGCGCCGCGGGCCGACGAGATCGCCGATCCGCCCGGCCAGCAGCAGCAGACCACCGAACGCGATCAGGTAGGCGTTCACGACCCACGCGAGGCTCGGCTGCGAGAAGCCGAGGTCGTCCTGGATCGACGGCAGCGCGACGTTCACGATCGTCGAGTCGAGGATGATCATGAGCATCCCGACGCACAGCACGACGAGGGCCTTCCAGCGGTTGCGTTCGGTTTGCGTCGCGCTCATACGTCGCTCCTTCGGGTCCGTTGTACGATGGAGGTCGTACGGTAGCACTCGTACGATGGTTGTCGTACAAGCGAGGTGCGAACAGGCATGCCGCAGGTCATCGAGGAGATCCCCCACCCCACCCGCGAGCAGCTCGAGCTCAGCGCGGTGCTGCACGCGCTCAGCGAGCCCGTGCGCCTCGAGATGGTCGCCCGGCTCGCCGCGTGCGAGCTCGACGACGAGCCCACGTGCGGCAGCTTCGACGTCGCGGTCACGAAGTCGACCTGCACCCACCACTTCAAGGTCCTGCGCGAGGCCGGCGTCATCCGCCAGCACCGGCGCGGCACCGCCCGCCTGAACACGCTGCGCCGCGACGACCTCGAAGCCCGCTTCCCCGGGCTGCTCGACGCCGTCCTGCGGTCCGCCGGCGTGTGACGCCGATCCTCGACGCGACGCGCACGCCGTCGGCGATGCTGCGGCGCTCGGCGTCTGCGCTCACCGCACGACGCGATACCTCAGGTGCGTCACGTTCGGCGAGTCGACGACGCGCAGCTTCTCGAGCTCGACCGGCGCGCCGAGCACGTCGAACAGCCGGACCCCGTCGCCGAGCAGCACGGGGATGACGTGCAGCTCGATCTCGTCGAGCAGCCCCGCGGCCAGCGTCTGCTGGATCGCCGCCGCGCCGCCGGGAACCGCGACGTCCTTATCGCCGCAGACCGCCTGCGCCTGGTCGATCGCGGACGCGACGCCGTCCGTGACGAAGGTGAACGTCGTGCCGCCGAGCTTCGTGATCGGCTCGCGGGCGTGATGGGTCAGGACGAAGACGGGCATGCCGTACGGCGGCGTCTCGCCCCACCAGCCCTCCCACGGCTCCTCGCCCCACTGCGGGTCAGATCCCCACGGGCCGGGCCCGCCGCCGAACATCCCGCGCCCCATGACGACGGCCCCCGGCCGGCCGTGGGCCTCGGCGATCACGTCGTCGTCGGCGTTCGTCACGCCGCCGCCGTCACCGTGCATCTCGAGGAACGTCTTGAGGCCGAAGACCCACTGGTGCAGGCGCATCCCTCCCGTGCCGATCGGCTCCTCCATCCGCGGGTCCGGGCCGGCGACGAAGCCGTCCAGCGACATCGAGATATCCGTCACGACTGCGCACATGTCAACGCTCCCGGCTCGAGATGGTCATACGCCTACGACTGTGACGCGCGACGGAACTCATCGGTCGCGCCGCCACGATTGTGCCGGCCCTCACGCGCGCTCCCGCGACTGCTCCTCCGAACGGCGCTGCCGGCACGATCTGCGCGAGTGCTCCTCGAACGGCACCGTCCGGCACGACCAGCGCCGTGCGCGGCGTCAGTCCAGCGCGCCGGCGGGCAGCACGAACCGCGCCGGCGCCTGCGCGGCGGAGCGGCCGCCGTCGCGGCGAGCGCCGTGCAGGCCCTGGCGCTCGACCGAGCGCACGACGGTCTCCTCCGGCGTGCCGCCATGGGCGAGGATCCAGCTCATGACCGCCTCCGAGCCCGCGCCCTCGGCGATGACCGCCGCGCGCTCGACGACCGTGCCGCCGGAGGGATGCACGCGTGCGAGTCGGGTGACCAGCGCCCGGATGTCGTCGTCTTCCATGCACCCACGGTAGCCCTTCTGCGGCTCGCCGGTGCGACGCGCCGCGTCCGGGCGCACCGGCATGGGCCGCGACGGCGGGCGAATATGATCGACCGGCGCCCTCAGAGCATCGCGCGCTGGGTCGAGGGCACATCTCTCGCAGTCCATCAGGAGGAGCTTCCGCATGGCGTTGACGATCGGCGATACCGCACCAGATTTTCAGGCTGAGACGAGTGAGGGTCCGGTGTCCTTTCACGAGTGGTTGGGCGATTCGTGGGGTGTGTTGTTCTCGCATCCGCGGGATTTCACGCCGGTCTGCACGACG
>DATAZX010000034.1:0-2296 GCA_036271815.1 Solirubrobacteraceae bacterium
ACGGCCGCGCCCACCGGGAACGACGAGTAGGGCGTGTACGCGGTCCGCATCGCCGCGTCGGCAGCGCGTAGCAGCACCTGCGGCCCGTCGAGCAGCAGGTCGGAGTAGCCCTGCGCAAGGAGCGCGTCGTCGCCGATGGCGAGCTCGTCGCGCAGCCGGGCAACCTTCGCGCGCGCGTCGTCGAGGTCGCTGCCGTCCTGCGCGACGACCGCCTCGAGCTCGACGAACGTCCCCAGGCCGTCGACGTCGTCGAGGTGGATGCGCACGTTCTCCCAGATGAACAGCCGCCGGCGCTTGGCGACGACGACGGTCGTCCCGAGCGCGGCGTCAAGCGCCTCGCGCAGCGCGTCGGCGTCCTCGGCGGGGGCCCGCACGTAGCTGCTCTCGCTGGCCTGTACCGCGTCCGGGCGCCGGTAGGCGATCAGCTCGTCCCGCGCGGCGCGCTGCCGGCCTGTGCTGCTTGCGGTGCGGAGCTTCAGGCGGCCGTGCCGGGCCGCGAAGTAGGTGTCGCGCTGGGTGAGCAGGCCTTCGTCCCGCGCGCCGAGCGCGGCGCAGCGGGCGGCGGTCGCGTCGGGGTCGGGGTCTCTGGCCTTGAGCTCGACGTTGACGCGCGCCATTGCGGCGAGCCTATCGACCCATGGCGCCCGGCGGATAGCATCGCCCCGTGCCCGCAGAGCTGACAATCATCGATCACCCGGTGCTCGCCGATCGCCTCTCGGTGTTGCGCGATCGCGCCACCTCGCACGGAGAGTTTCGCCAGACGCTCTTCGAGTGCTCGGCGATCATGGCGGTCGAGGTCGCGCGAGAGCTGCCGCTCAAGGAGGTCGAGATCGAGACGCCGCTGGAGACGACCCAGGGGCTGCGTCTCCGCGACGAGGTCACGGTGGTGCCGGTGCTGCGCGCCGGGCTGGGCATGGTCGAGGGCTTCCTGCGGCTGCTGCCCGACGCCCGCGTCGGCCATCTGGGGATCCAGCGCGACGAGGACGACCACGCGCCGGTCGACTACTACGAGCGCTTCCCGCCCGGGCTGCCCGACGCCCGCGTCTATCTGCTCGATCCGATGCTCGCCACCGGCGGCAGCGCCGTGCGCGCCCTGCAGCACCTCAAAGCCTCCGGCGCCCGTCGCCTGGAGCTCGTCTGCCTGGTCTCCGCCCCCGAGGGCGTGCGCGCCGTCCAGGACGCGCACCCCGACGTCCGGATCTGGACGGCTGCGCTCGACCGCGAGCTCGACGACAACGCCTATATCCGTCCCGGGCTCGGCGACGCCGGCGACCGGGTGTTCGGCACGTAGCCGGCTACTGGGCGACGGCCGGCCGGCCGTCGGAGTCCAGCCACTTGCGCGCGTGGGTTGGCTGAAAGGACTCAAGCCGTTCAAGCAGCGATGCGGGGTCGGACTCGACGAGCAGCGTGTCGCGGTGCTCGGCGGCGATGAACCGCTCCTGGGCCATGTGATCCATGAACGCGAGCAGCGGCTGCCAATAGCCCTCGACGTCGAGCAGGCCGATCGGCTGCCGGTGGAGTCCGAGCTGGCTCCAGGTGAACATCTCGAACAGCTCGTCGAGGGTTCCGGTGCCGCCCGGGAGCGCGATCACCGCGTCTGACAGCTCCGCCATCAGAGCCTTGCGCTCGTGCATCGTCGTCACGACGTGCTGCTCGGTGAGGCCGGCGTGCGGGATTTCTGCCGGGAACAGGCCGCTCGGGATCACGCCGATCACTTCGCCGCCGGCGGCGAGCGCGCTATCGGCGAGCGCCCCCATCAGCCCGATGCTCGCCCCGCCGTAGACGACGCCGATGCCGCGGGCGGCCAGCAGACGCCCGAGGCTCTGTGCGGCCGCGACATACGCCGGCCGGCGCCCGGGGCTGGAGCCGCAGAAGACGACGATCCGCTTCATCGTCCACACCCTGTCACACGAACGGCGTGCCCGGCAGCGGCGATCCGCGGTCCCCGGTCAGCCACGCGAGCACGCTCGCTCCGACGTCGGCAAGCGCCCCGTCCTGGCGGCGCCCGGCGTCGCCGGCGAAGCGGGCCAGCAGCGGCGCGTACTCGCGCGTGTGATCGGTGTGATCGGTCGCGGGGTCGACGCCGTGATCGGCGGTGAGCACGAATAGATCGTCGTCGCGCAGGCCGGGCAGCCACTGCGCGACCGCGGCATCGATCCTGCCCAGAGCGGCGGCGAAGCCCGGGACGTCGTGGCGGTGGCCGTAGAGCTGGTCGGTCTCGACGAGGTTGACGAAGATGAACCCGGCGGGCAGCTCGTCCAGCAAGGCGGTTGCCGACGCGATCGCCTCGGCGTTG
>DATAZX010000035.1:0-32064 GCA_036271815.1 Solirubrobacteraceae bacterium
CGAGACGATCAACCGCGCGAGCCGGCGCGCGCCGCAGTCGCTCGTCGTGCGCTGGTCGTCGTCGGATGCGCCGCCACGGCGCGGCACGGACTTCCAGCGCGCGAGCCGCGCCGACGTGATCGTCGCCGCGCTCGCCGCGGATGCGATCGAGCTGCTGACGAGCTCGCGCCGCGACGCGCTGCGGACGTGCGGCGCGCCGGGTTGCGTGCTGATGTTCCTCATGGAGCACCCGCGGCGCGAGTGGTGCTCGGACGCGTGCGGCAACCGCGCGCGCCAGGCCCGCCACTACGAGCGCACGCGTCGCGGCGGGCCACGGTAGCGAGGCCGCGACCCCGCGACTCGGCGGAGCGACCGAGCCGTGGCGGAGCCGTGTGGCGGAGCCGTGTGGCGGAGCCGTGTGGCGGAGCCGTGTGGCGGAGCCGTGTGGCGAACTCTGACCGCTATCCGGTCACTATTCACCACAGATCGTCGGCGACGTCAGTCCAGCAGCTCGAGCACGCGCTCGACCGGGCGCGCGAGCACGGCGCGCTCGCCGCGCACGACGATCGGGCGCTGCAGCAGCTCGGGATGCAGCGCCATCTGCGCGATCAGCTCGTCGTCGCCGACGCCGTCGCCCTCGATCAGGCCGAGCTCGGCGACGAGCGGCTCGCGCAGGCGCAGGGCCTCGCGCGGCCCGATGCCGGCCTTCGCGAGCAGGTCGCGGATCGTCGCCTCGTCGATGCCCTCGACGTGGTACTGGACGCGGTCGGCGTCGATGCCGCGCTCGGTCAGCAGCTCGTAGAGCCTGCGGCACGTCGAGCACGTGCGCTTCTCGTAGATCGTGAGGTCGCTCATGGTGTCGGGGAGCCTATGCGCCGCACGCGGATCCCGGCCGTCGCGAACGCGGCCGCGTCGAGCACGCCGCGGCCGTCGACGACCGCGGTCGCGCCGCCGACGTCGCCGGGGCCGAGCGAGTGGTACTCGGCGTGGTCGGTCTGGACGATCGCTCCCGCGACCGGCGCGCCCGCCGCCCACGGCTCGTAGCCCGCGGCGCGCAGCTCGGCGTCGGAGAACAGCGGGTCGCTCGCGAGCGCGATCGCGCCGCGCGCGCCCAGCTCGTCGCGCAGCGCGGCGGCGCCGCTGAACGCGACCTCCTTCACGCCGCCGCGGTACGCCACGCCGAGAATCAGGATCGTCAGGCCGCGCAGCTCGCCGAGCTCCTGCTCGAGCAGGTCGACGGCGTAGGCGGGCATCGCGGCGTTGACCTCGCGCCCCGCTCGCGGCAGCCGCGCGTCCGGATCGCCGGCCAGCAGGAAGTGCGGATAGACGGGGATGCAATGGCCGCCGACCGCGACACCGGGCCGGTGGACGTGGCTGTAGGGCTGGCTGTTGGCGGCGTCGATGACGCGCTGCACGTCGAGGCCGAGGCGGTCGGCGTAGCGGGCGAGCTCGTTCGCGTAGGCGATGTTGAGGTCGCGGTAGGTCGTCTCGGCGAGCTTCGTCAGCTCGGCGGACTCGGCCGACCCCATCGCCCAGACCTCGGCGGCGATGAAGCGCTCGTAGAGGGCGACGCCGCGTGCCTCGCCGGCCGCGTCGAGTCCGCCGACGAGCTTCGGGTACGTGTCGAGATCGCGGAAGACCGTGCCGGAGGAGACGCGCTCGGGGCTGAAGACGACGTCGAAGTCCTCGCCCGCCCGCAGCCCGCTGCCCGCCTCGAGCGCCGGCGTGACGCGGCCGCGCGTCGTCCCGACGGGCACGGTCGTCTCGATGCTGACCGTCGTCCCCGGCATGAGGCCGCGGCCGATCGCCGTGCAGACGGCGTCGACGCTGCGCCAGTCCGGTCGCGCGCGCTCGTCGACGTACAGCGGCGCCACCGCGACGACGAGGTCGGGAGCGGTCGCGACCGCCGCGACCGTGTCGGTGGTCGCGCGCAGGCGCCCGCTGCGCACCGCGGCGGACAGCGCCTCGTCGAGCCCTGCCTCGCCGGGAAACGGCGCCCGCCCGGCGTTGACGAGCTCGACGGCCGCCGCGTCGATGTCGCAGCCGACGACGTCGTGCCCCGCGCGCGCGATGTACGTCGCCAGCGGCAGCCCCATCTTGCCGAGCGCGACGACGACGACCTTCACAGGCGCACCGTCTCCGAGCGGCGCGCGCTCTCGAGCACCTTCTCCGCGCAGCGCACCGCCTGCAGGCCCTCCTCGAGCGAGACGGCGCCCGACGCGTCGTCGCCGCGCACGAACGCGCAGAACGCCTCGAGCTCGGCGAGCAGCGGCTCGCGGCGGCGCAGCGCGTAGCGCGTGGAGTTGCCCTCGGCGACGCCGCGCAGCGCCTGGGTCGAGTCCCACTCCGAGGTCACGCGGCCGTTCTCGTGGAAGACGAGGTCGGAGGTCAGCGTGTCCGCGACGAGCATGCCGCGGTCGCCGAGGATGCGCATCCGGCGGATCTTCAGCGGGGTCAGCCAGTCGACGGTGATGCTGAACGCGAGGCCGCTGCGCAGGCGCCCGCTCGCGAGCACGAGGTCCTCGTGCGCGCGGCCGGTCTTGTGCACGGTCTGCGCCGCGACGAGGTCGATCGGCGACTTGCCCAGCCAGCCGACGAGGTCGAGGTCGTGGGTGGCGAGGTCCTTGACGACGCCGACGTCCTTGACGCGGTCGGGGAACGGGCCGCAGCGCTCGGTGCCGATCAGGAAGACCTCGCCGACCTGTCCGTCCTCCGTGCGCCGGCGCAGCTCGACCAGCGCCGGGTTGAAGCGCTCGACGTGCCCGACCGCCGCGCGGATCCCGGCGTCGCGGCAGATCGCGATGACCTCCCGCGCCTCCTCGACGCTGCCCGCGAGCGGCTTCTCGATCAGGACGTGCACGCCGGCGGACGCGAGCGCGCGGACGGCGCCGAGGTGCTCCTCGGTCGGCACCGCGACGATCGCGAAGTCCGGCCTGCCGCGGTCGATCAGCTCGTCGATCGTGGCGTGGACGCGGTCGGCGTCGCGCACCGCGCCGTGGCGGTCGCCGAGCGGGTCGACCGCACCGGCGAACGCGATCCGCGGCGTGGTCTGCAGCAGGCGCGCGTGGTGGCGGCCCATCATCCCGAGGCCCACGATCGCGCCCCGCAGCACCTGCTCTGGCTCGCGCGCGGTCACGCGCCAACCCTAGAGCGCTCCGCGCCGGGCCTCGGCGCCCGCCGCACAGCGCCGCGAAGCCGGAGGTCGTTCTGCGCGCAATCGGCACGAATGGGTGTTGATCCGGTACACCTCCTCGGTCAGCCTCGGTTCATGGGAGACGACCTGCCAGATGCCGGTGCCAGCCGTGGGATCGCTCGGCGATCTCGCCGCTGATCGGGGGATAGCATCACCAGCGTGGTCGTTCATGTCGATGCGGTGCTGCCGGTGCACGCCCTCACGGTCGCGGACGTCGACGCGATGCTCGAAGCCGGCATCCTCGCCGAGAGCTCCCGCATCGAACTGCTCGACGGAGTACTCGTCGAGATGAGCCCGCAGGGTCCACCGCATGCGTATGCGCTGCGCGAGCTCACGATGTTGGGCGCGCCGATTGCAGCCGAAGCCGGCTTGGTGCTGAGCATCCAGGGTCCGCTCGATGTCGGCAGCCCGGTGAGCCGGCCCGAGCCGGACTTCGCGATCGTTCCTCACACGCCGATCGATCGCCATCCGACCGGCGCCCTGCTCGTCGTCGAGATGGGGAACACCTCCCTGGCGATGGACCTCGGTCCGAAGGCCCGCATCTACGCGGAGGGCGGGGTGCCGGAGTACTGGGTCCTCGACGTCAAGCGCCGCGAGATCGTGGTCCACCTGACGCCGCGCGGCTCGGGCTACGAGCACGTCCGCCGCCACGGCGCGGACGAGACGCTGACCGCCTCGACGGTGGCACTCACCGTCGCGGTCGCCGCGCTCGTCTGACGCCCCACGAACCGCATGCGTCGGCACGGCCCGCACCGGCCCGCGTTCACGATCTACTACACTCGGACGCAGATTTCTTAGTACGCATTCTGGAAGGAGCCTCACCCCACATGGGCAAGACCATCGGCATCGACCTGGGTACCACCAACTCCTGCATGGCCGTGCTGGAGGGTGGCGAGCCCACCGTCATCGAGAACTCCGAGGGCGGTCGCACGACCCCTTCGGTCGTCGCCTTCGCGCAGTCGGGCGAGCGCCTCGTCGGCACCGTCGCCAAGCGCCAGGCCGTCACGAACCCGCAGAACACGATCTTCTCCGTCAAGCGCTTCATGGGCCGCAAGGAGGCCGAGGTGCGCGAGGAGGAGTCGATCGTCCCGTACAAGGTCGTCTCCGGCCCCAACGGCGACGCGCGCATCGACGCCGGCGGCAAGCAGCACTCGCCGCCCGAGATCAGCGCGATGATCCTGCAGAAGCTGAAGGCCGACGCGGAGGCCTACCTCGGCGAGACCGTCGACGGCGCCGTCATCACCGTGCCGGCGTACTTCAACGACGACCAGCGCCAGGCGACCAAGGACGCCGGCAAGGTCGCAGGCCTCGAGGTCAAGCGGATCATCAACGAGCCGACCGCGGCCTCGCTCGCCTACGGCCTCGACAAGGAGGCCGACCAGACGATCCTCGTCTTCGACCTCGGCGGCGGCACGTTCGACGTCTCCGTGCTCGAGATCGGCGACGGCGTCTTCGAGGTCAAGTCGACCGCCGGCGACAACCACCTCGGCGGCGACAACTTCGACAAGACGATCGTCGACTTCCTCGCGACGGAGTTCAAGAAGGACCAGGGCATCGACCTCAAGAACGACCCGATGGCCCTGCAGCGCCTCTACGAGGCCGCCGAGAAGGCGAAGATCGAGCTCTCGACGGCGCAGGAGTCGCAGATCAACCTGCCGTTCATCACGGCGGACGCGGGCGGCCCGAAGCACCTCGACGTGCGCATGACGCGCGCCAAGCTCAACGAGCTGACCTCCGACCTGATCGCCAAGATCGTCGCGCCGGTCCGCCAGGCGCTCGACGACGCCAAGGACAAGGGCGCGGCGAAGATCGACCACGTCGTGCTCGTCGGCGGCATGACGCGCATGCCGGCCGTGCAGGAGAAGGTCAAGGAGCTCACCGGCAAGGACCCGCACCGCGGCGTCAACCCGGACGAGGTCGTCGCGATCGGCGCCGCGATCCAGGCCGGCGTGCTCGCCGGCGACGTCAAGGACGTGCTGCTGCTCGACGTGACCCCGCTGACGCTGGGCATCGAGACCAAGGGCGGCGTCATGACGAAGCTCATCGAGCGCAACACGACGATCCCGACGCACAAGCACGAGGTCTTCTCGACCGCCGAGGACAACCAGCCCTCGGTCGAGATCCACGTCCTGCAGGGCGAGCGCGAGATGGCGCAGTACAACAAGTCGCTCGGCAAGTTCCAGCTGACCGGCATCCCGCCGGCGCCGCGCGGCATCCCGCAGGTCGAGGTCGGCTTCGACATCGACGCCAACGGCATCGTCAGCGTGTCCGCCAAGGATCTCGGCACCGGCAAGGAGCAGAAGATCGAGATCAAGGCCGGCTCCGGCCTGTCGGACGACGAGATCAAGCGGATGGTGTCCGACGCCGAGGCGCACGCCGACGACGACAAGCGCCTGCGCGAGCTCGCCGAGGCGCGCAACAACGCGGAGAACGCGGCCTACCAGGCCGAGCGCCAGGTCAAGGAGCTCGCCGAGAACATGGACGAGTCGCAGACGGCCGAGATCGAGGGCCTGATCAAGGACCTGCGCGACGCGCTGAAGTCGGAGGACCCGGCCGAGCTCAACGCCAAGACCGAGACGCTGCAGGCGGCGTTCCACAAGGTCTCCGAGGCGATGTACGAGAAGGCCTCCGCGGCGCAGCAGTCGACCAACGGCGACAGCCCGGCCGGCGAGGCCGACGCGTCCTCCGACGAGGAGGTCGTCGATGCCGAGGTCGTGGACGAGGGGCGCTAGCCCATGTCCCGCGGTCACGAGCAGCGAACCGAGGAGGAGGTGACGGCGCCCGCGGGGGCGCCGTCGTCACCGCCTGACGCGGACGGCGCCGCGCCCGACCCGGCCCACGGGCCGGGCGGGCTCGCCGGGGCCGGCCAGGCCGAGGCCGGCCAGGCCGGGGCCGGGGCCGCCGCACCGGCGGACGCCACGGGCGAGGAGCCGGGCGGCGAGCCCGAAGCCGAGCTGGACCCCGAGGCGCAGGCGCGGGCGCTCGCCGACCGCTACCTCGACCTCGCACAGCGCACGCAGGCGGACTTCGACAACTTCCGCAAGCGCACGGCGCGCGATCTGCGCGCCGCCGAGGCGCGCGGCATCTCGCGGCTCGCGCGCGAGCTGCTGCCCGCGCTGGACAACCTCGAGCGCGCGCTCGCGGCGATCCAGGCGAGCGATCCCGAGCACGACGTCACGAAGGGCATCCGCCTCGTCACGGCGGAGCTCGCGGCGGCGCTGGGGCGCACGGGCGTGAAGAGCTACGACCCCGCGGGCGAGCGCTTCGACCCCGTCCAGCACGAGGCCGTCGCGCAGCAGCCCGTCGAGGGCGTCGAGCCCGGCACCGTGGTGCAGGTGCTGCAGCCGGGCTACCGCCTCAACGACGCGGTGCTGCGGCCCGCCCGGGTGATCGTCGCCGGTTAGGAGGACACGGATGGCCGCACAGGATCACTACAAGGTGCTCGGCATCGAGCGCAAGGCGTCGGCGGACGACATCAAGAAGGCGTACCGCAAGCTCGCGCGCCAGTACCACCCCGACAAGAACCCCGGCGACAAGAAGGCCGAGGATCGCTTCAAGCAGATCTCCCAGGCGCACGACGTGCTCGGCGACCCGGACAAGCGCAAGGAGTACGACCGCGCGCTCGCCAACCCGTTCTCGCAGACCGGGCGCGGCGGCAGCGGCCAGCCCGGGTTCGACACGGCCGGCTTCGGCGACATCCTCTCCGACCTGTTCGGACAGGCGACCCGCGGTCGCAGCGGCGGCGCGCCGCCGCGCCCGCGCCAGGAGCGCGGTCGCGACCTCGAGGCCGAGATCTCGATCTCCTTCGCGCAGGCCGTCGCGGGCGCCGAGGTGCCGATCTCGGTGCCGACCCACGACCGCTGCACGACCTGCGGCGGGACGGGCGCCAAGCCCGGCACCGCGCCGATCGTCTGCCCGCGCTGTCAGGGCCGCGGGATCGAGGCCGAGGGCCAGGGCCTGTTCTCGATCTCCCAGCCGTGCTCGCGCTGCGGCGGGGCGGGGACCGTCATCGAGGAGCCGTGCCCGACGTGCAAGGGCGAGGGGCGCAACCGCACCGTCAAGCGCTACCGGGTCAACGTGCCCGCGGGCGCGAAGGAGGGCAGCCGCATCCGGCTCGCCGGCAAGGGCGAGCCGGGACGCAACGGCGGCCCGGCCGGCGACCTGTTCGTCGTGACGCACGTGCAGCAGTCCCCCGTCTTCACGCGCAAGGGCGACAACGTCGAGGTCGAGGTCCCGCTGACGATCGCCGAGGCGCTGCGCGGGGCGAACGTCGAGGTGCCGACGCTCGACGGGCGCAAGACGCTGCGCGTGCCGCCCGGCACGCGGCCCGGCACCGTCCAGCGGCTGCGCGGCGAGGGACCCAAGCGCTTCGGCAAGGCCGGGCACGGCGACATCCACTACCGCTTCGTGCTCGACCTCCCCGACAGCCTGACCGCCGAGCAGGAGGCGGCCGTCGACGACCTCGCGAAGGTCTTCGACGACGACCCGCGAGCGAAGCTGTTCGCGCCATGAGCCAGCCGCGCCGGCGCACGACCACGACGCGCATCGAGGTCTCGTCGGACCGCGGCGTGTTCATGATCTCGGTCGCCGCGGAGCTCGCCGAGATGCATCCGCAGACGCTGCGGATGTACGAGCAGCGCGGGCTGATCGAGCCCAAGCGCTCGCCGAAGGGCACGCGCCTGTACTCCCACGAGGACGTGCAGCGGCTGCGGCGCATCCAGCAGATGACCGCGGAGCTCGGCCTCAACCTCGCGGGCGTCGAGCGCGTGCTCGAACTCGAGCAGCAGCTCGAGCGCACGCGCCGTCGCGTCGCCGCGCTGGAGCGCCGCCGCGAGGAGCTCGAGGCGGAGGTGGCCGCCCTCGAGGGCCGTCGCGAGCAGGTCAAGGCGGAGATCGTCCGCTACGAGCGGGCGAAGGGCTCCGAGGTCGTACGCGCCAGCGACATCCGCCCGTTCACGATCCCGATTCGACGCGTCGACGCGCCACGCTGACCGTCGCCGCGCCTCGATTGACATGCTCGTTGGATGGGTTCATCCTGAAACGATGGGTCTCATCCAGATCAGGGACGTCCCGGACGACGTGCACCGCACGCTGAAGGTACGGGCGGCCGCGGAGGGAACCTCCCTCAGTGCCTACGTCCTGCGAGAGGTGACGCGCGTCGCGCGCACGCCGACCGCAGCGGAGCTCGACGCGCGCATCCGCGCGCGAGCGAATGCCGGAGTCACGACGCAGGAGATCCTCGAAGCCCGGGATGCGGGCCGCCGTCGGTGACGTGGGTCGTGGACGCGTCGGTGGCGGTCGCGTACCTGCTGGGCGACGCGACCGAGGTCGAGCGCCGCGCGATGCTCGGCGATGCTCATGCACCCGCATTCGTCGACGTCGAGGTGACGCAGACGTTGCGTGGGCTGCTGCGGGGATCGAAGATCGGCCAGGCGACCGCCGACGTGGGACGCGAGGAGCTCGCGCAGCTCGCCGTTCATCGGCACCTCGACGCTCACCTGTTGGGGCGTTGCTGGGACTTGCGCGACGTCTGCACGATCTACGACGGCCTGTACGTCGCCCTAGCCGAAGCGCTCGATGCCACGTTGATCACCCGCGACGGGCCGCTGGCGCGCGCGGTGGCCACGACGATCGACGTCGTCCTCGCCGGTTGATCCGTGCGTCGTGCCGTCGACCGCCGCCAACGAGCGTCGCGCCGCTGAAGGTGCCCTCACCAAATCTGAGCGAGCTACACTCAGATCATGAAAGCTGACCGCTTCACGATCAAGACCCAGGAGGCCCTACAGGCAGCCCTCGCGCTCGCTCCCAAGCGGCGCCATGCGCAGGTCTCCCCCGAACACCTGCTCTCGGTGCTGCTCGAGCAGCAGGACGACGGCCTCGTCGTACCCGTCCTGCGCAAGCTGGGCGTGGCGCCCGAGGCGCTGCGCACGGACGTCAACGCGGCCCTCGACGCGCTCCCGACGCTGACCAACGCCGCCGAGCCGACGACGTCGGCGGAGCTCATCGCGGTGCTGCGCGCCGCCGAGCGCGAGATGCGCCAGCTCAAGGACGAGTACGTCTCCGTCGAGCACGTCCTGCTCGCGATCGCCGGCGACGACGGGCCGGCCGGCAACGCCCTGCGCGCCGCGGGCGCGACGCCCGAGCGCATCCTGCAGGCGCTGGCGGAGGTCCGCGGCTCGCACCGCGTGACCGACCAGTCGCCCGAGGACAAGGTGCGCGCGCTCGAGAAGTACGGCCGCGACCTCACCGCCGCCGCGCGCGACAACAAGCTCGACCCCGTCATCGGCCGCGACGACGAGATCCGCCGCGTCATCCAGGTCCTCAGCCGCCGCACGAAGAACAACCCCGTGCTGATCGGCGAGCCGGGCGTCGGCAAGACGGCGATCGCCGAGGGCCTCGCCCAGCGGATCGTCTCCGACGACATCCCCGAGTCGCTGCGCGACCGTCGCGTCATCGCGCTGGACATCGGCGCGCTGCTCGCCGGCTCGAAGTACCGCGGCGAGTTCGAGGAGCGCCTGAAGGCCGTCCTCAAGGAGGTCCAGGACGCGGGCGGACAGGTCGTGCTGTTCCTCGACGAGCTGCACACGATCGTCGGCGCGGGCGCCGCCGAGGGCGCCGTCGACGCCGCCAACCTGCTCAAGCCGATGCTCGCCCGCGGCGAGCTGCGCGCCGTCGGCGCGACGACGCTCGACGAGTACCGCAAGCACATCGAGAAGGACGCCGCGCTCGAGCGCCGCTTCCAGCCCGTCATGGTCGACGAGCCGTCCGTCGAGGACACGATCGCGATCCTGCGCGGGCTCAAGGAGCGCTACGAGGTCCACCACCGCGTCGCGATCCAGGACGCCGCGATCATCGCGGCGGCGACGCTCAGCCATCGCTACATCGCCGACCGCTTCCTGCCCGACAAGGCGATCGACCTGATCGACGAGTCCGCGTCGCGGCTGCGCATCGAGATCGACTCGCTGCCCGAGGAGATCGAGCAGCTCGAGCGCCGCGCGATGCAGCTCGAGATCGAGCTGACCTCGTTCAAGAAGGAGCGCGACCAGGCCTCCAAGGAGCGTCGCAAGGCGCTCGAGCGCGAGCTCGCCGAGCTGCGCGAGCGCAGCTCCGCGATGAAGGCGCAGTGGCAGGCCGAGAAGGCCCAGATCACCGCCGTCTCCGATCTCAAGGAGCGCCTGGAGAACGCCAAGCACGAGGCCGAGCGCGCCGAGCGCGAGGCCAACCTGCAGCGCGCTGCCGAGCTGCGCTACGGCGAGATCCCGCAGCTCGAGCGCGAGCTCGCCGAGGCCGTCGAGCGCTCCGACTCCGACGCCGGCGGCGGCTTCCTCAAGGAGGAGGTCACCGCGCAGGACGTCGCGGAGGTCGTCGCGCGCTGGACCGGCATCCCGGTCAACCGGATGCTCGAGGGCGAGGTCGAGAAGCTGCTGCAGATGGAGGATCGCCTGCACCAGCGGGTGATCGGCCAGGACGAGGCGGTCGAGGCGGTCGCCAACGCGCTGCGGCGCTCGCGCGCGGGCCTGCAGGATCCCGATCGCCCGATCGGCACGTTCCTGTTCCTCGGCCCGACGGGCGTCGGCAAGACCGAGCTCGCACGCGCGCTGGCGGATTTCATGTTCGACACGCAGGACGCGATGATCCGCATCGACATGTCCGAGTACATGGAGAAGCACTCCGTGTCGCGGCTGGTCGGCGCGCCTCCCGGCTACGTCGGCTACGACGAGGGCGGGCAGCTCACCGAGGCGGTGCGACGGCGGCCCTACGGCGTCGTGCTGCTCGACGAGATCGAGAAGGCGCACCCCGACGTCTTCAACACGCTGCTGCAGGTCATGGACGACGGTCGCCTGACCGACGGCCAAGGTCGCACGGTCAGCTTCAAGAACGTCGTGCTGATCATGACCTCGAACATCCCGGGCGGCGTGGCCGGGGCGGAGCTGACGTTCCGGCCCGAGTTCATCAACCGGCTCGACGACATCGTCGAGTTCTCGACGCTCGATCGCTCGCAGATCGGCGAGATCGTCGCGCTGCAGGCGCGGCGCGTCATCGATCGCCTGGCGGAGCGCGGGATCGCGCTCGAGCTCGAGCCGGAGGCGCGGACGCTGCTCGGCGACCTCGGCTACGACCCGGTCTACGGGGCGCGGCCGCTGAAGCGCGTGATCCAGAAGAAGCTCGTCGACCGGCTCGCGATGTCGATGCTGCAGGGCGAGTTCGGCGACGGCGACACCGTGCGCGTGACGGCGGCCGACGGCGAGCTCGTGCTCGTCAAGGCGGCGGCGGACGTCGTGGCGTAGCGCGGCCCGGCGACCTCCTCGCCCGCCGGGTGGCGCGGGGCGGTGGATCCCGCGCCGTCCGCGCGCGGTCGCATGGGCGGCACGGCAGCGGCTACGGCGGGCCTTCCAGATCCCACACGGGCTCCTCGCCGGGCACGGGATCGTAGACGCAGAACAGGCCCGTCCTGATCGCCGTCCCGAGGCTGCGCGCGAGGCCCGGTTTGTGCTCGCCGATGCGCTTCAGAGCCGTGCGGATCGCGCGCGTGGCGTTGACCCGTGCGCGCTCTGCGTCCGAGTCCTTCGGGCGATCGCGACCGTGCAGGCCCATGGCGCCGGCGAGCTCGCGCACCAGGAACGCGAGCTCCTCGCGCGCCCGCGCCAGGCGCTCGGGATCGTTGAAGGACTCCGCCTCCGCGATCTCCTCCTGCAGCTCGCGGATACGGGCGCGGTACTCCGCCTTGGCCTGGGCGTCGAGCGCGGGACCGACGTCGCCGCCGCCGGGCGGGCGGGCCTCCATGCCCGAGGCCGCCGCGCTCGCCTCGCTGACACCGCGATCGTGGGCGCCCGCGACGAGGTCGAGCGCGTGGAACTCGACGCGCGGGGCCGCGAGCAGGCGCGCGATGTACGTCAGGCCCTTGGCGTGGGGCATCTGGATGCGGCCGTCCGGCGGGCCGATCGTCCAGATGTCGCCGCGGCGATAGAACGCGATCCGGTCATCGGGCGCAGTCGCGGCGACCGCGACGACGGGCGGCGCCGGGGGCGGAGGCGGGACGCCAGACGCCGCGACCACCGTCGCCGGCTGCTCCGCGGCCGGGTCCGCGGCCGGCGGCAGCGCATCGCCCGGCCGCTCCCAGCGCTCGACGAGGCCGGTCAGCTCGAGCCGCCGGGCGAGCGCGAGGCCGTGCTCGTGCAGCTCGCGCGCGCGCCGCGCGCCGTCCTCTGCGCCGGCGCGCTCGAGCACGTCGGACAGCTCGAGAGCGATCACTGCGACGAACGGCTCGGCCCCCCACCGCCGCGCCGTCTGCAGCGCCGCCTCGTATTGCACGATCGCCGCGTCGAAGTCGCCGGCGGCCGCGGCCGCGATCGCGACGTAGCGCGACACCGGCCCGAAGCAGCTCGCCCCGCGGCCTGCGATGACCGCGCGATCGGCATACGGGGCGAGCAGCTCGCCGAGCTCGCCCGTGCGCTGCGCGTCGCCGAGGCCGGCGCCCGTACTGACGAGCAGCGCGACGGTCGCCAGCCACTCGCCGTCGCGCGGGACCTCGGCGAGCCCGCCCTCGCAGAGCGCCTCGAACGCGCGCCGCGCGGCGTCGTGGCGCCCGAGCGCGGCAAGCGCGAACGCCGACGCCGCGCGCCACACCGGCGCCGCGGGGTAACGCCGCGCGAACTCCTCGAGGCTCTGCTCGACCTCGTCCAGGCGGCCCTGTACCGCACGGAGGGCGAACAGCTGCACCGCGTACAGCTGCGCGGCGTTCTGGGACTGCGCGCCGCGGCCGGTCGCGAAGGCCTCGTCCGCGAGCCGTTCGGCCTCGCGCAGCCGGCCGTCGATCATCGCCCGGTTGGCCTCGTAGAGCGGCACCTGCCACAGGTGCAGCGGGTCGCGCAGCTCGCCGGCGAGCCGCGCGTGGATCGCGACCTCGATGTCGACGCCGACCCAGTCGCCGAGCTCCATCAGGCTCACGATCCGCCAGACGTGACCGCGCAGCACGAGCTCGCGATCGCGCGCATCCTCCCCCAGCGCGACGACGTCGCTTGCGATCTGCAGCCGCTCGATCGAGTTCTCCGGACCCCACAGGGTCAGGAAGCGCGCGCTCAGCGTCGAGGCGATCGCGGCGCGGTCGCCGAGCCGGCGGGCCATCGCGACGGCCGCCTCGCTGAGGGCGACGCGCTCGGCGGCGCGATGGGAGTAGTACAGCTCGGTCGCGGCGCGACCCAGGACGCGCGCCAGCAGCGGCCCGTCGACCGGACCGAGCGCGTCGCGCGCCTCCTGCAGCAGCCCGATCAGCGTCTCGTCGACGAGCCCGAGCTCGAAGCCGCCCATGCCCGCGCCGTAGCCGAGCGCGGCGCGCGCGAGCAGCTCGGGCGCCTCGAGCCGGCGGGCGAGCCCGGCCGCGCTGAGGAACGTGGCGCGGGCGCTGCGCGCGTTGCCGGCGCGGCTCTGGGCGGAGCCGAGCGCCAGCAGCAGCTCGCAGCGGCCCGGCATGTCCGCGCGCTCCTGCAGCGCGTAGGCCTGCAGCGCGCGCTCGTAGTGCGCGGAGGCCTCCTCGTAGGCGACGAGCGACATCGCGCGGCGCCCGGCCCGCAGCGAGTAGTCGATCGCCTTGTCCAGCTCGCCGGCGGTCGAGGCGACGAAGAAGTGATGCGCGAGCTCGGACACGTGCGGCTCCGGATCGGCGGCGTAGAGCTCCTCGAGCGCGATCGCGACGTCGCGATGCAGGGTGCTGCGGCCCTGCGGCCCGATGTCGTCGTAGAGCGTCTCGCGGATCAGGCCATGCGAGAAGGCGTACGCGCCGATCGCGGACGTGCGCTCGGCGATGACGCCGAGCTCGACCGCCTCGCCGAGCGCGCCGTCGAGGTCGGCCGGCTCGAGCTCGCAGACGCGCTGCAGCGTGTCGAGCTTGAACTCGTTGCCGATCACCGCTGCGGTGCGCAGCAGCACGCGGGTGCGCTCCGGCAGCGGCGCGAGGCGGTGGCGGATCGTCTCGCGCACCCCGTCGGGGATCCGCAGGCCGGCGACTTGCAGCTCGCTGTCGAGGCGGCCCTCGGCGCTCAGCAGCCGCACGACCTCGTCGACGAAGAACGGGTTGCCCTCGGTCGCGTCGTGGATCGCGCGCACGACGGCGTCCGGCGGCCGCCGGCCGGCGATGCGCTCGACGATCTCGGCGACGTCGCGCTCGCGCAGGCCGCGCAGGGGAATGCGGCGGCCATGGCGGATGACGTCGCCGAGCGTGCTCGCCAGCTGCGAGCTCAGGCGCGCCTCGGCCTCGCGATAGGTCCCGATGACGAGGATCCGCGCGTCGCGCACGTGCACCGCGAGGAAGCCGAGCAGCAGCAGCGACGGCTGGTCGGCTCCGTGGAGGTCGTCGAGGATCAGCACGAGCGGCCCCTGCGCGGCGGCCGCGCGCAGCAGCGAGGTGACGGCGTCGAAGACCTGGAAGCGAGCGGCCTCCGAGTGGCCGGGGTCCGGCCCGGTGTGCGCGACCGGGGACTGGACCGGGTCGCAGATCAGCCCGGGCAGCAGGTGCGTGAGGCGGCGGCTGGCCTCCGGGCCGAGCGCGTCGACGGCAGCGCCGAGATCGCGCTCGGTCGCCAGCCGGCGCATGATCCGCAGCCACGGCCAGTAGGCCGGCGCGCCACCGCCCTCCCAGGCGCGCCCCCACAGCACGAGCGCGCCGGCCGCCACGGCCTCGGCCCCGATCTCGTCGGCGAGCGCGGTCTTGCCGACGCCGGGATCGCCGGCGACCATGAACATCGCCCCGCGCCCGGCCAGCGCCCCCCGAAGGCCGTTGCGCAGCTCGGCGAGCTCGCGCTCGCGGCCGACGAGATGGGCCCGCGGATGGGTCACGCGGCGAGTCTAGGAAACCGCCGGCGGGCTGCTGGCCGCGGGCGAAGCCCCGGGCCGGGGCATCTACTTCTGGAACACCTCGACCGGCTTGCGCACCCAGATGTACTTCGACGTGCTCGTGGCACGGGTGTACGTCTTGTTCGTGTCGAACTGCAGGATCCAGCGGCCGCGCTCGGCCGGGAAGGGGAACAGGTGGCGCAGGCGGCTCTCCACGATCTTGCCGCAGGTGCCGGTCGCGGTGCCCAGGCGCACGTCGCGGCGGTCCTTGCCGCTCGGCGACACGTAGTGCAGGTAGACGGACGCGCGCTTGCGCACGAGCCCGAACCCGTTGACCATGAAGCGGACCTGCAGCGTGCGCGGGTCGCCGGCGTCGGGGTCGAAGTCGGCGAAGACCTTCGTCACGCGGTAGTGCGTGCTCGCCATCGTCAGCGCGCTGTCGGTCGCGCTCAGCGTGGTGACGATCTCGCGGTCGGAGCGGTCGAGCTCCTCCGCGGAGGTCTTCGCCTGGAAGGCGCCGCCGGCGTCGGCGGTCGCGGTGCCGAGTGGCTTGCCGTTGCGCGAGATCGCGATCGTCGCACCGGGGGCGTATCCCGTGCCGCTGATCACGACGTCCTCGGTCTGCTGGTAGCAGCGGGTATCCGTCGACAGCGTGGCGGCGAGCGCGGCGGGTGCCGCGGCAAGCGCGGCCGCCAGCGCGAGGACTCCGACCAGGGCGCGGTGCATCGGCTGCGAAGGTACCTCATCGGGCGGTCGCGAGATGCGGGTCGCCGGCAGGCGTTCGCTCCGCCCCGTGCGATGGGATACAACCGTGCGACACCGACCGTCAGCGACCGAACCGATGGAGCCGCCATGCCGACGTATCTCATGCTCGCGACCCTCACGTCCGAGGGCCTGCAGACCGTGAAGAACAACCCCCAGCGCATCCTGGAGGTCAACCGCGAGGTCGAGCAGCTGGGGGCGAACGTGACCGCGCAGTGGGCGACGCTCGGGCGCTATGACTTCATCAGCATCGTCGAGGCGCCCGACGACATGACGATGGCGCGCGTGTCGATGGAGCTCAGCTCGCGCGGCACGTCGATGTACGAGACGCTGCCGGCGTTCGGCATCGACGAGTTCATCTCGTCGCTGTAGCGCGTGGTCGCGTGAGGGTCCTCGTCGTCGGATCGGGCGGGCGCGAGCACGCGCTCGTGCGGGCGCTCGCGCGCTCCGCCGCCGCTCCAGAGCTGCTGTGTGCGCCGGGCAACCCCGGGATCGCGGCCGACGCGCGGCTCGTGGCCGTCGCAGTCGACGACGTCGACGGGCTCGTCGCGGCGGCGGACGGCTGCGACCTCGTCGTGGTCGGCCCCGAGGTGCCGCTCGTCGCGGGGCTCGTCGACGCGCTCGCCGCCCGCGGGATCGCGGCGTTCGGACCCAGCCGCGCGGCCGCGCGGCTGGAGGGCTCGAAGACCTTCGCCAAGGAGGTCATGGCGGCGGCCGGCGTGCCGACCGCCGCCTGGAGCGCCGTCGACGACGTCGAAGCCGGAATGGCGGCGATCGCCTCGTATCCGGTGGTGCTGAAGTTCGACGGGCTGGCGGCGGGAAAGGGCGTCGTGATCGCGGACGACGCGTCCGCGGCGCGCGACGCGTTGACGGAGTTCCTCGTCGCGCGGCGCTTCGGCGACGGGCAGGTCGTCGTCGAGGAGTGCCTCGTCGGCGAGGAGCTGTCGCTGCTGGCCCTGTGCGACGGCGAGCGCGCGGTCGCGATGGCGCCCGCGCAGGACTACAAGCGGATCTTCGACGGCGACGAGGGGCCGAACACCGGCGGGATGGGGTCCTACTCGCCGGTGGCGGGGGTCTCGCAGACGCGCGCGGACGAGATCTGCGCGCTCGTGCACCAGCCCGTCGTCGACCTGCTGCGCGCGCGCGGCACGCCGTTTCACGGGGTCCTCTATGCCGGCATCATGCTGACCGCGGACGGACCGAAGGTGCTCGAGTACAACGTCCGCTTCGGCGATCCCGAGACGCAGGCGGTGCTGCCGCGGATGCGCTCGGACCTGCTCGCGATGCTGATGGCCGCATCGACGCCCGGGGGCCTGGCAGGGGTCCGGTTGGAGTGGAGCGAGGACTGGGCGGTGACCGTCGTGCTCGCGAGTGCCGGCTACCCGGCGTCGCCCGCGGTCGGCGACGTCATCGCCGGCCTGGACGCCGTGCCGGCGGCGGTCGAGGTCACGCATGCCGGGACGGCGCTGGACGACGGCGGCGCGATCGTGACGGCGGGCGGGCGCGTGCTGAACGTGACGGCACTGGGCGCGACGCCGCGGGCCGCCCGCGACGCCGCCTACGTCGCGGCGCGCGCGATCACGTTCGAGGGGCGCCAGATGCGCGAGGACGTCGCGCTGCGGGCGGTACGTCGGACGTGAGGCGCCCTCGGACTCCACGCTGGCGCCCGCCTGACACCGCGACCCGCCTGACACCGCGCGTCTTGCGACATCGAACAGCGCATGCGACCGCCGTGCGCCTATTCTTCCGCAGGCGAATCATGGGGTTCGCGGGCGCTCCGCGCGGTGCGCCACCGTCCGAGATCGCAGGGAGACGGTGAGTCGATGGCCAAGGGCAAGGACGATCTGGAGCGGGGCGTGGCGGAGGTCGTGCCACCCACCGCGGCAACGGTGACGAGCACCGACGTCGAGCTCGAGTCGGTCGAGCTGGACCCGCCGCGCGTCGGGATCATCATGGGCTCCAAGAGCGACATGGACGTCATGGACGGCGCGGCGAAGGTCCTGCGCGACGCCGACGTGCGCCACGAGATCAAGGTCATGTCCGCCCACCGCGAGCCCGAGCTCGTCGCCGACTACTGCCGCGGCGCGCGCATCCGCGGGCTGAAGGTGATCGTCGCCGGCGCCGGCCTGTCGGCCGCACTGCCCGGCGTCGCCGCCGCGCACACCGACCTGCCGGTGATCGGCGTCCCGCTCTCCAGCCGCCTGTCGGCGATGGGCGGGCTCGACGCGATCCTGTCCGTGCTGCAGATGCCGCCCGGCGTGCCGGTCGCGGGCGTCGGCCTGGACAACGCGAAGAACGCCGGCCACCTGGCGCTGCGGATCCTGCGCGCCTGAGCGCCCGGGCGCGGCGCGCGGCGCGGCGCGCAGGCAAGCGCCTGCGTTGCCTATGAGACACCCATCCAGCCGATGTCACGGCGCGAACGCTGTCGGTCGCGGGCGCAGCGGGCATACTGGCGAGCGTGCCGTTTGGACGAAGGAGACCGATCGCCGGCCTCGGCAAGCTGATCGTGGTCGCGGTCGTGGCAGCCGCGATCGGTGCCGGCATCGGCGTCGGCCTGGCCGATCTGACGAGCGACGACACGACGACCGTGGCGGCGGCTCCGACCGCGCCCGTCACGCCCCCCGCGCCCGTGACGCCGGTCGCGCCCGCCGTCCCTCCGGCCGCGGTGCCGACGACGCCGCCGGCCGTCCCGACGACGTCGACGACCACCACGGCCACGACCGCCACCACGACGACGGCGACCACCGCCACGACCGCGACCCCGACGCAGACAACGAAGGTCCCGCCGGCCGCCAGCAGGCTCGTGCCGCGCGTCGAGATCGCGTCCGCGACGATCGGCAGGCAGTCGACCCAGTCCGGCGAGGCGATCGTCACGGCGAGCGTCGCGGTCGTCAACCGCTTCGGCCACGCGCTCGCGCTGACGTCCCCGGTGCTCGTGTCGGGCAGCGACGAGACGAAGCTGGCCGCGGCGGATCGCAGCCTCGCCCAGCCGCTGCTCGGGACGCTCGCCCCGGGCCAGAGCGCCGCCGGCACGCTGCGCTTCACGGTCGCTCGCGATGTCGCGACGCGGCTGCTCGCCGCCCCGCGCGCACAGCTGAGGATCGCCGGGCGCACGGTCGCGCTGAAGCTCGCGACGACCCCCGGCTGACGCCCGCGCCGCGCGGGCCGCGCCGCTTGCGCGCGGCGCACTGCCCGATACTTAGCGCGTGATCGATCGCTACACGCGCCCGCAGATCGGCGCCCTCTGGACCGACGAAGCGCGCATGGAGGCCTGGCGGCGCGTCGAGGTCGCCGCCTGCGAGGCGATGGACGGACCGACGCCGGCCGAGCTCGACGCGATCCGCGCCGCGACGTTCACCGTGCAGGCCGTGCAGGAGCGCGAGGCCGTGACCGACCACGACGTCGCCGCGTTCGTCGACGTGCTCAGCGCGTCGGCGGGCGACGCCGGGCGCTGGATCCACTTCGGACTGACCTCGAGCGACGTGCTCGACACGGCGGCCGCGCTGCAGCTGCAGTCCGCGGGAGCGATCGTGCTGGCCGGCGCGCGCGAGCTCGTCGAGGTGCTCGGCGAGCGCGCGCGCGAGCACGTCGACACGGTCTGCGTCGGGCGCACGCACGGCGTGCACGCCGAGCCGACGACGTTCGGGATCAAGCTCGCGGGCTTCGCGATGGAGGCGCGGCGCAACGCCGAGCGCCTCGAGCGGGCGTTCGCGCAGGTCTGCGTCGGTGCGATCTCGGGCGCGGTCGGGACCTACTCGGCCACGAGCCCCGGCTTCGAGGAGCGCGTGCTCGCCGCGCTCGGGCTGCAGCGCGAGCCGGTCTCGACGCAGGTCGTCGCCCGCGACCGCCACGCCGAGCTGTTGCAGGCGATCGCGCTCGCGGGCGCGGGGCTCGAGCGCTTCGCGACGGAGATCCGCCACCTGCAGCGCACGGAGGTCCGCGAGGTCGAGGAGCCGTTTCGCGCGGGCCAGAAGGGCTCGAGCGCGATGCCGCACAAGCGCAACCCGATCACGACCGAGCGCATCACCGGCCTGGCGCGCGTCCTGCGCGGGAACGCGAGCGCCGCCGTCGAGAACGTCGCGCTCTGGCACGAGCGCGACATCTCGCACTCCGGTGCCGAGCGGGTGATCCTGCCGGACTCGACGATCCTGATCGACTACATGCAGCACCTCGCGATCCGCGTCGCGCGCGGCATGGTCGTCCACGCCGACCGCATGCGCGAGAACCTCGACCTCACGTACGGTGCGCTGTTCTCCCAGCGCGTGCTGCTCGCGCTCGTCGCCGGCGGTATGACGCGCGACCAGGCCTATCGCGTCGCGCAGGAGCTCGCCCAGCGCGCGTGGGACGAGCGCGTGGCGCTGCGCGAGCTGCTCGAGGCGCGGCCCGAGCTCGGGCTCGACCTCGACGCGGCGTTCGACACGAGCGCGTACACGCGGCATGCGGCCGAGATCGTCGGCCGGCTTCAGACGTAGTGCCTAGGAAGGCGCAGGCCACATGCCCGAGCCGATCCTGGCCTCTCGTCCGCAGGCGCGGATGCTCGAAATCGACCATCCCGGGATGTATGGTTTCGATTTCTACATGCAGGGGTACCGGAAGGATCCGCAAAATGCTGAAGCTGGGGGTGGGGCGCCGCGGCGCCAACGTCGTGCGCGGCGGGCTCGTCGCAGTGCTTGCGACGGGAGGGCTCGCGCTCGGCGCGAGCAGCGCTTCAGCGGCGACGACCGTCGGTCAGCCGGTGACGCCGAACATCCTGGGGCAATGCCTCCCCGGGACCGAGACCGACGTGCAGACCTCCGTCGCGAGCGGCACGTCGTACACGATCCCGACGGACGGGACGCTGACGTCGTTCTCGACCGAGGCCTGGGCGCCGCTGGGCAACGATGCCACGGTGCAGCTCGCCGTCTTCCGCGCCGATCCGGCGACGCCGGGCAACTACATCGTCGTCGGTGTCAGCAACGAGACGCTGACGCTCGGCAACAGCGCCCCCACGGGGCCGATCGTCACCCCGATCTCGCCGATCGCCGTGAAGGCCGGCGACATGCTGGGGCTCGTCAACCACACCGGCTCGATCGACCGCTGCGCGAAGTTCACCCTGAGCTCGTCCGACGACATCGCGCTCGGCCTCGACACGGGCGGCGGACCGGGTCCGGCGCCTGGTGACAGCGTCACGCTGTCCCCGCCCCCGCTCAACCTCCACTACCGGCTCAGCATCGCGGCGAACCTCGTCCCGACCTGCGACGCGACACTCGTGCCCGTCGGCTGCTGGCACTTCGACGAGACGAGCGGCACGATGGTCGCCGACTCGTCGCCGTTCGCGAACAACGGGACGCTGTACAACGGCTCGGTGGCCGGCGGAGCGGGCGGTCCGGTGCTCGGCGGAGCCGGCGTGCGCAACACGTCGATCTCGATGGACGGCGTCAACGACGCGGTCCGCGTCCCGGACTCGGCGAGCCTCGACGTCGCCGACACGTTCTCGCTCGAGGGGTGGATCAAGCGCACCTCGGACGCCAAGAGCCAGGAGCTGTTCAACAAGGGCGGCAACGGCTTCCAGCTCAGCGTCATGAGCGCCGGCAACGGCGACCAGGTCTGGCTGCGCAAGGCGAACGTCACGACGATCGCCCGCTCGGCGGTCGGCGTGCCGGCGGACGGCAAGTTCCATCACATCGTCGTGACGCGCAACGGCGCCGGTGCCGGCAACACGACGATCTACATCGACGGCGTGGCGAGCACGGTCGTGCTCGCGCCCACGCAGGTGCTCGCGAACACCACGTTCCCGATGACGTTCGGTGGCGTCGGCGGGCAGGCGAGCTTCGACGAGTTCGCCGTGTACCACTCGGTGCTCACGCAGGCACAGGTCAGCGACCTGTACTCCGCAGGTGCCGTGCCGGTCGCTCCGCCGATCTAGGAGAGGCCTCGAGAGACACGCAGGCGCTCGCGGGCGACACGTCCCGCGAGCGCCGGCCGTGGTGCCGGCTCTCCCCGGCGGCTGGTCAGCGCCCGGAGCGGGTACCCAGCCGGCTCATGGATGCCGGCAAGCAGCGCTTCGGCGAGCAGGCTCCGTTCTCGCTCGGCGTCGAGGAGGAGCTGTTCGTCGTCGACCCCGCGACGGGCCGCTTGCGAAGCCTGGGCAGCGAGGTGCTCGACCGACTCGGCGAGCTCGATCGCGGCGAGGTCACCAGCGAGCTGCACCGCAGCCAGATCGAGCTCGTCACGGGCGTCTGCGCGACGGTCGAGGAGGCGGTCGGCGAGCTGGCGGCGCTGCGCGACGCCGTGCTCGCGACGGGCACGGGGCTGCTCGCGTCGGGTACGCATCCGACCGCCGTCGAGGGCGACTCCGAGTTCACCGACAACCCGCGCTACGAGCGCATCCGCGGCTGGCTCGGCGACGCGGGCGCGACCCCGGTCTGCGCGATGCACGTCCACGTCGGCATGCCGGATGCCGAGACCGCGATCCGCGTCTTCAACGGCCTGCGCCGCCACCTCCCGCTGCTCGAGGCGCTCGGTGCGAGCTCGCCGTTTCGCCACGGCCGCGACACGGGCCTCGCGTCGGCGCGCGAGCTGACGCTGCGCTCGTGGCCGCGCGCCGGCACCCCCCGCGCGATGGCGGACTTCGCCGACTTCGAGCGCTGCACCGCCGAGCTGACGCGCGTCGCCGACGTCCCCGACTACACGTTTCACTGGTGGAAGCTGCGACCGCACCCGCGCCTGGGCACGGTCGAGATCCGCGCGCTGGACACGCAGGTCTCCCCCCGCCACCGCGCCGCGCTCGTGGCCGCCGTCCACGCGCTCGCTCGCCACGAGGCCGATGCCGGCGAGGTGCAGGGCCCGGCCGGGGAGATCCTCGACGAGGCGTCCTTCCGCGCGGCACGCGAGGGCGTGCGGGCGACCCTGCCCGATGGCGAGGGCAGGCTGCGTCCGGTCGCCGATCTGGCCGAGGAGACGATCGCGCTCGTTCGCCCGGCCGCGCGCGAGCTGCGCTGCGAGCGCGAGCTCGACGACCTGTCGCTGCTCGTCGCCGACGGCGGCGGAGCGACGCTGCAGCGCGACGCGTATCGCGACGGCCGGGTCGAGGGCTTGCTCGCTGCGCTCACCGCGAGCGGCCGTCCGCGGTCCTGACGCGCCCGCGATCGCCACCCGCGCAGATCGCCACCCGAGCCGGCACCTCCGGCCGCGCCGATCGGATCGAGCGCCACCGGGTTTGGGCCGGCGCCCGGATGGCTACCCCGTGGGAAGACGCGGGGCCGATTCGCCCGCGCGCCACCTCCGGCGCGTCGTCCCGGAGCCCGTCCCACTTCGATCGGAGTCAGCATGCACGCAGCTCAGAAGAAGGTCGTCCAGTACCTCGGCGAGGCGCAGGCCAGCGAGCTCGCCCTCGTGCGCGTCCTGCAGGCGCAGATCGCGATGACGCCGCGCGGCGCGTACCGCACGGCGCTCGAGCGCCACCTCGGCGAGACGCGCGAGCACGCGTCACGGGTCGGCGATCGCCTGCGCGAGCTCGGCGAGGGCGGCAATCCGCTGACCGCCGTCGTCGGAGCCGTGGAGACCGTCGTCGGGCAGGCGCTGGCGCTCGGCAAGACGCCCCTGGACCTGCTGCGCGGCTCCGGCAGCGAGGAGAAGATCCTCAAGAACGCCAAGGACGCCTACGCATCCGAGGCGCTGGAGATCGCGACGTACACCGCGATCGAGCGCCTCGCGACCGCCGTCGGCGACGACGAGACGGCGAAGCTGGCCGCGTCGATCCGCGCCGACGAGGAGCAGATGCTCGAGCGCGTGCTGCGCGAGATCCCCAAGCTCACGGACGCCGTCGTGCGCGCCGATGTCAAGGGCGATCCCTCGTTCGACGTGACCGCCACGGGCGCCGCGGACGCGGTGCGCAGCGCCGGCAGGACCGCGGACGAGAAGCTCCGCGGCACCGCCACGCGTGCCAAGCGCACGACCCGCCAGGCGCGCAAGGTGCCCGGGGTCGCGCGGGCCGAGGGCCAGGTCAAGGGGGCCGTCGCGTCCGAGGGCGACCTCGCGATCGCGCGCTACGACAAGCTCACAGCGGAGGAGATCAGCGGGCGCCTGCCCGATCTCTCGCAGATCGAGCTCGCCAAGATCGACGCGTACGAGCGTCGCAACGAGCAGCGCACGACGATCCTCGGCCGCATCTCCACGCTGCGCGGCGACGAGCCGTGGGCCGGCTACGACGAGTTGACGGCGGACGAGGTCCAGGCCGTGCTCGGCGAGGGCGACGACGATCGCGCGCAGCAGGTCCGCGCGTACGAGCGCAGCCACAAGAACCGCGCCGGCGTGTTGAAGGCCGCCGAGCGCGAGCTCGCCAACGCCTGAGCGAGAGGCCGCCAAGAGCGCGCATCGGTCGTCGAGGCCGGTGCGCGTGTTCTGACCTGGTCCACGAGCTCCTCACGCCGCTTCGGGGCTCCGCCGAACGCGCCGGCGCAGGCGGCGATCACGGTGATCGCGTAGACGATCACCGTGATCGGGGGCCTTGCTGCCCTATCCGTTGACGGCGCAGCGCGCGTGGATGGTGCTGCCGTGCACGCGGAGGATGTGCTGGCCCGCACGGACGGGGCGCCCGCAGAGGACGCACAGCCGGACGCGGCCGGCACCCGCCGCGACGGCGTCCACGTCGACGGGGGCCGCGGGCGGATTCGCCCGGATGCGGGTGTCGCCCGGCGGCGCCGACATCGTTTCGCGCGGCCGATCGACGGCCGCCGCGTGGAGGGTGGGGGCGGTTTGACGCATAGCTTCTTCTCCTCCAAGGTCAGTTGGCCCTGTCTGCGTGGGCGCCGCTGCGGACGCCCAGCCGCGGTACAGGTGACTTCGCTACGACGCGCGCTGGTCCAACGCGCATCGCTACGGCCGGCCTTTCCCGGATCGCGCGCGCTTCATGTGCACGCGGGCGCGTCGGCGTGCGGCGTGCGCCCTGCCGCCGGTCACGCGGCTGCCGGCGGATGGACGGCCCGGCTCGAATAGGTTGGAGCGCGATGTGTCGCCTGTTCGGGATGAGCGCCGGGGCCGAGGCCGTGCAGGCGACGTTCTGGCTGCTCGATGCTCCGGACAGCCTGGTCGTGCAGAGCCGTCGTGACGCCGACGGAACGGGCGTCGGCTACTTCGGCGAGGACGGCGAGCCGCACGTCGACAAGCAGCCGATCGCCGCGTTCGAGGATCGCCGCTTCGCGTCCGAGGCGCGCAGCATCCGGTCGCGCACGTACGTCGCGCACGTGCGCCATGCCACGACCGGCGGCCTGACGGTGGCCAACACCCACCCGTTCTGCCAGCGCGGCAGGCTGTTCGCGCACAACGGCGTCGTCGAGGAGCTTCCGACGCTCGAGCGCCACCTCGGCGCGGACCGTGCGCTCGTAGCCGGCGACAGCGACTCCGAGCGCTACTTCGCGCTGATCACCCGCGAGATCGACCGCCACGGCGGGAACGTCCGCGACGGGATCGCCGCGGCGGTCGACTGGATCGTGCGGACGCTGCCGATCGTGTCGATCAACTTCGTGCTCGTCACGGCCACCGACATGTGGGCGCTGCGCTACCCGGAGACCGACACGCTCTACGTGCTCGAGCGACCCGCCGGCGGTCGCGGCGGCGGTGGTGGCGCGCTGGAGCAGACCAGCAGCCATGGCACGCGCGTGCGCAGCGAGCACGCCCGCGACCATGCGCTCGTCGTGGTCGCGAGCGAGCGCATGGACGACGACGCCGGCTGGCGCGAGGTGCGCAGCGGCGAGCTGCTGCACGTCGGGCCGTCGCTGCGGCTCGCATCGGAGCTTCTGCTCGACGGCCCGCCCCGCACCGGCGACGCTGACTGACGCACGCCGATCGGGGGGATACGGGGTGCGATGGCCGACGGCCCCGCGCACGAGAGCGAGAACGAGCGGCTCAACCGCGAGCTCGATCAGCTGCTGCAGGAGCTGCGGGTCGCGATGCCGGGCGTCCAGGTGCTGTTCGCGTTCCTGCTGGCCGTCCCGTTCCAGCAGCGCTTCGCCGCGACGACCGAGCTCCAGCGCGACGTGTACTTCGGCACGCTGCTGATGGCGGCCCTCGCGTCCGCGCTGTTCATCGCCCCGACCGCCTATCACCGCATCACGTTTCGCCGCCATCACAAGGCGCGCCTCATCCGCCTGTCGAGCGTCTTCGCGATCGCCGGCCTCGGCGCGCTGGCGCTGGCGATGAACGGCGCCATCCTGCTGATCACGGACGTCCTCTTCGACGGCGTCGCGGTGGTCGTCGCGACGGCCGTCAGCACGGTCGTCTTCGCCGGGCTGTGGTTCGTGCTCGGGCTCGCGGGTCGCCGCGCGCTCGACCCCGAGCCCGGCGCATGAGGCGACCGTCCGGCCGAGTCAGGACTCCCGTTCCCAGAAGCGCAGGTCGCGGCAGCGCAGCAGGAACGATTCGACGCCGGCCTCGTCGGCGATCTCGATCATGCCCGCGTCCATCCCGGCCTGCAGGCCGGCCGCGTCGAGCAGGGCGGTCGCGTCGCTGCCGCAGCCGACGAACTTCGCGTGCGCGTAGGCGTCGGTGACGAAGTCCCTGGCGGCCGCCTTGGCGGCGAGGGCCGTCGCGCCGTCGGCCGAGGGCAGGACGAGGATCGCGTCGTAGAGCACCGACGGGCCGCCGTCGACCTGCTGGCCGGCCTTGCGACGGGTCCCGTCGCTGGACTCGAATCCGGCGATCGTGGGCGCGACGAACTCGACCGTGACGCCCTCCTTCTCCGCCGCCGCCAGGAGCGCGTCGACGATCTTCGCGTCGGCGCCGTCGGAGACGAGCACGCCGAGCTTGCGCCCCGCGAAGCTGTCGGGTCCGTTCTCGAGGATGCTGAGCGCCGGGGAGGGCGCGAGGTCCTCGATCGGCGGCCGGGCAGGCGGGCTGGCATCGGGCAACTCCGGCAATCCGAGGCCGTCGGCGACGTGACGGGCGAGGTCCTCGTGGACGTTGCGCAGCCCGGCGACCATGCGGGTGCGCAGGTCCTCGCGCTCGCACTTGCTGAGCTCGAAGACGAACGCGTCGCCGATGTGGCGCTGCTCGACCGCGGTCTGGCTGACGTAGAACTGGCGCGCCTGGCTGTAGTGGTCGGCGAACAGCTCGGCGCGCAGCCGCCGCTTGGCGCCGGCCTCCTCGGCGGGGAACGAGCGGAAGCCGTGCGCGGGGTCCTCGCGGGGGCCGCCCTCCTCGGCGCTCCATGAGTTGGGCTCGTAGTTGGCGCGCGTGGTCGGGTTCTGGGTGGCCATGTGGCCGTCCTGCTGGAAGGTCGCGAACGGGCACTTCGGCGCGTTGACGGGCAGGTAGGTGAAGTTCGGACCGCCGAGCCGCTTCACCTGGGTGTCGAGGTAGGAGAAGTTGCGGCCCTGCAGCAGCGGGTCGTTGGTGAAGTCGATCCCGGGCACGATGTTCTGCGTGCAGAACGCGACCTGCTCGGTCTCCGCGAAGAAGTTGTCGACGACGCGGTCGAGCACGAGGCGACCGACGATGCGGATCGGCACGTCCTCCTCGGGGATGAGCTTCGTCGCGTCGAGCACGTCGAACGGGAACTCGTCGGCGAAGTCGTCGTCGAACAGCTGCAGACCGAGCTCCCACTCGGGGAAGTCGCCCTGGCCGATCGCGTCCCACAGGTCACGGCGATGGAAGTCGGGGTCGGCGCCGTTGAGCTTCAGCGCCTCGTTCCAGACGACGGACTGCAGGCCCTGCTTGGGCTTCCAGTGAAACTTCACATAGGTCGACGTGCCGCCGGCGTCGACGAGCCGGAACGTGTGAACGCCGAAGCCCTCCATGAAGCGAAACGAGCGCGGGATCGCGCGGTCGGACATCGCCCACATCAGCATGTGCGTCGATTCCGCCATCAGCGAGGCGAAGTCCCAGAAGTTGTCGTGCGCGGTCTGCGCCTGCGGAAACCCGCGGTCGGGCTCCTGCTTGGCGGCGTGGATCAGGTCCGGGAACTTGATCGGATCCTGGATGAAGAACACCGGGATGTTGTTGCCGACGAGATCCCAGTTGCCGGCCTTCGTGTAGAGCTTGACCGCGAACCCGCGCACGTCGCGGGCCAGATCGCCGGACCCCTTGTTGCCCGCCACCGTCGAGAAGCGCACGAACGCCGGCGTGCGCTCGCCGGCACGCTGGAACAGATCGGCGGAGGTCAGGTCCGTGAGCGCCTCGTAGTTCTCGAAGAACCCGTGCGCGCCGTAGCCGCGAGCGTGGACGACGCGCTCGGGGATGCGCTCGTGATCGAAGTGGAAGATCTTCTCGCGGAAGTGGAAGTCCTCGAGCGCCGCCGGGCCGCGCTCGCCGATCCGCAGGGTGTTCTGGTCGTCGGCGACGACCACGCCCTGCTGGGTCGTCAGGGGCGGCCGGGCCTCCCCGGCGACCTGGTGGGTCTCGCCACCGCGGCCTCGCCGGACGCGCTGGTCGCCGTAGGTGACCTCGTCGCTCTCGTTCCCGTCGTCAGTAGCCATGGCACTCCTCCCACGCGTCGGCACCCGGAATCCTGGGTCAGGTGGCGGCGGATACCCGGCGACCGCTCGCGCCGAAACGTCGACGGCGACACGACGGGCGCGGACGCCGGCGGCCGTTGCCGGCGGGGGCGACCTCTCGCCCATGAGGAGCTCGTGCGGGCGCCTGCGGCGCCACCCCCGCTACGTGTCAGCCGGGGCGCGCGCGATCGCGGCAGGCGAAGTGCTGACCGTCGGCGGTGATCGCGAGGACGCCGTGCAGGCGACCGTCGCCGTCGACGACGGGCACGCGCCGTGTCGCGCTCGCCAGGACGATCTCGAGGCCGGTCGCGGCAGGCACGTCGGGAGCGACGCTGTCCCCGGCACGCGCCACCGACGCGAGCGGACGATCCGCCGGGAGGTCCGTCACGAGGTCCGCGGGCGTGACGACGCCGACGTAGCGATCGCCGTCGGCGACGATCGCCAGCCGCCGGCTCACGCTCGGCGCGAACCACAGGCGCGCCTCCGCGACGGTGGCGTCCGCGGACAGGGCGCCGACCTCGTCGTGCATGACGTCGGCCACGACGAGCCCATCGGTGTCGTCGGTTCGCGGCAGCGCCATCTCAGCAATGTAGTCAAGCGCTACGGTCGCTTTGAGGCTCGAGCCGCCCCGCAGCCGCGACACGTCGTCGTTCGTCCGCGCGGTTTCCGGGGGTTCAGACCCTGGGCATGCGCTCGTCGTAGCGCGGCAGCCCGTCATCGGGGATCGGCTCCCACGGCGCGGCGTAGGCGACGAACTGGTGGCCGGTCGGGCGCACGCCCGGGTCGCCGTCGATGGCTCCGAGGCGGACGCCGAGGAACTCGCCCGACTCGGGATGGCGAATGAACAGCGCCGAGCCGCAGCGGACGCAGAAGACCCTCTCGCGACTGCCTTCGGGCGTCCAGCCGCGCATCTGCTCCGCGCCCTGCGTGACGACGACCGAGCCGGGCGCGACGATCGCCGACGCCGACGCGGCGGTGCCGGTGCGGCGCTGGCAGCTCGTGCAGTGGCAGTAGCGGGCCGGGCCGAGCGGCGCCGTCACCTCGAAGCGCACCGCTCCGCAGCCGCAGGCGCCGGTGACGCGGTCGGGTGCCATCCGCGGCAGTCTAATGGGCCTCGCGGTGCTGGCCGAGCGCGGATAGCTGCACGCGCCCTCGTTCGCGGACCTGATCGTCCGCGAGTTTGCCGAGCGCCGCCTCGTTGTGTGCATAACGAACGACGCGACGCGACGCGATGCGATGCGGGGAAGAGCAACATCGCGCTGGTTCCGTCCGCCCGCAGCGCGAACATGTGTTCGTGCATCGTGCAGGAACGGCGTCCCGACCAGCGAACTAGGCTGCTGAGCAATGGCCGACAACAGCAAAATCGAGTGGACCGAGGCCACGTGGAACCCGGTCACCGGCTGCCACAAGGTGTCGCCGGGGTGCGCGCACTGCTACGCGGAGGCGTTTGCTGAGCGCTGGCGTGGTGTACCGGGGCATCCGTACGAGCAGGGGTTCGACCTCAAGCTTTGGCCGAGCCGTCTCGACGTTCCGTTGCGCTGGCGCCGTCCGCGGATGATCTTCGTCAACTCGATGAGCGACCTCTTTCACGACAGCGTGCCAGATGAGTTCATCGCTGACGTGTTCGAAGTCATGCGCCGCGCGGACTGGCATACGTTCCAGATACTGACCAAGCGCCAGGAGCGCCTCGCCGATCTTGGTCCGCGGATCGACTGGCCATCCAATGTATGGATGGGCGTCTCGATCGAGAACCGTCGGTTCGTCCATCGCGCTGAAGCGCTGCGCGTGGTTCCGGCGGCCGTCCGCTTCATCTCCGCCGAGCCGCTGCTCGGACCGCTCGAAGGTCTCGATTTGAGCGGCATCGACTGGCTGATCGCCGGCGGCGAGAGCGGCCCGAAACACCGACCGATGCGTCCGGAGTGGGCGATCGAGCTTCGCGACCGCTGCAATGACGATGGGATCGCGTTCTTCTTCAAACAGTGGGGCGGCCGAACCAGCAAGGCGGGCGGGCGCGAGCTGCAGGGCCAGACCTGGAGCGAGCTTCCAGCAGCGGTGTCGCGCGCGCCGATACCGGCGTAGGCTACGACCGGTTCGTGAACCGCATGGTCGTCCCGGATGGGAAGGTGCCGCGACGCCTTGCGGATGGGTTGGTGACGACGAGCTCGCCAGCCTGCATTGCGGGCTTGAGCGCCATCGCGCGGACGTGGGTCTCGCGGAATCCGGTCTCGGTTAGCGCGAAGGGCTCGGCGTCCTCGATGGAGAACTTGTCGGTTCCAAAATGGGCGCGTGTCAAAGCGCGGAGATCCTCCTCCGGTTCTCGCGGCGCTTCGGTTGCAAGGTCGAAGAGTCCGAACTGCCCGGCCGCAGCGCGGAGATCCTGGCGGTATCCGCGCCCGTCCTCCGGGTCGACCTTCCAGTACGCCGTCTTCATCGCCTTCAGCCCCTCGATGCTGTCGGTGCCGAAGAAGAGGTAGTAGCGGTTGCGGCTCGCGGGATCGACCGCGAAGCGGCTCACCCACCGGTACTCGGTACCGAGTGCCTGCGCGTACGCGTCAGCCAGGCGTGCCGATGCCTCGGCGCCGGGCTGGACCTCTTCACGGACCCGCTGCCATGCGTCACGAGAGCCGAACAGCCGATCGAGCGCCGTCTCGGTGATCGTGGTGCCGACGAAGCGCGCCATGAACGCGATTGGCACATACACCATCGACTCGGCGGTTCGACCCAGCGATGCACGGAAGTTCCTCAGCGAGGACAACGGCGTCTTCTGGTATCCGAGCGGATCGACAAACGCGAAGGTGGGCAGTGGAGCGTTGGCGTAGCGGCGCCGCAGCCACTCGACCACGTGGGAGAACGCATCCTCGTACTCGCCGTGGATGAGGTCGACGGTGGCGCCGTGGAGGTCGGGGATCTGGTCGATCTCCCACCGCAGATTCTGCGCGAAGTCGAGCCGGGACTCGATGAAGACGAAATGCGGAGGTGCCTTGAAGCGTTCCCGTGCGGTGTGCGTGAGGTAGGCGTCAAGGAACACGAGCGGCGAGCCCACGCGCCCGTCTTGGTAGCGGCCGGCGCTTGCGAAGCCGTCCACGATCGCCACCTGCGGATAGGACTGGGCCAACTTGGCGAGCCAGATCTTCATGTACTCCTCGAGCAGCCGGTGCTTGGCCGTGTGTGCTCGTCATACGGCGGGAGGCCTGTCTGCGACAGCGCCTTCGCGGCAAGCGGGGTGCTCAGCTCGCTCATCAAGAAAGGACCCTACGGCGAGTGCAAGACGGGTCGCACACGTGCGTCGCGTTCAGCCTGGGTCTCGGGCTCTCTCGTGATCGGTGTCGGAGAAACGGGTGACGCGGGACGCGTGAGCGCGAGGCCGCCAGGCGCGACGTGAAGGAGGCGCAGGCCGGAGCCTGCAGCGAGCAGACGTTCGAAACGCGCGACGCCTCGGCATGAGCGGCTACTCGATCGTCCACGCGGACGCGGCCGAGGACGTCTACGCCGGCAGCGACGTGCCGGGCGAGTTCCGTCCGCTCGCAGACGCACTGCACAGCTCGCAGCTGGCCGTCACGCTGATTCGGGTCCCGCCGCACAGCGACTTCGAGCAGGGCAGCGGGCACCGCCATGAGGAGACCGAGGAGCTCTACCTCGTCACTTGCGGGACGCTGACGATGCGCTTCGGCGACGAGATCGAGCGCGTCAAAGCCGGATCGGCGGTCCGCGTCGCGCCGGCGACGGTGCGCTCGCATCGCAACGAGGGCGACGAGCCCGTCGAGATCTGGGCGCTCTCGCGGCGCTCCGATCGATCCGACGCGACCAAGATCGAGGACTTCTGGCCCGCGT
>DATAZX010000036.1:0-9669 GCA_036271815.1 Solirubrobacteraceae bacterium
CGTCGCCGGCGACGACGAGCGATCCGCCGGGCGCGCCGCCGCTCGGGCCGGCGAGCCGGGCGAGCAGCGTGCATTGCGCGTGGTCGGTGTCCTGGAACTCGTCGACGACGACGTGCCGCCAGCGCGACCGGAAGCGCGACCGCGCGAGCCGGTCGCCGGTCAGCAGCGCGACGCTGTTGGCGACGAGGTCAGCGAAGTCAAACGCGTTGGACGCTCGCATCCGCTGCTCGACCGTCTCCCAGATCGCGGCGATCTGTTCGCGGTCGGGGTGCTGGGCGTAGACGCGAAGCATCGTGGATGTCCACAGGGCACTCTTGGCACGTTCGATCTCCGCCAGCGCGTCGCGCGCGAGATCCGGCGTGATCCCGCCGGAAGCGCTCGGGTCGGGGTCGGTCGCAGCGTCTCTGATGAGGCGCAGGACGTCGTCTGAGTCATAGATGCTGAACGCGCTCGTGCGTCCGAACGCGGCTGCGTGCTGGCGCAGGATCCGTGCGCCGAGGGCATGGAACGTCGCGACCGTGACGGCGCAGGCGGCGGCGTGGCCGATCAACGCCGTCAAGCGAACCCTGAGTTCCTCGGTCGCTCTGACGGTGAACGTCAGCGCGAGGATCTGCCGCGGGCTGACGCCGCGGGCGGTGATGAGCCCGGCGACGCGGGCAGTGAGCGTGCGGGTCTTGCCCGAGCCGGGGCCGGCGAACACGAGCAGCGCGCCGTCGTGGTGATCGACGACGCGCTGCTGCTCGTTGCTGAGCGACGGCCCGGCCCCAGGCTCGTCGTGGATGCTGGTGGCGCTGAGTCGTGTCATGCGGCTTGTGCTCCTGGCGCTTGGCCGTTCGCGCTGGCCGTACCCGCCGGCGCTGTGACGCGCTGCGTGAGGGCGTCGATGACCTTGGGGACGAGGCTGATCGGCAGCGACGCCAGGGCACGGTCGAGCTGACGGGCGGCGCGCTGCTCGTCCTTCACTGGATCCCGGCCGGCAGCGACGATCAGGATGTTGAACAGCTCGGCGTCGCCGACGCGCGCCTCACCGGCGAGCGCGCGGATGCGCGAGACGTCGCTCGCCGCCGCACGCGGCGCGTCGACGGGCCGGCCGGTTGTGGCCGGACTGCCATTGGTCGGGGTCGGATCGGGGGTGGGCTTGGCGAGTTCGCCGCGGGCGTAGATCGCGACGCCGCGGCCGAGGCCGGGGCAGTACCTGCGTGCGCCGCGCGTCATCGCCCTTGCGAAGAACATGTCGCTCGGGTACTGGCGGTAGTACTCGGTGTCGACGAGGCCGGCGGTCGTCGCGTCGGCGCGGTCGAACTTCGCCTTGCCGATACTGCTTGCGTCCTTGAAGAACTCGAGCTCGCAGCGCTCGTCGCTCGTCTCGACGATCGCGTAGGCGTAGTGCGGGTGCGCTTCGAGGAGCCCGGCGATGAGATTCGACGACAGCTCCATCTTGCCGTCGTATATGTCGATCGCGCTCAGCGCGGCGCTGACGGGGATCTGCAAGTCGCGGCCGTAGATGAGCTTCATCAGCAGCTGCGCCTTCACGCGGGCGCCGGTGCCGCCGTACAGGCCGCTGTCGGCGGCTGCCGCGGCGAGGCGTTCGAGGTAGGCGAAGTCGGCTTCTGTCATCCCGGCGTGGCCGGGGGCTTCATTGGTCATGGTGTTCCTTGCTGTCGCATCGTCATGCGACGTCGCTGGTGTGAGCGCACCGGTGTTGCCGTGTGTCATCGCTCGGCACGGGTGCGGTAGGGGTGGGAGAGCTCGTGGCGGTAACCACGTGAGTCAGTCGTCGGCGTACCGGCAACCGCGCGCGGTATGGCTCAACGGCCGCTCCGCGTCTCGGGCGACGCTGGGGCGTCTCCGTCGCGCGGGTGGTGACCCGGGAGGTGCCTGTAGAGATTCGCGCTACCTGTTTTGGGGCAGGAGGCGACAAAGCCGGCAGGCATGTGTCTGTAAGGCGTCGGTGCACACAATTTATCGGGGGACCCGAATGGCAGATTTCCTGGATGAGAAGCGCAGCGAGATCGGTGCGCGTCTCAAGGAGCTCAAGCCGATCGTCGAGGAGTACTCGCGACTGGAAGCGGCGGCAGCCGCACTTGACGGCGCTGACGGAGCTCCTATGTCACCGCGACGCACCGTCGCGCACCGTGCCCCCGCGGCGAGCAAGCGCCGGCACGGGGCCGCGACGCACAACGGGCGCGGACGCCCGAAGGGCACCGGGAAGCGCGCCGCGGAGGCGCTGGCGCTCGTCACGGGGAGCCCGGGGATCACGATCCCGCAGCTCGCCGAGAAGATGGGCATCAAGCAGAACTACCTGTACCGCGTGATGCCCGGCCTCGCGCAGGACGGACTCGTGACGAAGGACGGGCAGGGCTGGCACCCGAAGGCCGCGGCCTGACGCCATCCCTCCCCCGCCCTGGCTGGTCTGGCGCTGAGCGCGCGCGCCAGACCAGACCGGTTGGAATGGCGGGGTGATGGTGGGTCAGGCGACGAGCCGCAGCATCGTGGCGATGACCTTGCTGTCGAGGGCGTCGGTCGCGCCGGTCGCCGCGCGCAGCATGTTGCGTTCGCTGCGCGGCATCCCGCGCACAGTGCTCTCGTGGTGGGTGAACGTGTTGACCGCCTGCAGGGCACCGAACACGGTGCCACGCCACGGCGCGACGCGGGTGTCGTGATCCCACAGGCGCTGCAGGCCCTCGCGCTTGTTCTGCGCGAGCGTGCGCCCGCGCCCGTCGATCTCCGGCACGGGGAACAGCTCGTCGAGGAATCGCGCCCAGTCGCCATCTGAGACGGCAACCGAGGTGAGGTGCGCGACCTCGACGGCGAACTCGTCGGCGGCGATGTGTACGAGCGCGAGCGCCTCGCGCGCGTCGGCGAGCCGGAAGCGCGAGTGGCGGGAGTGGCGGACCTTCGTCTGCTGGCCGCGCTCGGCCATCGCGACGGCGTGCGTGTTGTCGCAGACGACGAGCTAGACCTTGCGGCCGTACGTGGTGGCGAGACTGCCGTCGAAGCTTGTCGTCGCGAGCAGGTGCGGCCGGAACGCGACGCCTTCGGGCGTGGTGATCGTCTCGGGCACCTCGATCGAGACCCATGCCAGCGCGCCGCCCTTCAGCAGGCCGGCGGAGCCGATCGCGAGCTCGTCGTCGTCGAGCAGGTCGGCGACCTGCTCGAGCAGCCACGTCGTGTAGTCATGGCCCGTGTAGCCGGACTTGAAGACGCCGAGGATCGCTCCCGGGTCGTCGGAACCGAGTGCTCCGGGCGGGCGCAGCATCGCCTTGCGGTCGGGGTCGGTGATGCGCACGCTGCCGACCCCCTCCTCGCTGAGCAGCGTCGCGGTCGAGGTGATGTCGCCCTCGAGCACCTTCCAGCCGAACAGGCGCCGTTGGACGTCCTGCACGGGGATCGCGTCGGGATAGTGGTTGGGCTCGCCGCCCTGCGCGCTGGCGCGGTAGTGCCAGGCGTGTCCGCGCTGGTCGGTGTAGCCGATCAGGGTCATCGTGTTCAGCCAGCTCGCCGTCTCTTCGGACATGACGGGCTCCTCTCGTGATGCGTGTGGTTGCGTGACCGCGCCCGCGGCGGGGGGTCGCCGCGCGGGCGGGTGTTGGGTGGTCAGCGGGCGCCGAAGGCCCGGCTGACGTGGTCGCGCGCGAGGCGAAACGCGTCGCCGCGCAGCCAGCGGCCGGTGGGGCCGCCGAGCAGGACCGAGGCGAGGTCGTAGATCGCGCCGGCGGCACCGCAGCCAAAGCAGCACCAGCCCTCGCTCGCGTCGGCGCCGACGTGGCAGCTCGGCGTCGCATCGCGATGCGCGGGGTTCGGGCAGGACACGAGCCGATGCGCGGGCACCTCGATCCCAGCGAGCCGCTGGAAGTACTCGACCGGCGCGATCCGCTTGTACGGGTCTTCGTGGTGGACGCGTCGCGCCGCGTGCCGGTGCGAGCGGATCGGCTTGGGCGGGTCGGGCAGGTCGCCGACGAGATCCGTCAGCTCCCAGGGGACGAGCGCGAGGTCGGCCCACATAACACGGGCGCGGTTGCCGGTCTTGCCGTTGACCGTGCCGGCGAGGCGCATCACGCGCGAGCGGTCCTTGCACGCCCGATCGGCGACCGTCGGAACCGCGGCGCCGTCGCGCCACTCGTAGCCGAGCGCGTAGATCAGGCGCTCGTGCGCATGCTCGATCGCATCGCCGCCACCGGCATCGGCCGTCAGCGGCGTCCGCAGGCGCCAGTAGCAATGCACGCCGCCGGAGCCCGCGGACTCGACGACAAGGTGCGCGGGCCTGCGGCGCAGCAGCTGGCGCACCGCGGGAAGGCCGTCGCGGCCGTCGACGTCGATCCACAGCCAGTGCGTGTGGGCGACATGTGCCTTGGCGGCGGCGCGCTGGCCGCGCACCGCGGGCGCGATGCAGACCTCGTCGCCGGCCGCGGCGTGCCTGGCGGCGAGCGCGAGCAGCGCCTCAAGCCACCCTGGTTCCCCCGAGGCGCCGCCTGGCAGGAAGTGGCCGCTGTCGCGGCGGGTCGCGATGCGCAGCTTGCCGCCCGGTGGGCGCCGGCCGGCGGCGAGTTCGACGTAGCCGTCGCTGTCGGCGTGCAATAGGCCGAGGTGCAGGCGGCGGTGGCGCTCGGGCGTGATCGTGCCTTCGTAGGTGCGGCCGTCGCGCAAACGCAGTCTCGTCGCGGGCCCCTTCGCTTCGGGAACTGCGGCGTTACGTCGCGGGTCGACGGTCCGGTCCGGCGTCCTCGCCTTCACCGGAACCGCGGTTGGGTGTGTCAACGCGGATCGCATGATCGGCGTCTCCCTTCGATCGGATGGGTGCTGTCGGCGCGCCCGGGCAGGGGCGCGCGGCCGGCGCGGCGATCCCGCATACCGGCGGGGTGTGGCACGGGCACGGCGAGCGACCGCGCTCCGTCAAGCGCGACTGACGTCGCGCGGGCCGCCGACCACGGGCGGCCCGGGGCTACTGGTCGGGGTAGCGGCCGTGCAGGCGCTTGTGCGCGCGCTCGTAAACGCTGCGCGTGCCCGGTGCCGGGTGGCGTTCGCCGAAGGCGACGAACGCCAGGTAGATGCCGCCATCGTCGCGGCCCGGTGAGAACACGAAGCCATACGGCCGCTGCGATGTCGCAGCGTTCGAGATCGGCACGTAGGTCTTCACGAGCCCCTGCAGTCGCGTGCCGTCAGGCCCGACGGCAGCACACGGCTGCAAGTCGGTGATGTTCAGACCGTCCTGCTCCAGACGCCGGCGCTCGCGGTCGGCCGCCACTCGGGACGGCGAGCGGACGCGAAGCGCTCGACCTCCTCCTGCCACGTCGTCGCGCTGACGCGCACCGCGACGCGGCGGGCTGGCGCCACGGCTCAGCCCTCGTGGTCGGAGGGCAGCTCGCCGAAGACCTCGTCGAACTCCGCCTGCGTCAGCGGGCGACCGCCGTGCTCGCGGTGGATGTCCGCGACGCTCCCCGTGATCGCCGGCTCGAGCGCCACGCCGCCCTGCTTGTCGGGCACGACGTCATAGCGACGACCGCCGATCTCGACGAGATCACCAAGCGCGACGTCGAGCTTCTTCACCGCAACTGCCATGGCGTCATCGTAGCCCCCTGTCGCCGCTGCCACGACAGCGGCTGGATCGCCATGCGGACTCACGCGGCGAGCGTCCGCTGGCCGCGGTCGCGCACGGCGCCGGGATCGTCGGTGAGGCGGTAGCCGACGCCCCACAAATTGAGGATGTACCGGCCGCCGTGCGCGTCGAGCTTGTGGCGCAGCCGGCAGGCGTGCGAGTCCAGCGTCCGCGTCGAGCCGACCGCCCGGTGGCCCCAGATCGTGCGCAGCAACTCCTCCTTCGTGAACACCCGCGTCGGCTCCGCGGCGAGCGTCCGCAGCAGCGTGAACTCCTTCTTGCTGACGTGCATCTCTTGCCCGTTCACGGTGACGCGGCGGGCGGTGACGTCGATCCGCAGCCCGCCGACGGCGAGGACCTGGGCGCTGCGGGAGTGCATGTCGACGCGGGTCAGCAGGGCTCGCAGACGGGCGCGCAGCTCCGGGTAGCTGAACGGCTTGAGGACGTAGTCGTCGGCGCCGGCGTCAAACGCCCGGACGGCATCGAGCTCGCCGGCGGCGGTGCCGAGCAGGATCAGCGCCAGGCGCGGGTCGACGCCCCGGCGCGACCGGCTGCGAACGGTCGCGGCGAACGTCCGGCCGCTGCCGCCGTTGACGTCGATGAGCGCGGCGTCAGGCAGCTGCGTCGCGCACAGCCCGAGCGCGCGGTCGGGGTCGGCGGTGGCATGGATGATGTAGCCGTCGGCGGTGAGCTGGTCGGCGAGGAACGCGCGGATCGCGGCGTCCTCTTCGACGACGAGGATCGTGTGCGAGGTCATGTCGTCGGGGTCTGCACGGTCTCTGACTCCTATTGCTGTCATGGCGGCGACGCGCCCCGGGTGGGGCGTTCACCGGGTCGGGTCGGCCGGCGGGCGGCCGATGAGGCGGTGCGGCTCCGGGCGACATCCGGAGCCGCGGCGGATCGATCGCGTCCGCACGGAGACGCGAATGCCGGCCGGACGCGCGCTAGGCCGTTCGCCCGGCGTGCTGATGGCGGTCAGGCGGCGCCACGCGGATCGATCTGCGCTGCGAGCAGCAGGGCGTCGGGCACGCCGATCAGTCCTTCACCGGCGGCCTGCCACGCGTCGCGGCACCACTGCGCCGCGATCGCGGCGGGCACGAGGACGGGTCGTCGTGCCGCCTCATGGGCACCATGGTCGTGGTAGCTCGTGATCGAGCCGTCGCGGCGCGCGGCGATCCGGGCGGTCGCCGCGGCCAGCGCGGGCGTCACGCTGATCCACAGCGCATCGCCCGGCGGCGCGGGCGCTGGCCTGTGGATGCGCAGCAGCTCGGCGAGCGCGGCGGTCAGCGGCCGGGGCGCCCGGCGACGCCGCCGGCGCCCTGCGACCGTCGGACGAGAGAGGCTCATGACGCCGGTCCTCAAAGCAGACCGGCGGCGGCGAGCGCGCCGCGTGTCGCGAGCGTCTCCTCGTCGTCGTCGACCCACAGGCCGCGCAGGACCTCGCTGCTGACGCGCGCGCTCTGCACGACGCACATCTGGCGCTCACGCAGCGCCCGCGCGCTCCGTTCCCGCGACTCGGAACCCGGGCGACGGTCGGCAGTGACGGTGGAGCGTCGGCGGGCTGCGCGGGCCTCATACGCAGCCCACTCGCGGGCGTCGACGACCCGGTCGCCGTGCGCTTCGAGGTCCCGGATCCGGGTGACGAGCCGTTCGACCGACTCGGCCTCGAGGCCGGCGGCCTCGCTCGGACTGATCTGCCCGCTGCTGGCCAGGCGTGCGATGTCGCGCAGGGCGGCGTCGCAGCGCCGTTCGGCGTCCTCGATCGCGATCGTCGTCGCGGTCGGATGGGTCGGCTGCGGCGTGGGTGCTGCGGTGTTCGTGAGCATGCTTGAGCCCTCCTTCGGGCGGTGGGATCGCTGTCGTGGTCCGGATCGCGGCGCGCACGGAGCCCGCGACGCGAGCTCACGAGCACGTCACGAGGCAGCCAGCCGGCGCACTGGCCGGATGGCCGCGGGCGGCCGGATGGCCGCGGGATCGGTGTTGCGGCTCCGCCAGTCCCGGTCAGGCGGGACGGCGGACTGGCGGCTCGGCCATGCCGTGGTCGGTTGACGGCTGACGCCGGCGGTGCGGGACCGCTCGGTGTGGCGCCCCTGTCCCGCGGCCGGTGGATCCGCGACGTCGCGACGGGTGCGCACCGTCTGCGCATCGAGGCGTCGCAGGGAGCGCCGGGCGCGCGTGATCTGCTTGGCGGTCGTCGTCAGGCTGGCGTGCTCATGCGTCGCGATCTCGCGGTGGCTGTAGCCGAGCACCAGGCGCATGAGGAAGCGACGCTGGCGCTCGGGGATCTCGGCGACGAGGTCTAGGCGGGCGTGCTGCGCGGCGAGCTCGTCCACGCTCGGTGCGGTGCAGTCGGGCGCGCGATCGCGGTCGAGCGCGGCGTGTTCCAACGGCTCGTCGCGCATCCGCCGGGCCTCCAGACGCCAGGCCTCGCGGGTCGCGGTCAACGCCAGCCAGCCGAGCACGCGGTGCTGCGGCGACGCCAGGTCGACGGACCGGCGGGTCAGCAGCTGGGTCCAGGCGAACGAGCAGGCGTCCTCGATCGTCTGCGGGTCGGCGTACGCGTTGCGGGCGACGCGCCGCTCGAGCTGGCGGGCGTGCTCGCGGTACAGGTCGGCGATCCGTGCGGCGCGGGCGTCGCTCGCGCCGTGGTGCGTGGTGGGGTGCATCGGGTCCTTCCCTTCATCGGAGATCGGGTGGGGCCGCAGGCGCGCCCGTGAACGGCGAGAGGCCCGCCCGCGACACCTGCGCGGACGGGCCTCTCCTGATCGGGCTGGGGCCGAGTGGCGACCGCGAGGTCGCCGCCGGTCGTCGGGTCAGTCGCCGTCGATGTCGAGGTCGTCGTGCGCGTCGGCGTCGACGTCCGGGTCGACGTCGCGCGCCGATGCGTCGTCGGACTGGCCCGCGGCCGCGGCCTGGTGTTGCGCACGCTGCGCGAGCTCGGTGACCTTCTTGTCGTAGGAGCGTGCCTCGGCGGCGAGCGCGCGCTCAAGCTGCTTGCAGCTCGCCGGCAGGACCGGCTTGACGATCCGCTCGAACGCCTTGCGCGCCGCGTCCTTGCGCGACGCCGGCAGCGCCGACGGGCGACGCTTGCTCGCCGGCAGCACGAGCTGGCTGGCGTAGTGCTCGGCCGCGAACACGACCAAGACGCGGCCGTACAGCTCGCCGGCGCTCTTCGCGCCGTCGACGAATCGCCACAGCCACGTCACCGCGTCGCCTGTGTCGCCGTAGGCGACCTTGGTCTTGCCCTGCTTGCCGCTCTTCAGCGTCGGGGTCGTCGTCTCGCGGTGCTCGTCGAGGACGAGCCGCAGCCCGTTCGCCGCGACGGTCAGCGCGGTGTGCTCACTGGTCCCGAGGTAGCTCATGGAGTCCGGGCCGAGCAGGCCGAGCGCGAAGAACCGCGCGACGTGGATGTCGTCGGGCGCGACGGTTGCAAGCTCGGTCAGCAGCGCGGTGCCGAGGTCGAGGTTCGTCGCGTGCGCCTGCCTGGTGAGCTCGCGGACGGTCGCGCGGTGCTCGGCGTCGAGCTCGTCGCGCGGCGTGCGCTCCCGGTTCGCGGCGCCGGCGCGCTTGCCGCTGGCCTTCGCTGCCGCCCGCTCGCGCAGCTGCTCGACGGTGCGCTTGATCGCCTGCTTGGCAAGCTGCCGGTACAGCGGCCGGTCGGTGATGATCGGCGTGCTGCGATCGAGCTCGATCAGGACGCCCGCGGCGCGTGCCTGATCGACATCGGTTGGGTCGAAGCGGATCGTCGGCGGCCCGTAGGCGTACTGCTCGACCCGCTGATGCAGCTTCTCGGCCTCGGCGAGGAGCGCGTCGGTCTTCTTGCCCAGCCGCAGCCCCGCAGGTCGCGGTGGTCGACCGTGTTCAGATACGCGGCGAACGTGTCGTTGCCGGTGGTGCGCAGGGCCTGGCCGATCGCCCAGCCAGCGTTGTTGACGAGCTGCGACCCGGCGACGGCGCCCGCGTCGATCGTCGCGACGACCGCGTCGGCGAGCCCCGGCGAGACGTCGCTGATGACGAGCAGCGTGTCGATCGCGCTGACCGGGATCTCGCCTGTGCCGACCAGTGCCTGCCCG
>DATAZX010000037.1:0-6122 GCA_036271815.1 Solirubrobacteraceae bacterium
CGAGCGCGCTCGACGGCGGCGCCCTCGGCGGAGCGCAGCTCGATCTGCGCGGCGCAGGACAGCAGTGCCACGAGGTCGCCCGCGAGATCCTTTGCGACGTGCGCGCGGGCGCTGGCGATGTTCGCGTAGCCCTTCTTCGTCAACACGATCGAGGGATCGCTGCGCTGCACGACGCGCAGGCGCAGCGGCGCCGGATGCGGCGCGCCCGTCAGCCGCGGCGCCCGGTTGACTTCTGCAGAGTGCACGCGGCGGTAGACGATCCCCTCGTGGCCGAGCTTTGCGCCGCCGAACATCGTGTCGTAGGCGTCGATCAGGCCCTGGTCGCTGCGCCAGTTGACGTCGAGCGTCGCGCGCGTGCCGGCCGCCTCGGCGGCCGCGAGGTACGCGTAGACGTCGGCGCCGCGGAAGGCATAGATCGCCTGTTTGGGGTCGCCGATCAGGACGAGGGTGACGTCGCCGCCGCCGAAGGCACGCCGCACGATGCGCCACTGGACCGGGTCGGTGTCCTGGAACTCGTCGACGAGCACGACGTCAAAGCGCGCGCGCAGCCGGGCGATGACGCCGGCGCTGCCGTCGCCCGACAGCGCCTCGTCGAGGCGCGTCAGCAGGTCGTCGTAGCCCATCACGGCCAGCCGGCGCTTGCGGCGCTCGAGCTCGTCGCGCGCCGCGCCGGCGAGCCGGCGTCGCATCTGCGGCGCCGCACCCGCGGCCGGCACGATCGCCGCCGCCGGGTTGTCGATCGCGAGCTTCGCGATCGCCGCCGCCTCGGCGCGGCCGAACGGGGGCCGGTCGCCGCCGTGGAAGCGGCGTACGTAGAGGTCGTCGACGACGTCGCTGACGAGATCGCGGGTGTCCTCGACGAACGTTGTGTCGGGATCCAGGTCGCCGGCGCTGCCGAGGCTCGCGAGCATCTCCTGGCAGAAGCCGTGGGTCGTCGCGATCGTCGCGGCGTCGAAATCCGCGAGCGCCTCGACGAGCCGCTGCCGGCGCAGATTCACCTCGTCTGGCGCAGCAGCCGCGAGCAGCGCGACGACGTCATCGCGCTCGTCGGCCGGCGCTCCCGCCTGCACGAGCCCGAGGCCGCGCTCGACTGCGAGCAGGCGCTCGCGCACGCGATCGCGCAGCTCGCCCGTCGCCATCCGCGTGAACGTCACGAGCAGCAGCCGCTGCAGGGGCGTGCCCTCGGCGACGTAGCGGGCAGCGAGCGCGGCGATCGTGTACGTCTTGCCCGTGCCGGCGCTCGCCTCGAGCACGGTCACGCCTGTTGGGAGCGGCCCGCGGATGTCGAACGGGCCGCTGCGATCGGGCTCGGTCATCGGCGGGTCAGCTCCTCGCTTGCGAGCAGCGGGTCCCACATCCGGCGGGCATAGCGGCCGAGGCGATGGTGTTCGATCGCGTCCCAGTCGTTGCCGGCCTCGTCGGGCCGCGGTCGCTCGCGCAGCAGCGCGTCGAAGCTGCGCGCTCCACCCAGGACGAGCTGGTGCTCGAGCTCCGCGTCTTCGCGAGGGAAGCTCCACTCCGACGTCCAGGCCTTGCCGGCCGCCGTGGCAGCGTCACCGCCTGTGACGGCCGCCTGCGCGTAGGCCGACGACGTTGCGCAGTACAGCGGCAGCGGCTCGCGCATGCCGCGGTCGTAGAGGTCGAGGAGCGTCTCGAGGCGCTCGAGCGCGAGCGCGAGACGCTCGCCAGCGTCCTCGGCGAGCGTCGCCAGGCGGGCGATCGTGACGCCGGCGCCCTGGCTCGCTCGTCCGATCGTCACCGCGCTGAACGCCCGCTCGGGACGCGCCGCGGTCACGGCGAGCAGCCGCACCCAGGCAGCGATCCGATGCTTGGCGGCGACGCGCGAGTACGTCACGGCGAGCAGGACGTCGTCGCCCACGCCGGAGACCGTGCCGCTCAGCAAGCGCCCGCCGGCGAGCGTCAGGCGGACGTCGATCGACTCGCTGGCGGCGGCCGCGTCGAACGCGAACCCGGCCTCGGTCACGATCGCCTCGACGATCGGAAAGACGTCGTCGATCACAGGCTGGCCGAGGACGCCCGGCGGCAGCGTGCCGCGCGCGATCTCGGCGAGGATCGCCGTGCGCCCGTCGACGCCCGACAGCCGCGCCTCGAGGATCCGCTGACCGATCGCCCAGCGCCCGAGCCCGTCGAGCTCGATGGGCAGGGCGTCCTGGACCTCCTCGGAGAGGTCGCGCAGGCTGATCCCGAGCCGCCGGCGCAGGAAGGCTCGCACCGGATGCTGGGCGAAGCGCACGACGTCGTCGATCTCGATGAGTGGTGCGTCGAGCGGCGGGAGCGGCCGGGGCAGGAACGGTCCCGGCTCGTGGCGCGGACCGCTCAGCGCTCGTGCGCCCTCGAGCGTTACCTGATCAAAGCTCCACGAGCGCCCCCCGACGAGCGCTCCCGCGACGAAGTTGCGCGGATCGAATGGCTGCAGCGGATGGCGCACGACGACCTGCGCCGACGCCTCGCCAGCAGCGGTGCGCGCCGTCGCATCGACGACGTCGAGCAGCTCGCCGAGGGCGACCGCCGGCGGCAGGAGCGTGTTCGTGCGCTCATCGTTGCCGCTGTACGTGACGACGAGGCGGTCGGTCGCCGCGAGCAGCGCATCGAGCAGCATCTGGCGATCCTCGGTGCGCGGGTTGCGGTCGCCGGCGAGGGGGGCGTCGAGCAGCAGGTCGTCGCCGTCGCGCGGCGCCTTGCGTGGAAACGCGCCGTCGTCGAGGCCGAGCAGGCAGACGACGCGGTGCGGGACGGAGCGCATCGGCACGAGCGTGCAGATCGTCAGATGGCCGGTGCGGAAGTTGGCCCGCGTCGGGCGCCCGCGCAGGCGGTCGGCGAGCAGCGCGCGCAGCTCCGGCAGCGAGATCGGGGTTGCGCTTACGTGCTCCGTGGCGGTCGCCTCGGCGACGATCTCGTCGAGCACTCGCTGCAGCTCGGCGCGCTGCCAGGCGTCGCGCGCGCTCGTCGCCGCGAGCCCGTCCGCCGCTGCGGCGATCGTGCTTGCCCAGGCGTCGATCGGCTGCGCGACGCTCAGCGCGTCAATCGCCGACTGCAAGCGGTCGACGAGCTCGGCGCAGCGCCCGACGAGCTCGATCGATCCGCTGTCGACGTCGTCGAGCGGCAGGGCGCCGCCGAACAGGCGTTGCTCGTCCTCGGTCATCGCGACGCCGAGCAGGATGCGATCGAGCCCGGCCCGCCAGGTGCCGGCCGCGACCGCGTCGAGCTTGAGCGGCGCGCGATGGTCCGCATCCAGGCCCCAGCGGATCCCGCTCTGGGCGACCCAGTCGCGCATCCGCGCGAGGTCGTCGTCGTCGAGCCGAAAGCGGCGTCGGACGGGCTCGCGGTCGGCGAGGTCGAGCACCTGCGATGCCGTCAGGCGCTGATCGACGAGGTCGATCAGCTGCGCGACGACGCCGAGCAGCGGGTTGGTCTGGCGCAGCGATCGGTCGGCGAGCCTGACGCGCAGATCGGCCGGACGGGCGCCGTCGGGCGCCGCGCCGAGGTCGGCGTCGGCCCCGGCGCTATTCGCCTCGTCCGTTCCGAACGTTGCGTGGATCAGCGGCGCGAACGCCTCGATGTCCGGGCACATCACGATCACGTCGCGCGGCTGCAGCGTGCGGTCCTCGGCCAGCAGGTGCAGGATCGCGTCGCGCAGCACCTCGACCTGGCGCGCGCGCCCGTGGCAGGAGTGGACCTCGATGCTGCGATCGTCGGGCTCGAGGTCGAGGCGGGCATCGAGCTGACCCGCGAGTGGTCGCCCTGGCGGCAGGCGGTCCGCGCGCACGTCGTCCTGGATGCGCGCCAGCAGCGTGCCCGTGCGGTGGTCGACGGGATGGTGGTGGTCGGCGAGCGGCTCGCCCGCGCTGGCGATCACGAGCTGCATGTCACGCGCGTCTTGTCCCCAGGACGCCAGCAGCCGGTTGGTCGCGCGAGGGGCCGAGCGGTCGTGGTCGCGAGCGTGGCTCGCGCCGGGCGCGCCGAGTGTGCCGGCGACGCGTTCCCAGAGCGCCGCCGACGGGTGCAGCAGGAGCAGATGCACGTCGCGGCCGACGGCGAGCGCGCGCAGCACCCTGAGATGGCCGGCGGGCAGCCTGGTCAGGCCGAAGAGCGCGACCCGCTGCGGGAGATCGACGAGCGCCGGCTCGGCACGCAGCCGCACGCAGGCGTCATCGACGCGCTCCGCCGGGCTTGGTTGCGCGACGCGCTCGCGCAGGCGCCGCCACAGCTCGGCCTGCCAGGCCGAGCTCTCCGGTAGGGGGCGGCCGATGGCGTCGGTGTCGTCGCCGGCCGCCCAGGCGAGCACCATCTCGGGGCGATAGAGGGCATAGCCGTCGAACAGCTCAGCGAGGTGACGGACGCTGCTGAAGCGACGCGCGCGACGCGGGTCGTCGGCAGCGCCGCCGGCCCCGAGATGGACCGAAAGGCCGCGCAGCCACGGCTCGCCAAGCGCTTCGTCGAGGACGTCGAGCAGTGGCCACGCGGCTCGTGCCGGGCGCCACCGGTCGCCGTCGGGATCGATCCCCGATGCTGCCGCGACCGCGTCGACGACGAGTCGATGCGGCGACGGGAACGCGACGTTCGCGCAGATGCCGTCCGAGCGACCGGGGGAGGTGCCGAGGCCGGCGGACAGCTGCTGTGCCAGCCAGCGCTCGACGCCGCGCGTTGGGACCGCGACGACATCGGGGGAGAACGGATCGCCGAGCGGGTCGACGAGGATCGCGCGCAGCGCCGCGACGAGTCCGTCAGCGCGCTCGGCACGGTGGACGTGGAGCACGCGTCAGTCCCCGCCAGCGACGAGCTCGAGGCAGGTGATCGCATCGCGCCGCGCCGGCGCGCCGTCCTGCCCGATCGTGGAGGACCACCGCACCTTGAGCTCGCGGCGCGGGTTATCGCGTCGAGCGCACGGACGTCGAACGCACGGACGCCGGACAGGATTCCAACCGACGAGCTCGCCGAACGGCGAGCTCGTCGTCGTTGTGGAGGCCTCGGGCCGCGCGGCGTCGCGCGGCGTCGGCGTGGCTCAGCCGCGCCACTTCACCGAGCATCCACGCGCGCGCGTGTCTGCCGTGCTGGGCTTGGCACCCGCCAGGACGGCGTCAAGCGCGTCGCGTAGGTAGGACGCGTTCTGGGACGGATCCTCGTGGTCGGCATCGGGTGCCCCGCGGTAGCGCAGCCGCTGATCGGCGTCGAGCACGAAGACGTGGGGGGTGACCTGGGCGTCGAGCGCTCGCGCGACCTCCTGCGACGCATCGTGGAGATAGGGGATCGGCCAGGACTGCTCGTCGACGAAGCGCTTCATCGCCGCCGGGGAGTCGGCCGGGAAGCGCGCGGCGTCGTTGGCGTTGATCGCCAGCAGACGGACGCCGCGCGGGCCATAGTCCTCCGCCACCGCGCGCAGGCGCGGGTTCCACGCGACGACGTAGGGGCAGTGGTTGCACGTGACGACGAGCACGGTCGCCGGCGGTGCCGGGTCTGCCGGCAGCGCGTGGGTCGTGCCCTCCGTGTCGGTCAGCGCGAACGCCGGAACGGGATCGCCGAGTTCGAAGCTCATGGACTGATGATCGCAGGGCCCCGCCCCGCTGCTAGATTCAGGGTCGCGCGGTGGGCGTAGCTCAGTTGGTAGAGCTCCTGGTTGTGGTCCAGGCGGTCGCGGGTTCAAGTCCCGTCGCTCACCCTCGTTGAAGTCCCTGCAATTGGCCGGTTTATGCCGATTTGCAGGAGGTTCGGACGGAGCGAAAAGGTACCAAGCGGGTACCAAAGTCCGAAATTCGTTGCCGGTCTGAGGCCTCGATCGCGGGCGAGCTAAGCGCGACTGCTCGCCTCATGGCTGCCTGCGTGACTGTTCGAGGAGCGCCGCCGTTGGCCCCTTTGCGGGTGCTCGTTCGATGACCGGGCATGGAGTTGTGGCGAGAGTCGGCGTCTTGGGGGAGAGCGTGGTTGCGCCGGACGAACCCCGGACAGAACCCAGGAGCAAACCCAGGAACGTCAGTCTGGGGTTTGGCCCCGGGTTGCCCCTGCAAATACACGCCTTTGGCCCCAGCGATCTGTATGACCACCCGCCCACCACGTTGTTCCAAAGTGCGGGTGGTCATGCAGTCCTTGGGGGTGGCTGAGCATCA
>DATAZX010000038.1:0-13361 GCA_036271815.1 Solirubrobacteraceae bacterium
CCGAACCGGCTCACCGGCCTGTGTCCGTTTCACGAGGAGCGCACGCCCTCGTTCGGCATCAACCCGGCGGAGAAGGTCTACCACTGCTTCGGCTGCCAGGCCTCCGGCGACGCGTTCACCTTCGTCATGGAGACCGAGGGCGTCGACTTCAAGGGCGCGCTCGAGCTGCTGGCCGATCGCTACAAGGTCGCGCTCGAGCTCGAGGCCGAGGACCCGCGCGCGGCCGAGCAGCGCCTGCGCCGCGAGCGCCTGCTGGAGCTGCTCGAGCGCACGGCGGCGTTCTACGTGCGCCAGCTGTGGGAGTCGCGCGAGGCCGAGCGGGCGCGGGCCTACCTCGCCGGTCGCGGCCTCGACGAGGGGACCCTGCGGGAGTTTCGCGTCGGCTACGCGCCGAGCGCGTGGGACACGGTCCTCAACGGCTCGCGCCGGGCCGGCTTCGGCAACCGCGAGCTGCACGAGGCCGGCCTCGCGCAGCAGTCCCAGAAGACCCGCAAGATCTACGACCGCTTCCGCTCGCAGATCATCTTCCCGCTGGCCGATCCGCGCGGGCGCGTGCGCGGGTTCGCCGGCCGCACGCTCGGCGGCGAGGACGACCGGCGCCCGAAGTACGTCAACAGCCCGGAGAACGACGTCTTCCACAAGGGCCGCACGCTGTTCGCCGCCGATCTCGCGCGGTCGGCGGCGGCGAAGGCCGGCTTCGTCGTCGCCGCGGAGGGCTACACCGACGTCATCGCCATGCACCAGGTCGGCGTGCGCAACTGCGTCGGGATCATGGGCACCGCGCTGACCGACGACCAGCTCGGGGAGCTCGCGCGGCTCGCGCCCGAGGTGCGCCTCGCGCTCGACGCCGACAGCGCCGGCAAGGAGGCGATGCTGCGCGCGGCGCGCATCGCCCTCGCGCGCACGCCGCCGCTGCGGTTGCGCGTCGTCGCGCTGCCGCCGGGCGAGGACCCGGCCGACCTCGTCAAGCGCACGGGCGGCGAGGAGATCCAGCGGCTCGTCGCGCAGTCGGCGCCGTTCGTGCGCTTCCGCGTGCTGCAGGCGCTCGAGACCGGCAACCTCGCCGACGCCGAGGGCCGCGACCGCGTGATCGCGGATCTCGCGCCCGTGTTCCGGATGCTTGCGCCGAGCGCCGAGAGCGAGGAGCTGCAGCGGATCGCCGCCGATCGCCTCGACCTGTCGCTCGAGCTGCTGGCGCAGCTGCTGCCCGTCGGAGGCGCCGACGTCGCGGCGAGCGGCGCGACGAGCGCGGCGGCGGTCCGCGCCGCGGGCTCGGGGTGGTCCGGCGGCGCGCGCGGGGAGCCCCGCGACGGCGCTGGCGCCCGAGGTCACGGCGGCGCGGACGGGCGCGAGCGCGGGGGCGCGCCCGGGTCTCGGGTCCCCGCCCCGGGCGGCGGCGAGCTCCTCGGCCGTCGCGAGCCGACCGAGCGCTCGTTCCTCGCGCTCTGCATCGCGCTGCCGCAGCTCGGCGGCCCGGCGCTCGCCGAGCTCGACCTCGACGCCGACCTGTCGAGCTCCTTCACCCGCCGCGCCGCCGAGCACCTGCGCGTGCATCTCGCGACCCCGACCGCGGGCCTGTCCGACGACGATCCGCTGCTCGCGTTCATGCGCGAGCTCGCGGTCGGCGACGCCCGTGCGGCGGCGCCGACGCGCACGGCGTTCGAGATCGAGCGGCTGCAGCTCACGCTTGCCCGCCTGGATCGCGAGATCGCCGCGGCGCGCGCCGCGGCCAGCGGCGACATCTCCCAGCTCGCCCAGCTCCGGTCGACCGCACAGCAGGAGCTTGCCGGCGCGCTCGGGCGGGCGATGGACGAAGGCGCCGTCCACGGCTGATCGTCGCCGTTCACTCGAGCGCCCTTCGCCGCGCCAACCGACGCCGGCACGCCCGCGCGAGCGCTAGCATCGAAGGCGGCTCATGGGTAACGGACTACCACGGACGGGCAGGACGGGATCGAAGCGCCTCGGGCTCCGCTCGAGCGCCGCGCTGCTCGGCGCCTTGACGCTCGTCGCGACGGGATCGACCGCGATCGCCGGCGCGCAGACCACGACCCCGACCGCGACGACGCCGACGATCTCGGGCACCACCTCGACCACGAGCACGTCGACGACGGACAGCTCGGCGCCGAACGCCGCGCCGGAGCCCAAGATCACGACCGCGGTTCCGGGCTTCAACGTGCACGACCCGCTCGCCGACCTCACCGAGCCGGGCTCGACGATGCGCCTGTCCGACGAGACGATGGTCACGCGCTGGGCGACGTCCAACGCGAGCTATCCGATCCGCACGCTTCCCAGCACCTCCGGCCGCACGATCACGCGCCTGAAGTACCTCACCGAGGACGGGGTGCCCAACGTGTACCTCGTGCTCGATGCCAAGGTCGACGCCGCCGGCGACACGTGGCTGCACATCCGCATCCCGATGCGCCCCAACGGCCGCACCGGTTGGGTGCCGGCCGACTACCTCAGCAACCTGCACATCGTGCGCACCCAGCTCACGATCGACCGCACGGCCAAGCGCGCGACGCTGACCAAGGACGGCCGCAAGATCTTCTCGGCGCCCGTCGGCATCGGCAAGGCCGGCACGCCGACGCCGGCCGGCAGGTTCTGGATCCGCGAGAAGCTCAAGGGCGACGGCGGCGTGTACGGGCCGTGGGCGTTCGGCACGAGCGCCTACTCGAGCATCTCCGACTGGCCGAAGGGCGGCGTCGTGGGCATCCACGGGACGAACGAGCCGAACCTCATCCCGGGCCGGCCGTCGCACGGCTGCGTGCGCCTGCGCAACGACAAGATCACGACGCTCGCGCGGCTCATGCCGATCGGCACGCCGGTCGAGATCGTTCGCTGAGCCTGAGCCTCGGCCGGTGCGCCGCGCACCGGCGGCGCGCCGTCCACCGGCGATCGGCCCTACAATGACCCGCGTGTTGCTCGCGAGGTGCCGAGCGCCGGGCGGGCACCGATCCCCTGTGATGTAACGGCAGCATACTTGACTGTTAATCAAGGCGTGGTGGTTCGAATCCACCCGGGGGAGTCCCACGCAGGGCAGTGAGAGCGCCCGATCGAAGCGCCGTGCGGTGGCCGGGCGCTGGGGCGAGCACCCCATTGCAGCCGTCCGCCGCACCCGCTAGGTTGCGCGCATGGGCTGCCAGGGACGGCGGGGGACGCTGCGCGTGCTTTGCACGATGCTGCTCGGCGCCCTCGTGTGGGCATCGCCGGCTGCGGCGAACTCGATCGCGGTCAACGACGTCCAGGTCACGGAGGGTCCCGGCACCGTCGACGCCACGTTCGCGGTCACGCGCGACGCCGGCCTGCTGTCGGGCTCCACCTCGGTCTCCTACCGCACGGCGGACGGCTCGGCGACCTCACCGGCCGACTACCTCGCCACGAGCGGCACGCTGTCGTTCGGGTCCGCGCTCCTCGGTGCGACGCAGACCCAGTACGTGACGGTCGCGGTCGCGCCCGACACGCTCGACGAGGACACCGAGAGCTTCCACCTCGTGATCGCCGGCGAGGAGGTCACCGACGGCGACGGGGTGGGCACGATCCTCGACGACGACCCGACGCCGTCGCTGTCGGTCGCCGACAGCCCGGCGGTCTCCGAGGGCACGGCGGGGGCGCGCGCGACGTTCGTCATACGCCTCTCGGCGGTCAGCGGGCGCGACGTCTCGGTCGCCTTCGCCACCGCGAACGGCAGCGCGACCGCAGGCCAGGACTACACGGCGCGCTCCGGCACGCTCGTCATCCCGGCCGGCAGCGCGTCGGGATCGATAGCCGTCGCGATCCTCGACGACGCCGTCGTCGAGCCGACGGAGAGCTTCCAGCTGCGCTTGTCCTCGCCGCAGAACGCCACGCTCGCGAACGCCACCGCCTCCGCGACGATCCTCGACGACGACGTGCCCCCGGCTCCTCCGCCTCCGCCACCGCCGGTCGTCGCCCCCGGCGGCCAGACCTCGATCCCGCTGCCGGTGCTGGGCTCGACGTCGGTGCCCGGGACGAAGACCTCGACCAAGCCGGCCACGACGACCGGCAGCTCCACGTCCTCGCGCCCCGCGCTCGGGCTCTCGAGCCCGCGGCTGCAGCGGCCCGCGACCGTGCTCGTGACGATCTCCTGCCCCCAGAGCACGACGCGCTGCAGCGGCCAGGTGACGATCTTCAGCATCGCCAACGTCCATTCGAAGATCAAGGCGCTGCGCAAGCAGCGCAAGCTCGGGCTGCGGAAGTTCACGCTCGCCGGAGGGCACTCGCGGACGCTGTCGCTGGCGGTCGGAAAGACCGACCGCAGCCTGCTCAACCGCACCGGGCGCATGCGCGTGCGTGCCTACGCCGTCACGCAGGACGCCGCCGGTCGCACCGGCGTGCGCAGCGTCAACGGGACGTTGATCGCCCGTACCGCCCACTCGGGCTTCTGACGTCGAGCGGGCTCGGCGCCCCGGGCGGCTACGCCAGCGACTCGACGAGGTCCGCCGCGCGGGCCGGTCCGTGGTGCTCGGCCGCCCATGCCGCGAGCTCGCGCGCGCGCGAGCGCAGCGCCGGTCGGGCGAGCGCGCGCCCGACCGCGAGCTGGAGGGAGCGTGGCCCGGTGAACCGCCGCGGCAGGCGCACGCCGACCCCGGCCCAGTCGATCCGCGCGGCGTTCTCGTTCATGTCGCCGGCCGCCGGCACGATCACGACCGTGCAGCCGCTCGCGAGCGCCCGCGCGACGGTGCCGTGCCCGCCGTGGCAGACGACGACGTCGCAGGCGGGCATCGTCCGCGCGTAGGAGAGCCAGTCGACGAGCTGCGCGTTGTGCGGGACCGCAAACGGCGGATCGGGCAGCTGGCGGTTCGCGGAGGCCAGCACCCGCACCGGCATCTCCGCGAGCCCGGCGAGCGCCGCCCGCAGCAGGCGATGCTCGGCGTCCTGCGAGGTGGAGGGTGCGAGCAGCACGAGCGGCTCGTCGCCGGCGCGGATCTGCACGTCGCCGGACGGCGGCTCCCACAGCAGCGGACCGACGACGTGCGTGGCGGGCGGCCAGTCGCGCGGGTACTCGAGCTGCGGGAACGTCGCGACGAGGCACAGCGTCCTGCTGATGCCGCCGTGGACGTGGGCGAGCTCGGGCAGTCCGAGCCGCTCGCGCGTCGCGTTGAGCTCGCGGCGCCCGAGCTCCAGGCCGCGGCGCAGGAGCGGGTCCGCGCCGCGCCACAGCGCCCGCCCGACCGCGCTGCGCGGCAGCCGCGCGCCGCTCGAGAACGGTGCGCTGCCCGGCGGCATGCGCGGGTCGACGTGCGGGATCAGCGTCGCCGACCGCACGCCCGCGAGCTCCGCCGCGAGCGCGGGCGCGAGCGTGAGGATGTCCGCGACGACGAGGTCGGGCGCGACGTCGCGGACGAGCCCGGCGGTGTCGCGCGTGGCCCGCTGCACCGCCTCGTAGGGCGTCAGCGGGCGCGCCTGCGTGGGGAACGGCTGGTACTCGGGCGCCGGCGCGAAGGTCATGCCCTCGGCTTCGACGTCCGTGCGCCAGCGCGTCCACGTCTGCAACGTGACGACGTGCCCGCGGCCGGCGAGCTCGCGCCCGAGGGCGATCATCGGGAACGCGTGCCCCGGGTCGCCGAAGGCGCCCAGCAGGAGCTTCACCGGGTCGGCTCCGTCCGGCTCAGCTCAGGCCGCGAGCTCGGCGAGCTGGCGCAGCTGCGCCAGGCGCTCGTCCTTCGTGAACGCCATCACGCTGAGGCCGAGGGTGCCGACGCCCGCGTCGCGGTAGACGGCGAGGCGCTCGCGGATGTGCTCGGGCGGCCCGCACAGCGTCACCGTGTCGATCAGCTCGTCCGAGAGCCGCGCGCACGCCGCCTCGCGCTTGCCGTCGAGGTAGAGGTCCTGGACGTCGAGCGCCTCCTGCTCGAAGCCGTAGCGCTGGACGAGCGCGTTGTAGAAGTTCTGCTCGCGCGATCCCATGCCGCCGATGTAGAGCGCGAGCAGCGGGCGCATGAGGTCGCGCCCGGCCGCGAGGTCGTCGGTGACGCAGACGTTGACCGTCGGCGCGATGTCGAAGCGCTCGAGCGAGCGGCCGCTGCGCGCGGCACCCTCCTGCAGCAGCGGGCGCAGCTCGGCCACGTGCTCGGGGGAGAACAGCGTCGGGATCCAGCCGTCGGCGATCTCGCCCGCCAGCCGCGTGTTGTTCGGGCCGATCGCAGCGAGGTAGATCGGGATGCGCTCCTGGACCGGCGAGATCGTGAGCTTCAGCGCCTTGCCGGGTCCGTCGGGCAGCGGCAGGGTGAGCGTCTCGCCGGCGAACTCCAGTCGCTCGCGGGCGAGCGCCTTGCGCACGACCGCCACGTACTCGCGCGTGCGCTGCATCTGGCGCCCGAAGCGCTGGCCGTGCCAGCCCTCGGCGACCTGCGGCCCGCTCGAGCCGATGCCGAGCAGCATCCGCCCGCCGGACAGCTGGTCGATCGTCGCGGCCGTCATCGCGGTCATCGCCGGGCTGCGACCCGGCATCTGGAAGATCGCCGAGCCGAGCTTGATCGTCGTCGTCAGGCCGGCGAGCCAGCCGAGGACCGTGGCGGCGTCGGACCCGTACGCCTCGGCCGCCCAGACGGAGTCGTAGCCGAGCCTCTCGGCCTCCTGCACGATCTCGCGCTGGTCCTGCGAGGACAGCCCCAGCCCCCAGTATCCGATGTGCACGCCGAGCCTCATGCGAGCTTCATGTGGGCTTCAGCTTGCAAGATACCTTTCATTACCAGGGATCTAGTTGCCCCGGGCGACGGGCTCCCATACGGTGGCCGAGCCCCGAGCGACTGGAGAGAGCACCATATGACAACGTCTCGCGAACAAGCCCTTGCCGACCTTCGATCTTCGATCGACACGCTGCCCGAACGCACCCGCCAGGCCATGCTCACCGGCCTCGGCAACAACACTGTGATCACCGGGGCATTCAGCGACGGCAAGGGAGGCGCCTGCCCGATGCTGGCGGCGCAGCGCGAGGCGGGCCGCACCCGCGCGATGAGCTTCCCCGAGGCGTGGGACCGCTTCACCGGCGTGCACGGCCGCTACATCACCCGCCAGGCGACTCAGGACGAGGTCCTGCACCTGCGGATGCAGCTCGAGGAGAGCCTGAGCGCCCCGCACGCCGATACGAACGGCTTCGCCGAGGCGATCGCCGAGCACACCGCGAGCGTCGCGGCGCGCCGCGAGCGCGGCCGCCGCCAGAGTGGCGGCTTCCGGGTCGACCTCGCCGGCGCCGTCGAGGAGCACCGTTCGGCCGCGCGCGAGCGTCGCCGTCGCGAGGCGACCGAGACCGGCCTGGACTGGCTGTTCGAGGAGACGCTCGTGCTGCCCGAGGACTTCGGCCGCGAGCCCGCTGCGCAGCCCGAGGCCGAGGAGATCGAGGCCGAGGCGTTCGACTTCTCGCTCGAGCCCACGGTCCTGCCGGCCGGCAGCCGCCGCCGGCGCTCGGTCCTGAAGTAGCCGCCCGACCTAGGACATCGCTGCGTCCAGCTGCCCGCCGCCGGGCAGCTGGAACACGATCTCCGGCACGACGCAGCCGGGGCTCAGCGCGAGCAGCATCCGCACCGCGGCGACGAGATCGGACGTCTGGATCATCGCCTCGGGGGCGACCCTGTCGCGGACGAACTTCGTCATCGCGGTGTCGACGAACGCCGGGCACAGCGCGGTCGACTTGATCCCGAGCGTCGCGAGCTCGCGGTTCATCGACTGCGTGAAGCCGACGACGCCGAACTTCGTCGCGGAGTAGACGCTGAGCCACGCCTCGCCCTGCTTGCCGGCGACCGACGCGGTGTTGATCACGAGCGCGTTGCGATGCTCGGCACCGGCCGCCGTGAGCATCTCGAGCGCCTCGCGGTAGAAGAGCGGGATCGCGCGCAGGTTCGTGTCCAGCTGGACGTCCATGCGCTTGGCGTCGAGCTGGCCGATCGGCGCGCCGATCCCGACGCCCGCGTTGTTCATGAGCACGTCCAGGCGCCCGTAGGCATCGCGGTGGGCGGCGACGACGCGCGCGATGTCCTCCTCGCGTGCGACGTTCGCGGCGACCTGCTGGACCTCGAGCCCGTCGGCGCGCAGCTCGTCGTAGGCGGCCTGCAGCTTCGCGGGGCGGCGCGCGGCGAGCGTCACGGCATGACCGTCCTCGGCGAGCATCCGCGCGACTGCGAGCCCGATGCCACTCGACGCTCCCGTCACGATCGCGGCGCGCTGCGTCATGCGTCGGCTCCTTGCGTCGGTGATGTGACGCAATCCAATCACGCGACCGCTTAGATTCCCTGCGCAATGCTCCGCTCGCTCACGATCCTCGTTGCCGCCGTCGCCCTGGCGTCGTGCGGCTCGGTCGATGACGGCGGGACCGCGCCCGCGCCGCCCGAGCCGGCGTCCGCGCGCCCGGCCGACTTCCCGGTCGCCAAGGGCAAGACGCTCACGCAGCTGACGAGGGGGCTGAAGGAGGGCGCGATCCTCAACCCGAGCAGCGCGACCTCGCAGAAGCCGGGTGCGGACAACCGGCTCGGCTTCGCGATCGTGGACCGTGCGAACAAGCAGATCGACGTCTCCGAGGTCGCCGTGTACACGGCGCTCCCGGACGGCACGCAGCTGCGCGGCCCGTTCGTCGCGCGCAAGGAGTCGCTGGATGTCGAGACGGCATATCGCAGCGCCCAGACCGCGTCCGACCTGGCGAACGGCAAGACGTTCTACGTGGCGCGGCCCGCGTTCGCGTCGGCCGGTCCGCACATCGCGGTCGGGCTCGTGAAGCTCGACGGGCGGCTGACCGTGGCGGATGCGCCCGCGGCGCTGAACGTCGGGGTGAAGAACGGGCCGCCGGACGTGGGGGACCAGGCGATCCGGATGCACACGCTCACGGGAGCGGACGTCGGCGGCGTGCTGTCGAAGCTCTCCACGCGCGTGCCGCCGCCGCCGAAGATGCTCGACACGGACTTCGACGACGTCGTCGGCAAGAAGCCGGTCGTCCTGCTGTTCGCGACGCCGGCGCTGTGCCAGTCGCGCACGTGCGGTCCGGTCGTCGACATCGCGTCGCAGGTGCAGGCGCAGAACGGCAAGGGCGTGACGTTCATCCAGCAGGAGATCTACCAGGACAACAACCCGAACAAGCCGCTGCGCCCGCAGGTGACGAAGTGGCGCCTGGCGACCGAGCCGTGGGCCTTCGTCATCGACCGCCACGGCCGCATCAGCGCGCGCTTCGAGGGCGTCTTCTCGACGGGCGAGCTCGCTCGCGCGGTCGCGCGCGTCCAGTAGCAGCGGTACGTTGCCGGTTCGGCGGTCGCTCCCGCGCGATCGGGAGCCGCGCGCCGCGGGCCGGTAGCTCAGTGGTCAGAGCAGCGGACTCATAATCCGTCAGACGAGAGTTCGAGTCTCTCCCGGCCCATCAGTCAGCACGCAGGTCTGCCGGCGGACGTTGCGCGCCGCGCGTCGCCTGGGGGCGATCCTCCGCGGTCATGCCCATGACGCCTGGGTGCTTGCGTACAGTCGTCGCCCGTGGTCGAGGACTCCGAGCATTCGAAGAAGCGGGTCAAGCGCGCGGGCAAGCTGCTTCGCGACCTTCGCGTTGCATCCCGAGATGGGGCCAAGTCCGCCTTCGAGGCATTCGATGCGGATGAGGTTCGACAGGCCATCGACGTAGTGGAGTGGTGGCGCACGCCTGGGGTAGGCTGAGCCTATGACCGCAGCCTAGATCAATCATTTCCTCGTCGTCTACGACATCCCCAACGGGCTCGCACATGTCGAGAGCTTCGGTAGGGACTACGACGAGGCGCTGGCTGCGTATGCCGGCGCGGAGGCGCATCATCGCCACGACGCCAGCGTCGAGGTTGTGCTGCTGGGCTCTGACTCCATCGAGACGCTCGAGCGCACGCACTCGAGCTATTTCGAGCTGGCCGAGAAGCACGTCGATCGTCTGGTCGCCAAGGAGCTCGCTGAGCTCGGCCTGTACTGAGGCGCGCTCCCCGCCACGAGGCGCCCTACGCTGTGTCACATGGCATCGGAGCCCGATCGACCCGGCAACGTCAGCGACAAGGCGATCATCGAGCTGGGGCCGATCGCCGCGCGGTTGCGCGCGGAGATCGAGCTCGACGAGCGCAGCTGGGGCCGGGTCGTCAAGGCGCTCACGCACGCGCTCATGGCCGGCGTGCGGATCGGCGGCGCCGAGGTCGCCGCGCAGGCGATCGAGAGCGGGCTTCCGGTGCAGCTGCACATGCGCGTGGAGACGGCCGACTCGGGCGACGAGTAGCGGCCCTCCCCGGCGGTCTGCGGGATACTGCGCGCATGGGTGAGCTGCTGCGCAAGATGTTCCGAGGCGACGTCGACAGGCGATCCGACGCCCAGCTCGAGGACGTCGCCGAGGGCGCCCTGCTGATGCAGGAGCAGCTCGCACGCGACATCATCGCGCTGGCGCAGGAGGCCGGCATCGAGCAGACCGACCAGCGCGTGCAGCGTGCCGTGACGATCTTCGAGAAGCTGCGGTAGCGGGGCCATGGGCTATTACATCCGCCGCCTGCTCGGCATGGACCACAGCTTCGCCTCGCGCGAGGAGATCGTCGAGGTCGCCGAGAGCGCGCTGCGCCTGCAGCTGCTGCTCGCCCGCGACGTGCTCTCGATCACCGAGAAGCTGATGATCCCCGACGAGTACAAGGCCGAGGATCGCCGCATCCAGCGCGCCCGCGAGACCGTCAGGATCCTCGGGTAGGCCCGATCGGACCGCACGACGTGCGATCGAGGAAGGGCGCCGTCGCGGCGCCGCCTCGATCTGCGATCGCGCGACGGCCGATGCGGGCGCTCGCTGCGGCGGGACTCGTCGCGCTGGCGCTCGCCGGCTGCGGTGGCGGCGCGTCCACCGCGCCGGCCCCTGCGGCGGCGGCGACCGCCGCCTCGGCGAGGCGCGCTGCGCGACCCGCGCGACCCGCCCTGTGCCGGCGCCTGACGGCGCGCATCGCCGGCCACGTCGCGACGAGCGCCGCGACCGAGCTCTCGGGGCTCGTGCTCTCGCGCACCCAGCCCGGCGTCCTCTGGACCGAGAACGACTCCGGCAACCCCAACCACGTCTTCGCCGTCCGAGCCGACGGCAGCCTGCTCGCCGACGTCACGGTCACCGGCTCGCAGAACATCGACTGGGAGGACATCGCGCTCGGACGCCTGCCGGGCGGCGGCGCGGCGCTGCTGCTCGCCGACATCGGCGACAACCTCGCGCAGCGCGCGTTCGTCTCGGTCTACCGCGTCCCCGAGCCGCACGTCGCGGGCGCGGCCGGCGCGCAGATCGCGACCCCGCCGGCGGCACGCATCGACCTGCGCTACCCCGACGGCCCGCGCGACGCGGAGACGCTGCTCGTCGACCCCGCCAGCGGCGCGTTCGTCGTCGTCTCGAAGAGCTTCAGCGGCCGCTCGGGCATCTACGTCGCGCAGCGGCCCGTGCCGGGCGCGCCGATCGCGATGCGCCGCAGCGGCGGGCTGTCGCTCGGCGTGGGGGAGGCGGTCACGGGCGGCGACGTCTCCGCGGACGGGCGCACGATCGCGCTGCGCACCTACGACCGCGTCTACGTCTGGAGGCGGCGCAGCGGGGAGTCCGTCGCGGCCGCGCTGCGCCACCGCTCCTGCAGCCCGCCCAACGACCTGCTCGGCGAGGGGCAGGGCGAGGCGCTCGGCCTCACGCGCGACGGCGGGGCCTTCTACACGGTTCCCGAGGGGACGCGCCCCGCCATCCGCCGCTACGCCCCGGGCTGAGATCCATGTTTAGCGCTCGCGACAGCGGGGATCACAAGAGGCAGAACCCGCCGAGAGCACCAAGGTTGGAGCCCATATCCCCCGCCCCTCTCTCACTCTCGGCTTACGCGCCCGGTCTTCCCCATAGGCCGGGCGCGGTTCGTTTAAGCGGTCGCTCGAAGGAACGCGGGCGGGTCCGTCGAAACACGCTCTCGCCCATGAAGCGTTCAGCTACGACGACGACTCCCGAGTCGCTCTCCACCTATATCCAGGCCCGCTTCGACGACTTCTCGCGTTCGCAGAAGGATGTCGCGCAGTACATCGTCGACCACCTCGACGAGGTCGCCTTCCAGACGGCCGAGGAGCTCGCTCGCCGGGCGAACACGTCGTCGAGCACCGTCGTGCGGTTTTCGCAGGCGCTCGGCTTCGAGGGCTATCCGGAGCTCCAGCACTCCGCTCGCGAGGAGTACCGCCGCCGCCACGCGACGTCGCCGGCGGCCGTCAGCACCGGGCCGGCCGCGCCGCTGTTCTCGCTCGACCAGAGCGAGTTCGAGACGATGCTCGCCGCCGACCACGTCAACGTCGAGGACACGGCGCGCAAGGTCTCGCGCTCGGAGGTCGAGACCGCGATCGAGGCGATCGCGACGACGCCGCGGCTGCTCGTCGCGGGCACCGACCAGATGGCGTTCTTCGCCTCCTACCTGCGCCACCTGCTGATGCTGCTCGACCTGCGCGCCGAGATCGTCGCGAGCCCCTCGCAGGAGGCGCTCGGCCGCCTGTCGCGGATCGACGAGGAGACGCTCGTGATCGGCCTCTCGGCCGGTCGCCCGCACCCGCTCGTCGTGCGCGCGATGAAGCTCGCGCGCCACCGCAAGGCGCGCACGATGGCGATCACCGATGCGACCCTGTCAGAGGTCGCCAAGCTCGCCCAGATCCGCCTCTACTACTCGTCCAACAGCCCCGCCTACGTGCGCTCGCACACGGCGCTGCTGAGCATGGTCCAGGCGCTCGCCTACGGCGTCTACGCCCGCGATGCCGACGGCTACGCCGATCGCATCAAGGCGTTCAAGCTGAAGTAGGGCGCGTCAGCGTAGCCGTAGCCGCAGGCACGGGTCGCGCCCCGGCGCTTGACCGCGAGGGCCGCCCGGCGGGCAGCGAATACAATCGCCGGCGTGCGTGACGAAGCAACATTCCGAACCAAGACCGGTCTTGCGACCATGCTCCAGGGCGGCGTCATCATGGACGTCGTCGATGCCGAGCAGGCCCGGATCGCCGAGGCCGCCGGTGCCGTCGCGGTCATGGCGCTCGAGCGCGTGCCCGCCGACATCCGCCGCGACGGCGGGGTCGCGCGGATGTCCGACCCGGCGATGATCAAGGGGATCCAGGAGGCCGTGTCGATCCCGGTGATGGCGAAGGCGCGCATCGGGCACATCGCCGAGGCGCAGGTGCTCGAGGCGCTCGAGGTCGACTACATCGACGAGTCCGAGGTGCTGACGCCCGCGGATGAGGCGCACCACATTGACAAGTACGCCTTCGAGGTCCCGTTCGTATGCGGCGCGACCAATCTGGGCGAGGCGCTTCGCCGGATCGGCGAGGGCGCCGCGATGATCCGCTCCAAGGGCGAGGCGGGCACCGGGAACATCGTCGAGGCCGTCCGCCACCTGCGCGCGATCGTG
>DATAZX010000039.1:0-4950 GCA_036271815.1 Solirubrobacteraceae bacterium
CGTGCCGTCCTTGCCGACGACGACCGCGGCGGCGGCGTGGTCCTGCGTCGAGAAGATGTTGCACGAGCACCAGCGGACGTCGGCGCCGAGCGCGGTCAGCGTCTCGATCAGGACGGCGGTCTGGATCGTCATGTGCAGCGAGCCCGTGATGCGGGCGCCCTTCAGCGGCTGCGCGTCGGCGTACTCGGCGCGCGTCTGCATGAGGCCGGGCATCTCGTGCTCGGCCATGTCCATCTCCTTGCGGCCGTAGTCGGCGAGCGAGATGTCGGCGATCTTGTGGTCATCCTTCAGCGAGACGGCGGTCTCAGGGGTCATGTGTGGTGGATCTCCTCGGTGTCAGGTCAGGCGAGATTGGCGGCCGCGGCCGACTCGGCGCGGACCCCGGCGAGCGCCAGGAGCCGGGAGTGCTTGTCCTGCTCCCAGCGCAGCCAGTCGGCGGCGGGGACGTGCTCCGGACGCTGCGGCTGCGCCTGCAACCACGCGTCGATCGCGGTCGCGAGCTCGTCGTCGCGGCGCAGGCGCTGGGCGAACCCGACGTCTCCGAGGCCGATCTGAAACCGCGTCACGAGCTCGCGCAGCGTCCGCAGGCGCTGCAGCTCGGCGGGTCCGTACAGCCGGTAGCCGGCGTCGGAGCGCTGGGGCTCGATCAGCCCGGCGCGCTCGATGTAGCGCAGCATCCGCGGTGACCAGTCCGTGATCTCCGCGGCCTCGTGGATCGTCAGGGCGTCCATCGGCGCCAACCTTACCACTGGCGTGTCAAGGTTCGGCGTGGCTCTTGGGCGGCGTGCGCGGTCCGGCGGGCGCCCTGCGTGCCTGGTAGCCTCGCGCCACTCGCGACGGGGCCGTCGGATGTTGTCGCGCTCGGGGGAAGGCGCGCGACGAGATCGGGGAATCGACCGGCCCGACCGCGCGGCGTCAACGCCTCACCGAACCGGGAGAACCAGATGAACCGTCGTGCGATCTCGACCGTGCTGCTCGCCGGCTGCGCGCTCGCCGCGACCGCCGCGCCCTCGACGGCGCAGACGTCGACTCCGACGCCGCCGCCCACCGCGACGCCACCGCTGTGCTTCCCCGGCAACCCGCCGAAGTGCTTCCAGATCCCGGAGCTGCCGAAGTGCGACGCCGACGGCAACCCGAGCGACACCGGCGAGTACCCGTGCACCCCGCCGACGCCGCCCCCACCGCCGCCGCCCCCGCCGGCCGCGGCGACCTCGACGCCGCCCGCGGCAACGCCACCGCCGCCGCCTCCCCCGCCGGCACCGGCCGCCGCTGCGGCGATCGGACGCAACGCCGACGTCGGGCTGAAGGCCGGCAAGCGCTTCGCCGTCGACTCCGACGGCCACCTGACCGTCGGCACCGTGACATGCCCGATCGCGGCGTCGTTCTGCCCGTTCGTCACGTCCCGGCTGGCCGTCCCGGGCCACGCGACCGACCCGTCCTACGCGAAGCGCACGCTGCGGCTCGTGCCGGGGCAGGGCGTGACGCTCGGCTTCACGCTGATCCAGACGGCCCGCCGCAAGCTGAGGCGCAACGGCTCCCTGCAGGCGCAGATCGTCGTGCGCAGCGGCACCGCCGCCGCCGTCACGCGCATGGTCACGCTGCACCGCTGAACACGCCGCCTCGCCGGGGCCGCGCGCGGCGCGGCCGGCGAGGACGGGCGGCGGGGACGGGCGGCGGCCGGCGCGCGGGGCGAGCGGCGGCCGCGCAGCACGGCCCCGGCGGAGCGTGCCGCGACCGAGCGCAGCACCGCGCGCGGCGCGGCCTACCCGGTCGCCAAGCGCGCCTTGAGGTCCTCGATGACGTCGACCGGCGTCGGGTCGACGCCGCGCAGCACGGCCATGTAGAGCGACACGAGGTCGCCGAGCAGCACGAGCGAGAAGACGCGCTCGACCGCGGTCACGCCGCGCGAGCTCACGACGTGCGTGCTCGTGGCCTGCTCGGCGACGAGCTCGCGCGTCAGCGCGATGCGCCGCTGCACGCGCGGGTGGGTGTCGGCGTCGTCGAGGAAGACGGCGGCGAAGCGCCCGAGCGCGGACGCGTTCTGCCAGCCGGCGAGCTCGTTGTGGTCGAGCTCGGGCAGCTCGTGCGAGAACGCCGGGACCTTCGCGTTCGCGTTGATCTGTGTCTTCCAGCGGTAGGCGATCGGCTGCGTCACGCCGGAGCCGGCGATCACCGCGACGCTGCCTGCGAGCGCCCGCGCGAGCGTCTTGGACTCGGAGTCCTCGGGACCGTCGGCGCCCCACTCGACGACGAGCTGCTCGAGATGGTCGGCGGCGACGTCGAGCTCGGAGCCCATCCGCGGCCCGGATCCGCACAGGCCCGCGACCTCGAGCGCCGCGACGGTCATGTAGGCGACGGCCGCGCGCGGCTGAAATCCGCCCGCGACCGGGATCACGGGCACGCCGTCGGCGCGCGCGAGCTCGGCGAGCCGCCCGCCGCTCGTCACGACGACGCGGCGCGCGCCGAGCGCGCCCGCGGCCTCGTAGCAGGCGAGCGTCTCCTCGGTGTCGCCCGAGTAGGACGCGCACAGCACGGTCGTGTCGGGCGTCGTCCAGGCCGGCAGGCCGTACGTGCTGGCGGTCAGGATCGGCCGCGAGGCGTGGTCGCCGAGCATCGCCCGGGCCAGCTTGCCGCCGATCCCCGAGCCGCCCATGCCGGCGACGATCAGGCCGCCCGGGGAGTCCCACTCGGAGAGCTGCGCGGACTCGACCTTCCACTTCGCGTCGCGCAGGTGCTCGGGCAGGCCGACGACGTCGGCGAGCAGGTCGGACGCGTCGACCGCCGCGATCGACTCGGGATCCAGGCGCTGGTCTGTCATCTCAGAAGGCGAGGGCGCCATCGGGTACCTCCATGCCGGGGAACAGTCGTGCGCCGCGGGTTACGACGTTGTCGGCGCCGATGGTGACACCTTCGCCGATCATCGCCCCCTCGGTGACCTGCGTGCGATCGCCGATGACGGCGCCCGGACAGACGATGCAGTCGCGCAGGACGCAGTCCGCGCCGACGCGCGCGCCGCGCAGCACGACGCTGCGCTCGACCGTCGTGCCCGCGCCGATGCCGACCCCCTCGGCGAGCATCGCCAAGCCGCCGACGATCGCGCCCGCGCCGATCGTCACGTCGCGCTCCACGACGGCCGGCGCCACGACGCGCCCGGCGACGGTCGCCGACGGGTCGACGTCGACGAGGCTCTCGCCGAGCCGGGCGCCGACGTCGGTGCGGACGTTGCCCTCGAGGATGTCGAACGTCACCTGCAGGTAGCGCGCGGGCGTCCCGATGTCGATCCAGTAGGCGGCGTCGTCGGCGTAGCCGTAGAGGCCGTGGTCGACGAGCGCCGGCCAGACCTCGCGCTCGATCGAGACCTTGCGATCGGGCGCGATGAGGTCGAGCACCGAGCGCTCGAGCACGTAGGCGCCGGCGGAGATCAGGTTCGTCGTGATCGGCTCGTCGGGCGACGGCTTCTCGAGGAACTCCTGCACGGAGCTGTCGTCGCGCAGGCTGACCAGGCCGTAGCTCGAGGGGTCGGGCACGGGGACCAGCGCGAGCGTGCCGGTCGCGCCGGTCGCCTCGTGCTGGGCGATCTGCGCGGTGAGGTCGAGGTCGGTGAGGACGTCGCCGTTGAGCATCAGGAAGCGCTCGTCGAGCAGGCCTTGCGCGAACTTCAGCGCGCCGGCCGTGCCGCGCGGCTCGGGCTCCTCGACGAAGCGCAGGCGGATGCCGAGCTGCGAGCCGTCGCCGAGCACGGCGCGCACGCCGGTCGCGAGGAAGCCGCAGGACATGATCACGTCGTCGACGCCGTGGCCGCGCAGCCACTCGAGCATGTAGACGATCAGCGGGCGGTCGACGAGCGGGACGACCGTCTTGGGGACCGTCGACGTGAGCGGGCGCAGTCGCGTCCCCTCCCCGCCCACCAGGATCACCGCCTGCATCGGTCGTCCTCCCCCATCACGTGGAGGATGTCAGCGTTCCGCGCCCGATGCCCTCGTACGTCAGGCCGGCGTCGCGGATCGCGCCGGCGTCCAGCGCGTTGCGCCCGTCGAGGACGAGCGTGCCGCGCATGCGCTCGGCGATCTGCGCCCAGTCGAGGTCGAGGAACTCGTCCCACTCGGTGACGAGCACGACCGCGTCCGCGCCCTGCACCGCGTCGAGCGCGTCGGTCGCGAAGTGCACGCCGCGGATCAGCGAGCGCGCCTCCTGCTCGGCGATCGGGTCGTAGACGCGGATCGCGGCGCCGTCGGCCTGCAGCCGGGCGCTCAGCACGAGCGACGACGCCTCGCGCATGTCGTCGGTGTTCGGCTTGAACGCGAGCCCGAGCAGCGTGACGGTCCTGCCGACAAGCGAGCCGAGGTGCTTCTGCAGCTTGCCGATCACGCGCCGCTTCTGCAGCTCGTTGACCTCGATGACGGCGTTCAGCAGCTGGAAGTGGTAACCCGAGTTACCTGCTAGCTGCTTCAAGGCATTCACATCCTTCGGAAAGCAGGAGCCGCCGAAGCCGATGCCCGCCTGCAGGAACTTCGGGCCGATGCGGTCGTCGAGGCCCATCCCGCGAGCGACCTCGATCACGTCGGAGCCCGTCTCCTCGCAGACGTTCGCGATCTCGTTGATGAACGAGATCTTCGTCGCCAGGAACGCGTTGGCGGCGAGCTTGATCATCTCCGCGCTGGCAATGTCGGTGCGGACCAGCGGGGCGCCCAGCGGCTCGTAGAGGGCGCAGACCGCATCACCCGCCCAGCTCTCGCCGTCATCGCCGACGACGACGCGGTCCGAGTGTCGGAAGTCCTCCAGCGCGGAGCCCTCCTTGAGGAACTCCGGGCACGAGACGTACCCGAGCGCGCCCTTGCCGAGCTCACCGAGCCGGCGGAGGATCGACCGGCCGGTGCCACAGGGGACGGTCGACTTCATCACGAGCGCGTGATCGGCGGAGGCAGGCATGGACTCGGTGACCGCGAGTAC
>DATAZX010000040.1:0-14823 GCA_036271815.1 Solirubrobacteraceae bacterium
CGCCGCGCGGACCTCGGCCGGATCGCGCGACGGCGGATAGGCCCCCGCGTGGGCGGAGATCACGCGCAGTCCGGCGTCCGCGTAGCGCTCGTGCCAGGCGCGCACGTACGGCAGCGTGCGCAGCGAGTTGCAGCGACAGAAGTCCCAGAACTCGAGCAGGACGGGGCGGCCGTGCTGCTGGTCCATCCGCAGGCTCGCCACGTTCACCCACTCCAGGCCGGCCGGGATCATCGGCGCGAAGAGCATGTCGATCGGGGCCCGCAAGGGCGCCAACGTAGCAGCGCGTTCGCCGCGCGGGCGGTCGGCGCGGGCGGGGCGTGCGCTTCCTAGACTCCGCGCCATGAACCGCCGCCGCCTCCTCGCCGCGCTGCTCGTGGCGGTGGGCGTGCTCGTCGCGGTCCCGCAGGCGGCGCTCGCGCACGGGCTCGTCGGCCGCGAGGACCTGCCGATCCCGAAGTGGCTGTTCTTCTGGGCCGCGACGGTCGTCCTCGTCGCGTCGTTCGTCGGCCTCGCCGTGCTGTGGCCCAAGCCGCGGCTCGAGCGTCCGACGCAGCGGCGCTGGTTCGCGGTCCCGAGGAAGCTGCTCGAGCCGATCTGCGGGGCGATCGGCATCGCGGTCTACGTCATCGTGGTGTACGCGGGATACGCCGGCTCGCAGACGACGACGAACAACGTCTCGCCGACGTTCATCTTCGTCATCTTCTGGGTCGGCCTCCCGGTGGCGAGCCTGTTCTTCGGCGACGTCTTCCAGCCGTTCAACCCGTGGCGCGCGGCGGCGCGCGCGGTCGCGGCGATCGCGTCGAAGCTCAGCCGCAAGGGGCTGCCGGCGCCGATGGCCTATCCCGCCGCGCTCGGGCGCTGGCCGGCCGCCGCGGGGATCCTCGTGTTCGCGTGGGTCGAGCTCGTCTACTCGGGGCGCGGCTTTCCCAGCAACCTCTCGACGCTCGTGCTCGCCTACACGGCGGTCCAGCTCGTCGGGATCTGCCTCTACGGCGCCGACGCCTGGAACCGCTTCGGCGACGCGTTCGGCGTCTACTTCGGGCTCTTCGCGCGGATGTCGCCGCTGCGCTGGGAGGGCGGCGCCGTCTACCGCCGCAAGCCGCTCAGCGGGCTGACGACGCTCGACGCGGTGCCCGGCACGGTCGCGCTCGCCTGCACGATGATCGGGACGACGTCATTCGACGGCTTCTCCAACGGACCGGTCTGGGGCGACCTCGCGCCGCGCATGACGAACTCGCTGGTGAACGTCGGCTTCAGCCAGGCGACCGGCCTGACGATCGCGTTCACGATCGGGCTGATCGCCGTGGTCGCGATCGTCGCGAGCTTCTACCGCCTCGGCGTCATCGGGATGCGCAACGCGAGCAGCACCGACGAGTCGACCGAGGCGCTGTCCGCGCGCTTCGCGCACACGCTCGTGCCGATCGCGCTCGCGTACGTCGTCGCGCACTACTTCTCGCTGCTCGGGTATCAGGGCCAGGCGATGTTCTACCTCGTCTCCGACCCGCTCGGCAGCGGCGCGAACTACTTCGGCACGTCGCAGTCGACGATCGACTACACGTTCATCTCGGCGACGGGGATCTGGTACGTCCAGGTGGCCGCGCTCGTGATCGGGCACGTGGCCGGGCTGATCCTGGCGCACGACCGCGCGCTGATCTCCTTCAAGGACAGTCGCGCCGCCACCCGTTCGCAATACTGGATGCTCGCCGTGATGATCGCGTTCACATCCCTCGGCTTGTGGCTGCTGTCGGCGGCGCAGTGACCACCGCGCTGCCGATCGCGCACGCGGGCCATTGGATCGCCGGCCTGCTGTACCTCGTCCCGCTGCTCGTCGTCGTCGGCATGCTGACCTACACCGCCCGCCGCGACCGCCGCGCCGAGGCCGCGGAGCTCGCCGCCGGCGGCACGCCGCGCGACGCGGACGCCGACGAGGTCTACTGAGCCCGGCGCTGCCGGCGCGACGCGGCCGGCGCCGGCGACGCGCTCAGCTCGTCGTGGCGCCGTCCTCGTGCTCGAGCAGCGCGAGGTCGTGCGCGAGCCCGTCCGGCGTCAGCACGCTCGTCTCGTAGGCCACGCGCTGGCGCCCGCTGCCGTCGAGCAGGATCGTCGTCGCGGAGTGCTCCTGCGTGGCCGTCTGCGGCCCGACGCCGTACGCCCGCCACAGCCGTTGCAGCTGGTCGTACGTGCCGAGCACCCAGCGCATGCGACCCGTCATGTGGCGCTGCAGCGTGAACAGCTTCGCCGCGGCCGGCGTGTCGTGGGCCGGATCGACGCTGACGGCGATCACCGGCACGTCGTGACCGAGATCGTCCAGGCCCGCGCGGATCTGATCGACGGTCAGGGGGCACGTGTCCTTGCAGTGCGTGTAGAGGAACGTCACGACGACGGGCTTGCCGCGCATCTGGCTGAGCTCCACGAGCTTGCCGTTCTCGTCGCGCAGGCCGAACTGCTCGGGCGGGATGTTCGGCGGGCTGACGGCGCCGTCGAAGCCCGCGCCCTGCGCCGTGTGGTCGCCGACCGCGAACAGCAGCACCGCGGCGACGGCGGTCAGCGCGAACAGGCCGCAGAGGAAGAGCGCGAGGCGCAGTCGGGGCTGCATCGGCTGGCAGCGTAGCCCGCGCGCGGCGGCCGGCGTCGCGGTCCCGGCCTCGCCGGCACCGGGTCTGCCGCCTACGCCTCGATCAGCCCGCGGCGGATCGCGTAGCGCACGAGCTCGACGCGGTCGCGCATCCCGAGCTTGCGCAGCAGGTTCGCCCGATGCGACTCCACGGTCTTCTCCGCGAGGTGCAGGATCTCGCCGATCTCGCGGTTGGTGTGCGCCTCGGCGATGAGCTTCAGCACCTCGCGCTCGCGCAGCGTCAGCGGCTCGACCGGTCCCGTGCTGTCGTCGGCCATCCACTCGCGCACGAGCGAGCGCTCGGCCGCGTTGGTGATGAACGCCTCGCCGCGCCCGACGGCGCGCACGGCGTCGACGAGCACCGTGTCGGCCTCGCGCTTGAGCACGTAGCCGGCGGCGCCCGCCTGCAGCGCCTCGTAGAGGTAGCGCTCGTCGTCGTGCATCGAGAGGATCAGCACGGCGATGTCGGGCGCGTGCGCGCGGATCTCGACCGTCGCCTGCAGGCCGGTGAGGCGCGGCATCTGCACGTCCAGAACGCAGATGTCCGGCCGCTCGCGCAGCGCGAGCTCGACCGCCTCGGCGCCGTCGGAGGCCTCGGCGACGACCCGCATGTCCGGCTGGCGCTCGAGCATCAGCCGCACGCCGCCGCGGACGATCCCGTGGTCGTCGGCGATCAGCAGCCGCATCACGAGCGGGTACCGCGCGCCGGCAGCGTCAGCGCGACCGTCGTCCCCTCGCCCGGGATCGAGCGCACGTCGATGCGGGCGCGGGCGAGCAGCGCCCGCTCGCGCATCCCGGCGAGGCCCGAGCGGCCGTTGTTCAGGCGGTCGGCGCCGAAGCCGTCGCCGTCGTCGGTGACGGTGAGCGTGATCTCCGTCGAGTTGCAGCCCATCACCGTCACCTTGACGTGGCTCGCGTGCGCGTGGCGCGCGATGTTCGACAGCGCCTCCTGCACGACGCGGTAGGCGACGATCTGCTCGAACTCGCCGAGCAGCGGCCGCGTGCCGTCGGCGGAGAACGTCGCCGGGATCGACCAGCGCTCGCCGAACATCCGCACCTGCGTGCGCAGCGCGGGCACGAGCCCGTGGTCGTCGAGCGCGGCGGGGCGCAGCTCGCGCGCGAGGCCGAGCAGCTCGTGCATCGCCTGGTTGGCGAGGCGCTGGGTCTCGGCGAGCTCGGCCGCGATCTCCGGCGGCGCGCCCTCGGCGGTCGCAGCGAGCCGCATCGAGACGGCGGCGAGCGCCTGGTTGACCTCGTCGTGCAGGTCGCGGGCGAGGCGCGCGCGCTCGGACTCCTGCGCGCGCAGCACCGCGGAGGCGGCGGCGACGCGCTCGGTCTCCAGCCGCTGGAGCATGACGTTGAAGGTCTCGCGCAGGCGGGCGACGTCGGTCGGCTCGTCGTCGTAGGGCTGCGCGCGGGTGCCGGGCACCGCGAGGTCGACGCGCTGCATCGTGCGCGTGAGCGACTCGAGCGGGGCGAAGCGCCGGCGCATGACGAAGTTGTTGGCGAGGATCGTCGCGAGCACTGCCGCGGCGAGCACGAGCAGCGGGCGCAGCTCGGTCGGGTCGCCGCCGAGCCGCCCGCCCACCGACAGCGCGGCGACCACGGCGGCGACGATCACGATCGTGTTGACCGTGAGGACCTGGGTCAGGAGGGCAGCTCTTCGCATGGGGTCATGACCCCATGTCGGCAGCAGGCCCGAAGTCCGATACTCCTTGTGCAGCGCCGTCCACCAAAGTCTTCCTCCAGCAGATCGAATCCCTCCAGATTCGCAAGAGACGTCCCGAAGCAGCGCGGGGCGTCTCTTGCTCGTTAAGCGCCTCGGAACGTCGCAGATTGATCCGCTCGGCGGGTTCTCCTCGCTAGGGTGAGTTGAGGTCCGCAGCGCCGGCCGATCCCGTCGCGCGCCTGCCACGAGGCGGCGCAGGAGCCGGTGGGACGGTCGCTATACTTTCTGAAGTACCGAAATCCGACCACCTTTGAGGAGATAGCCCGTGAGCCCCTCCGGCGCGGAGTTCATCCGCCAGATCAAGAGTCAGATCGCCGAGGTCGACCCTGCCGACGTCCACGGCTGGCTGAACGGAGCCGGCAACGGCAACGGCGGGGTGACGGTCGTCGACGTCCGCGAGAGCGACGAGATCGCCCAGGGCCATCTGCCCGGCGCCAAGCTCGTCCCGCGCGGCTACCTCGAGTCGCGCATCGAGGGCGCGGTGCCCGATCGCTCGCAGCACGTCGTCCTGTACTGCGCATCCGGCAACCGCTCCGCCCTCGCCGCCAAGACGCTCGCCGACCTCGGCTACGAGCACGTCGAGTCGATGACCGGCGGCATCACGCTGTGGAAGGACCGCGGCTACAAGGTCGAGGTCCCGCGCAAGCTGACCTCCGAGCAGCGCGAGCGCTACAGCCGCCACATGCTCGTCCCCGAGATCGGACCCGAGGGCCAGCAGAAGCTGCTCGACGCGAAGGTCCTGCTGCTCGGCGCCGGCGGCCTCGGCTCGCCGACCGCGCTGTACCTCGCCGCCGCGGGCGTGGGCACGATCGGGATCGTCGACGACGACGTCGTCGACCTCTCCAACCTCCAGCGCCAGGTCATCCACACGACCGACCGCATCGGCGTGCCGAAGGTCGACTCGGCCGAGATCACGATGAAGGCCCTGAACCCCGATGTCGACGTCGTCAAGTACCAGACGCGGATCGACGCCTCGAACATCATGGAGATCATCGAGGGCTACGACGTCATCGTCGACGGCGTCGACAACTTCCCGACGCGCTACCTGCTCAACGACGCGTCGGTGCGCCTGAAGATCCCGGTCGTCAGCGCCTCGATCCTCGGCTTCGACGGCCAGCTGTCGGTGTTCGCCCCGTACGACGGCCCGTGCTACCGCTGCCTGTACCCCGTGCCGCCGCCGGCCGAGCTGGCGCCCTCGTGCGGCGCCAACGGCGTGCTCGGCGTGCTGCCGGGGACGATGGGGCTCCTGCAGGCCACCGAGGTCGTCAAGCTCATCGTCGGCGCCGGCGAGCCGCTGATCGGCCGCCTGCTGCTGTATGAGGCGCTGGGCGCGACGTTCACCGAGCTGAAGGTGCGCCGCGATCCCGAGTGCGCGATCTGCTCGCGGCCGCCCGAGGAGATCTCCGAGGAGGAGATGGGCGTCTTCCCCGACTACGAGGCGTTCTGCGCCGCGGCCGGTTGATCGGCGCCAGGATGACGCTCCAGCACGCAGCCGGCGCGGGTCCCACGCCCGCGCCGTGCTAGAAAGCACCGGATATGGCCACCGTTCGCATTCCCCCCGTGCTGCGCCCGTCCACGGGCGGTGAGAAGGAGGTGCAGGCAGCCGGCGAGAACGTCGGCGATGTCCTGCACTCCCTCGCCGACGCGCACCCCGACACGCAGACGCAGCTGTTCGCCGACGGCGGAGAGCTCAACCGCTACGTCAACGTCTACCTCAACGACGAGGACGTGCGCGTGCTCGATGGCCTCGCCACCCCGGTCGGAGGCACGGACGTCATCGTGATCCTGCCGGCGATGGCCGGCGGCTGAGCGGAGCCCGAGCGTCGCGGCGGGCGTTAGGCTCCCGGGCAGGGGCCTCGAAGCGACGGCGGCATGGGCCGCCGGGAGGGAAGCGGTTGTCGCGATCACGTCGCGTGAAGCGGACGGCGCTCGTCGCCGTGTCGGCGTGCCTCGCCGTGCTGACGGTCGCCTGCGTGGCGCCGGCGCAGACGCCCGCGGCGGTGGCGCCGCAGACCGCCGCCGGCGCATCGCCGGACGGCCCGTCGCTGCAGATCGCGAGCGCGCAGCTGCGCCAGGCGGGCGCCGACCTCCTGCTGTCGCTGCGCTTCTCGCGCCCGATCCCCGCCGGGCAGATCGACCCGGGCAAGGGACGCTTCGTGTGCCTCGTGCTCGCCCCGCTCGCACCGACCGCGCGTCGCATCTGCGTGAGCGGCTCGAGCGGCCGGCTGCGCGCCACGCTGACGCCGATCGACGCCGACGGGTTCGTCAGCGGGAGCGCGCTGGCGCTCGGGCGGGCGCGCGTGACGGTCGACGGCGAGGTGCTGTCGCTGCGGGCGCCGGCGACGACGCTGCGCGTCAAGCTCGGCGGGACGCTGTCGTGGCGGGCGCTCGTCACCTGGCACGACGCGGGGCCGTGCGAGCAGGTTCTGCAGCCGCAGCCGTGCATGCAGGTCGTGCCGGCGTCGGGGGCCTCGACGCTGCGCACCCAGGCCCCACCCGCGCCGACCTTCGCCGCCAGGGGGCACCTGCGGCTGCTGGCCACCGGCGACTCGATGATCCAGATCATCGACGGCTTCCTGCAGCAGCGCCTCGATCGCCGGCAGGCGACGAGGGTGACGAGCGACGCGCGCATCAGCACCGGGATCTCGAAGCCGTTCATGCTCGACTGGGTCGCGAAGGCGCGCGAGCAGGCGCGGTCGCTGCACCCCGACGTCACCGCGATCTCGCTCGGTGCCAACGACGGCTTCCCGATGAAGACGCCGCACGGGGCGAGCGTCGCGTGCTGCGGCGACGGCTGGGTCGCGGAGTACACCCGGCGCGTCGCCGAGATGATGCGCTCCTACGAGCGCGGAGGGCGCTCGCTCGTCTACTGGATGACGCTGCCCGCGCCGCGTCGCAGCGACTTCGTGCCGATCTACCGCGCCGTGAACGTGGCGATCAAGCGTGCTGCGGCGCAGGTCGGCGGGGGCGCGCGCGTGATCGATCTCGTGCCGGTGTTCACGCCCGGCGGGCGCTTTCGCCAGGACGTCACGTTCCGCGGCAAGACGGTGAACGCGCGCCAGGACGACGGCGTGCACCTGTCCGTCGCCGGCGCCTCGATCGCGGCGACGCTGCTGATCGACCGGCTGCGCGCCGATCACGCGCTGCCGCGCCTGCGGTAGGGGGCCGGCGGTGCGCGCATGCGTCGTCGGCGCTCGTCGCGTGGCGCTGTGCGCGGCCCTCGGCCTGCTGTGCGGATACGTCGTGGGCTGCGGTGCGACCGCGGGCGGTGGTCACGGCGCCACGCGAGTGCCGGGGATCGCGGCGATCGCGATCTCGGGGCCGGCCGACGGCAGCGGCCTGCGGGCACGCTCGACACCTGACGGGGCGCTGCGGCGCCGCGCGCGGATCAGCGGCACGGCGCGCGCGGGCAGCGTCGTGTTCCTGCACGCGAGCTGCCGTCCCGCGCCCTGCGAGGCCCGCGCGACGGCCGCCGCCGGCGGTCGCTGGAGCGTCGGGATGACGCTGACGACGACCCGCGTCGCGCGCTTCGTGACGGTCGACGCGAGCGCGGGGCCACGGCAGGCGCCGGTGGCCGTGACGACGCTCGAGCTCGTCGGCCCGCCGCGGGCGCGCAGCGCGGGTGGCGGCGGGACCGCGAGGTCGCGCAGCGCGGGTGGCGGCCGGACCGCAGGGTCGCGCGCCGCGGGCGGGCGGACCGCGAGGTCGCGCGCCGCGGCTCCACCGCCATCGCCGCCGCGCTCGCTGCCGCACGACGTGCTCGTGATCGGCGACTCGCTGGCCGTCGGCATGCAGGACGCGCTGCGCGCCGCGCTGCCGGGCTGGCACGTTACGTTCGACGCGCGTACCGGGCGCCCGCTCGCGGAGGGCATGCGCGTCCTCGCGGCGCAGCACGCCGCGCCGGCGATCGTCGCGTTCAGCCTCTTCACGAACGACGCGCCCGGCTCGACCGCGGCGCTCGAGCAGGCGGTGCGGGCGACCGCCGCGCGCCCCGGCGGGTGCGCCGTCTGGGCGACGATCGTGCGCCCGCCGGTCGACGGCGTCTCCTACGCCGCGGCGAACCGCCTCCTCGAGCGGCTCGCCGGCGATCCGCAGGTCGCGCTCGGGCTGCAGCTCGTGGACTGGAGCGCGGTCATCGCGCGGACGCCCGCCTACCTCGCGCCGGACGGCGTCCACGGCACGCCCGCGGGCTACCGCGCCCGCGGCGAGCTGTACGCGTCCGCGATCCGCGCCTGCGCCGGCGACGCCTGAGCTGCGCCGAGCCGGGTCGATCGGCGCACGATCGGCGTGACGGCGAGGCCGCCGTCGGCTGGCTGGGCGGTGCCGGCGCGCGCGGAGGGCGTCAGCGGCGGGCGATCGGCGTGACGGCGATGCGACCGTCGGCTGGCTGGGCGGTGCCGGCGCGCGCCGAGGGCGTCAGCGGCGGGCGATCGGCGTGACGGCGACCGCGGCGCGATCGACGCCGCCCGAGCGCCGCGTGCCGACGACGAGCACGTCGCGCTCGCAGCGGTAGATCGCCCCCGCGCGCAATCCCGCGGGCAGCGCGACGACGGCCGGACGCGCGTCGCCGTCGGATGCCTGCAGCACCTGCGCCGCGCCGCCGCCGTGCAGCACCAGCGCGCCGCATGCGCCGTCTCCGAGCGGGACGATGCCGCCGATCGCGCCCGGGATCGCGGGCCAGCCGGGGGAGGGGAGGGTGAATCCCGGCGCGGCGGCTCCCGCGTTCGCGCGCACGACCGTCACCGCTCCCGCTCGCTCGATGCTGGTGCAGAGGTCCAGCGGCGCTCCGGCCGCCGCGACGACCGTGCGCTGTGCCTCCGCGCCGACGCCCCAGACGCCGACCGCGCCGAGCGTGCCGTCGCGCACGACGACCCGCGTCGGGCAGCTGCCGCCGGAGCCGCCGAGCACGAGCCGCCCGCCGCCGACGAACGCGAGGCTCGTGAGCTGCGCCCGCGGGCAGCCGCCGGCGTCGCCGCCCGCGACCGGCGCGAGCGCCGCGCTCGGCCCGCGAGCGCCGGACCTCGCGTCGAGCAGCAGCAGCTGACAGCCGCCGCATGGCTGCTGCGTCGCGGCGACCGCGAGGCGGCCGCCGCCGTAGGCGACCGCCGTCGGGGCGCTCGCGTCGCCGTGCAGGCGCACGACGGCGTTCGTGCCGAAGCCGCGGACCCGCCGGCCATGGCCGTCGAGCGCCAGTACTGCGCCAGCGGCGGTGCGGCCGACCGCCGCGCCGATCCACGAGCGTCCGCTCGCCGGGTCGACGGCCACCGCGGTCGCGTGCGAGCCGCCGCGTCCGCCGCCGCGCGCGAGCTGCGCGGTCACGACGCCCTCGTCGCCGAACGCCTCGTCGACGATCCCGTCGTGGCGCAGCCGCACGACCACGAGCCGCGGCCGCGCGCCCCTGCGCACCGGCGCGACCGTGCCGGCGACGATCGCCCCGCCGTCGGCGAGGCGCCCGGCCGCAGCGATCCGCACCGACCGGCCCGCGACGCCGGGAACGTCAACCACGCGCACCGCGGCGGCGGGCACGCCGCCCACGCGTACGGCGGAGGCGGGCACGCCCGCGACGCGCACCGCGGGGGCGGGCACGCCCGCGACGCGCACCGCGGGGGCGGCCACGCCGGCGACGCGTACGGCGGGGGAGGGCACACCGGCGACGCCCACCGCGGCCGCGGACGCGCAGGCGCCGCCGGCGAGCAGCAGCGCGGTCGCGGCGAGCGTGACGATCCCGGCGATCTGCCTCACGCGCCGGATCCTACGTCCGTCCATACCCGGTGTCCGCCGGCCGTCGCGTGTGCCACGATCTGCGCTCCGGTGCCGGGGACGTGCTCCGGTCGCCCCCGCCCGTCATCGGCCAGAGAGGTCCGTACATGCTCCGCGCCATCCGTCGCATCGCCCCGTTCGCAGTCCTCGCCACCTTCGCCGCCGTCCTGGCGATCCCGGCCTCCTCGGACGCCGCGTCGACGACGATCTGCAAGCTCAGCACGAAGAAGGCCGAGAGCCTTGGCACGTCATACGTCCTCTACGCGGACGGCAAGGCCGGCTACAAGGTGAGCGCCACGAGCTGCGCGACCGGCCTGAAAGTTGTCAAGGCGTTTCAGGCGTGCCGCCGCAAGCACGGCAAGGCCGGCAGGTGCACGACCGCGGTCGTCGGCTTCAAGTGCACGGAGAAGCGCCCGTCGTCGCTGGCGATCCCGACCCAGTTCACCGGTGTCGTGAGCTGCAAGAAGGGCAGCGCGAAGGTCACGCACACCTACCAGCAGAACCTGTAGCTCACTGCAGCGAGGCGAAGTCCGCCTTCATCCGTGCGATGACGATCTGCGCCGCCAGCGCCGAGCCGGCCTCGTTGAGGTGGATCCCGTCGGGCATGCGCACGATCGTGTTGCGTCCCCCGATGGGCATCGCCGCGCGGTAGCGCCCGCCCGGGGTGAAGACGCTCGTCATGTCGACGATGCGCACCTGCGCGCGGTACGGCGCGACCGCCGCGTAGATCGCCGCGTTGACCGCGCGGTCGATCTTCTGGCGCGCCGGGTCGCGCGCGAACGGGAGGGTCAGCCAGTACACGCGCGCCGCGCCCGTCTGGCGGTAGGTGTTCATCATCGCGCGGGCGCGGGTGGCGTACTGCGCCGCCCAGGCCGGTCCGCAGCACGCGGCGGAGCCGCCGCCGGCGACCTTGAACGGGAAGCCCTCGTTCGCGCCGAGGAAGAAGACGATCGCGTTGGGCTTGTCCTTGTGGACCTGCTGCGTGGAGAGGCGTCCCCAGTCGACGAGCGCGCTCTTGGAGATCCCGGTCCCGAGGTGGGGATCGCGGATCGTGTTGACGCCCTTGGACGCCAGGCGCCGTGCGAGCTCGACGTCCATCGGCTGAGACAGCGAGTCGCCGGTCACGAGCAGCGTGCTCAGCTTCGGGATGACGACGGGCTTGGCGCCCAGCGAAGCGGGGTCGAACGCGTCCGGCGTCACGGGCGCGACCGCTCCCGCCGCCTGGGCCCCGCCGGCCGCCACGCTCGCGTTGAAGCTGCCGGCGGTCCCGAGCGATGCGTCCGGCGACAGGGACGCGGTGAGGCGGTGCACGTCGTCGTCGACGCCGAAGCGATCGGCGATCCAGCCCGCGGGCCTGCCGACGGCCAGCACGACCGTGCGCTGCACCCCGTCGCCCATCTGCTCGCCGGAGTTGCGGATCGAGTGCCCCTCGACGATCAGCAGCACGACGATCGCGATCGCGATCGCGCTGATGCCGTCGCGCGCGCGCAGGGTCCGGCCGGTGGGCCGGTCGAGGATGTACTGATCTTTCTTGGGCATCGGGGTCCTCAGAATTGGAAGTAGATGAACGGTGGCACGCCTTCGCTCGACACGGTCGCGGTCGTGAGCACGATGACGGCCGCGAGGCTCGCCCCGAGCAGCAGCGGGTGCAGCCCCTCGAACGCCACGCGCAGGGCGTCCATCGGCTTCGTGGGGAGCAGCTGCAGGCCGATGACCAGCACGATCACCCCGACGACCGAGAAGTTCCAGAGCGTCGGCGGGCCCCAGTCGCCCAGGCGCGACACGAACGCCCACGCGAGCGACAGGTCGGGCGCGCGGAACGGGATCCACGCGAGCACGACGATGTGGAAGACGAGCACCCACTTCAGCCACGCGGGGGGCGACCACTTCAGGCGCTCGCGGAACACGTTCTCGATCACGAGGGCACCGCCGTGGATCGTGCCCCACAGGACGAAGCCCCACGCGGCGCCGTGCCACAACCCGCCGAGCACCATCGTGATCATCAGGTTGCGCGCGGTCTTCAGCTTGCCGCCGCGGTTGCCGCCCAGGGGGATGTAGAGGAAGTCGCGCAGGAAGCGGCTGAGGGTCATGTGCCAGCGCCGCCAGAACTCGCGGAAGGACAGCGAGCGGTAGGGGCGGTCGAAGTTCTGCGGGAACACGAACCCCATCAGCAGGGCGAGGCCGATCGCGATGTCGGTGTAGCCCGAGAAGTCGCAGAAGATCTGAACCGCGTAGCCATAGGCCGCGAGCAGCACGTCGGGGGCGTGGAACTGCTGCGGGACGCCGAAGACGGGATCGACGACGCTGCGGGCGAGGTAGTCGGCGATCGCGACCTTCTTGACGAGGCCGATGACGATCAGCGAGATCCCCGCCCCGACCGCGACGTTCGACGGGTCCCGCGGCGTCGCGAGCTGCGGGATGAACTCGCGTGCGCGCACGATCGGCCCCGCGACGAGGTGGGGGAAGAACGACAGGTACAGCGCGACGTCGATCGTCGACGCCGGCTCGATGAGGCGCCGGTACACGTCGACGGTGTAGGAGATCGCCTGGAAGACGATGAAGCTGATCCCGACCGGCAGCGCGATCGCCGCGAGTGGCAGGGGCAGGCCGAGCCCGACGTCGTCGAGCAGCGCGTTGATCTCCTGCGCGAAGAAGCCGTAGTACTTGAACACCCCGAGCGTCCCGAGGTCCAGCGCGACGGCGAGCGTCGCGACCCCGCGCCGCACGCGCTCGTCGGACGAGCGGTGGATGATCTTCGCCGCGCCCTGGTTGGCCAGCGTCACCGCGGCGAGCAGCACGCAGAACAGCGGGTTCGCCGCGCTGTAGAACACATACGACGCCGCCAGGATGAACGGCTTCCACGCCCACTGGCGCTTCATCAGCGCCCACGACAGCGCGAGCACGATCGGAAAGAAGATCGCGAATTGGATCGATGGGAAGACCACGGCGCGCGCGACCCTAGCGGAGGATGCGGCCCGCGAGGGGCCCTTCGCAGACGTTGTTCACGACCGGGGTTGCGGACGAGCACGAGGCGTGCTTGTCGCGACCCGCGGCGGCGCTCTCTGCCAGCATGCGCCGCGATGCGCAGGATCGCGCTTGGCGCTGGCGCGCTCGCGGCGGGGATGACGCTCGGCCTCGCGCCGGCGGTGCCCTTCGCGCGCGCGGCGTGCGCGCCGCGGCGCCACGCGGCAGCGCAGCGCCACGTCGACGGCGCGACGCGCGCCCCGCTGATCGTCGGCGACTCCGTGCTGCTCGGCGCCGTCGCCCAGGTCGCCGCCGAGGGCTACGAGGTCGACACGCGCGCCTGCCGGCAGATCGACGAGGGCCTCGGCATAGTCGCCGCGCGCAGGCGCGCCGGCACCCTGCCGCACCTCGTCGTGCTCGCGCTCGGAACCAACGGCTCGCTCGGCACCTACGACGTGCGCAAGGCGATGCGGATCGTCGGCCCCGGACGCGTGCTCGGCCTCGTCACGCCGCGCGAGCCCGACCACGACACCGCAGCGCACGCGATCCGCGTCGTCGCCAAGCAGTTCCCCGACCGCATCCGCCTGCTCGACTGGGTGCGCTACAGCGACGCCCATCACAGCTGGTTCGCGCCGGACGGGATCCATCTCGGGCCGGGCGGCGCCGTCGGGCTCGCGCGGCTGCTGCGCGGTGCGCTGGCGTTCGCGGTCGCGCCGCCGTGCCCGTGATCGGACAGTGATCCGACCGCTTGGCTGCCGCGTACGCGGGGCATGAGGGCAAACATGGCACGCACAACACTCCAGGCCCGCCGTCGCGCAGGGCTACACTCCGTGACCTGATGGCGACTCTGCCGCTCCAGAACCGGCCCTGCGGGGGTCGCTACGGCGACATCGTGCAGGCCATCGGCAACACGCCGCTCGTCGAGCTCAAGCGCCTGAGCCCCAAGCCCGGCGTTCGCATCTGGGCGAAGCTCGAGTCGTCGAATCCGACGGGCTCGGTCAAGGACCGCGTCGCGCGCTCGCTGATCGAGGACGCCGAGGAGAAGGGCCTGATCGGACCCGGCCAGACGATCCTCGAGCCGACGTCCGGCAACACCGGCATCAGCCTCGCGATGATCTGCTCGCGCAAGGGCTATCCGCTGAAGGTCGTCATGCCCGACAACGTGACGCCGGAGCGCACCCAGCTGCTGAAGATGTACGGGGCCGAGATCGTCTACAGCCCCGGCAACCTGGGCTCCAACGGCGCCGTCGCGATGGCCAACGAGATCGCGCAGGACACCGACAAGTACTACATGCCCTACCAGTACGGCAACCCGGCCAACCCGCTCGCGCACTACAACGGCACGGCGCTCGAGATCCTCGAGGAGCTCGACGAGATCACGGCGTTCGTCGCCGGTCTCGGCACCGGCGGGACGCTGATGGGCAACGGTCGCCGCTTCAAGGAGGAGCTCGGGGACGCGTGCAAGATCGTCGCGGCGGAGCCGATGCAGGGCGAGCCCGTGCAGGGCCTGCGCTCGCTCGAGGACGGCTTCATCCCGCCGATCATCGACCTCAGCGTGCTCGACCGCAAGATCTTCGTCTCCAACCACGACGCGATCGTGTGGACGCGCAAGCTGCTCGACGAGGAGGGCATCTTCGCGGGCGTCTCCTCGGGCGCGATCGCGCGCGTCGCGGTGCGCATCGCCAACGAGATCGACGAGGGCAACATCGTCTTCATCGTCTGCGACGACGGCTGGAAGTACCTCTCGTCGGGCCTC
>DATAZX010000041.1:0-33178 GCA_036271815.1 Solirubrobacteraceae bacterium
GGACCTGCATGACGCCGCGCGCGTTCGCCGTCGACACGAGCCCGTTGTCGAAGCCGCTCTCCTGCCAGGCGATCGCCGCGGCGAGCGCGGCCGGCGCGCCCTCCTGCGTCGCGAGCTGCTTCACGCGGGCCTCGCTGACGAGGCCCGGGGCGGCGATCGGGGCGGCGTCCGGCACGACCCGGACGGCGGGCGCCGGCTCGGACGCGCGGGCCGGCGCGGGTGCGCCGTTGGGCAGCTTGAGGACGGTCCCGACCGGGAGGATCGCGTCGGGGTCCAGGCCGTTGACGTAGGCCATCTGCGCGACGCTCACGCCCGTCTGCGCCGCGAGCGCGCCGAGCGTGTCGCCGGGGCGCACGATGTACGCGCCCATCGGGCGTGGCGCGCCGCCCGCGGCCGCCGGCGTCACCACCGCCTGCGACGCGATCGGCGTGCGAACCGGACCGGCGGGCGCGGAGGCCGGGGTCCCCGAGCCCCGCGCCTGCGCCGTGGCCCCCGTCGCGGAGCCCGCGGCGGCGGTCCCGGTCCCGGCCGCTGCCGTCGGGGTCGAGGCTGCCGCGGGAGCCGGCTCGAGGCCGGCGCGTGCCAGCGCGGCGGCGCCCTCGGCGACGGTCGGCACCCGCAGCGTGCTGCCGAGCACGACCCTGGCGTCGGGCGCGAGACCGTTGTAGACGGCGACGGTGCGGGTGGTCAGGTTGTTCTGCGCGGCGATCCACCACAGCGTCTCACCCGGTCTGACGGTGTGTGCGACGTCGGCGCTCGCGCCGCACGGCGCGAGCAGGGCGACGCCTGCCGCGAGCAGGCTGAGTCGAGGGATGCGCATCGGTACGCCACAACATGCCTCGCCCCGCGCGCCCCTGCACGTCGCCGCGCACGGTTACGTGTACCTGCATGGGTTGCTGCACGCGCCCCCCGCCCCGCCCCGCGCCCGCCGCCGCCGCCCGGGCCGCCGCGCCCGGCCGCGCCGCGCGCCAGGCTCAGTTCTTGGCGATCATGATCAGCAGCCCGACGACGAGCGCCGCACCGAACAGCGCGAAGCCCGCGATCGCCACGAGCGCGTGCAGCCCGGCCGGCAGCGTGCGACCGTCGCGGCGCGCCTCGAGCGCTCTCGTCGTCCCGCGGATCACGAGCCCCCACGCGACCGTCACCGTCAGGACGGCCAGCGGCGCCGCCCACAGCAGCTGCAGCAGCGCCGCGGTGTCGATCGCCGCGATCACGAGTCGACCGCCGCGTTGAGCGCCGGCCCGCGCTGCAGCCGCTTGCCGAAGACCGCGGCCATCAACGCCAGCAGCGAGACCGACACGAGCAGCGGGCCGAGCGCCCCGGTCCCGAAGATGCGGGTGACGCCGAACGTCAGGCCGCCGACGATCGCCGCGCACGGCAGCGTCAGGATCCAGGCGAGGAAGATGTTGCCCGCGAGGCCCCAGCGCGCCGCCGACAGCCGCTTCGCCGCACCGGCGCCGAGCACCGCGCCGGTGATCGAGTGCGTCGTCGACAGCGGGAAGCCGAGGTGCGCCGCGGTCAGGATCACGGCCGCGCCGCCGGTCTGCGCGGAGAAGCCCTGCGCCGGGTCCATCTTGATGATCCGGCTGCCCATCGTGCGGATGATCCGCCAGCCACCGGAGTAGGTCCCGAGCGCGATCGCGCTCGCCGCGCTCACGATGACCCACGTCGGCGGGTCGGGGTGCGCGCCCGTGAGGTTGCCGTGGGCGATCAGCGCGAGCGTGATGATGCCCATCGTCTTCTGCGCGTCGTTGGTCCCGTGCGACAGCGACAGCAGGCTGAGGCTTCCGATCTGCCCGAGGCGATAGCCGCGGTTGACCGGCCCGGGGCGCAGCCGGCCGACCATCCGGTAGGCGATCAGGATCGAGAAGCCCGCCGCGACGAACGCGACGATCGGCGCGACGAGCGCCGGCACGATGACCTTCTCCAGCAGCGCCGTGCCCTTGACCGCGCTCGAGCCGGCGGACGCGAACGCCGCGCCGACGACGCCGCCGATGAGCGCGTGCGACGAGCTCGACGGCAGCCCGACGTACCAGGTCACGAGGTTCCAGAAGATCGCGCCGATCAAGCCGGCGAAGATCACCGTCGTCGTGATCACGTGGGCATCGACGATGCCGCTCGCGATCGTCGCGGCGACCTTCAGCGACACGAACGCGCCTGCGAAGTTCAGGATCGAGGCGAGCGCGACGGCCGTGCGGGGCGCGAGCGCGCGGGTCGAGATCGAGGTGGCGACCGCGTTGGCGGTGTCGTGGAAGCCGTTCGTGAAGTCGAAGGCGAGCGCCGTGACCACGACGATGACCAGGATGATGTCTGAGTCCACGCGACCGCCGGGGAACGACTAGGAGTTCTTGACGATGATGTTCGCGAGCACGTTCGCGATCAGCTCGGTCGCGTCGATCGCGTCCTCGAGACGCTCGAAGATGTCCTTCCAGCGGATCACGACCATCGGGTCGATGCCGGTGTCGAACAGCGAGGCGACGGCACCGCGCGTCACGCGGTCGCCCTCGGTCTCCAGGCGGTGGATCTCGCCGGTGAAGTGCGAGACGTCGCCGAAGCCGCGCAGCCGCGGCACCGCCTCGGTGATCTGGCGGCAGGACTCCATGAGGATGTGCGCGAGGCGCTGCGCCTGCTCCATCGGCGCCTCGATCTTGTAGAGGCCGAGGTAGTCGGCGACCTCCTCGGTGAAGTCGACGATGTCATCCAGGCCGGACGCGAGCGCGAGGATGTCCTCGCGGTCGATCGGCGTGACGAACGTCGAGTTCAGGCGCTGGACGATGTCGTACGTGATCCGGTCGCCCTCCTGCTCGCAGAGCAGGATCGCGCGGGCGAGCTCGGCCTGCTCGGGATAGGAGCGCAGCATCTGATCGAGCAGGTCCGCCGCCCGGTACACGTTGGCTGCGGCCGCCTCGAAGAGGTCGAAGAACGCACGATCCTTCGGCGCGAAGATCTGCGAGAGCCGGGCCACTGCCCTGGCACTCTATGCCAGGTGCTGGCGGAAGGCGCGTAGCTCCTCGGCGTCGATCGCGTAGCCGTGCTGCGGCTCGGGATAGCGTCCGCTGCGCACGTCGGCGGCGTATGCGGCGACGCCCGCGGCCATCTCGTCCTGGATGTTCGCGTAGCGCTTGACGAAGCGCGCGCCGAGCCCCTCGCGGATGCCGAGCAGGTCGTGGAAGACGAGCACCTGGCCGTCGGTGGCGGGTCCGGCGCCGATCCCGATGACCGGGATCGCCATGCGCTGCATGATCGCCTCGGCGACCTGCGACGGGATCGCCTCGAAGACGATCGCGAAGCAGCCGGCCTCCTGCAGCGCGAGCGCGTCGGCGGCGACGCGGGCGGCCGCCGCCGCGCTGCGACCCTGGGCGCGGTAGCCGCCGAGCGCCGTCGCGGTCTGCGGCGTGAGGCCGATGTGGCCGACGACCGGGATCCCCGCCTGCACGATCGCGCGCGCCCGCGCGGTCGGCGTCGGGCCGCCGCCCTCGAGCTTGACGGCGTCGCAGCCGGCCTCCTTGACGAAGCGCACGGCGGTCCGCACGGCCTGCTCGTCGGACACCTCGTAGGAGCCGAACGGCAGGTCGCCGACGAGAAACGGCGTCCGCAGCCCGCGCCGAACGGCCTTCGCGAGCACGAGCAGCTCGTCGGTCTGCACTGCGACCGTCGACGGGTAGCCGAGCACGGTCATCGCGCCGGAGTCGCCGACGAGCACCATGTCGACGCCTGCGGCCTCGGCGGCGCGCGCGCTCGGGAAGTCGTAGGCCGTGACCATCACGATCGGCTCGCCGAGGCGCTTCATCTCGGCCAGGCGCGGCAGCGTGACGGGCAGGCGGTCGGTCGTCGCGGCGGCGGAGATCTGGCTGGGGTGGCTGGACATCAGAGCGGCTCCACGGCGGTCAGGAGGGTGGCGACCTGGTTGTCGATGTCGAGGATCTCGTTCGAGCCGGCGCGCACGTGCACGACGCGCGGCTCGTAGCGCTTGATCTCGTCGCGGTCGTACTGGGCGTAGGAGATGACGATGATCGTGTCGCCGCGGTGCACGAGGCGGGCGGCGGCGCCGTTGACCTGGACCGTGCCCGAGCCGCGCTCGCCGGCGATCGTGTACGTCTCGAAGCGGGCGCCGTTGTCGACGTCGACGACGTGCACCTGCTCGTGCTCGAGGATGTCCGCCGCCTCGAGCAGGTCGGGGTCGATCGTGATCGAGCCGACGTAGTGCAGGTCGCTGCCGGTGACCGTCGCCCGGTGGATCTTGGACTTGAGCATCGTTCGCTGCATCTCATGGACTCCCGGTAGAGGTGTCGGTGCCGGCGGGCGCGGGCTCGCGCGCCGCCAGCAGCTCGTTGTCGATCAGGCGCACGTCGCCGACGCGAGCGGCGACCGCGACGAGCACCTGCTCGTCGCCGACGCGCCGGACGGGGGCGAAGCTGTCGGGCGCGACGAGCTCGAGGTACTCGGGCTCGACGCCGTGGTCGGTCATCGCGGCGCGGGCCGCGGCGGCGATCCGGGCGGCGTCGCGCTCGCCGCGCGCGACGGCGCCGCGGGCCGCGTCGAGCGCGCGCGGCAGCGCGAGCGCCAGCGCGCGATCGCCGTTTCGCAGGCGCGCGTTGCGGCTGGAGAGCGCGAGGCCGTCGGGCTCGCGGACCGTCGCGCCGACCTCGATGCGGACGGGGATGTCGAGGTCGCGCACGAGCCGCCGGATGACGGCGACCTGCTGGGCGTCCTTCTGGCCGAAGAAGGCGACGTCCGGCTGGGCGATGTTGAGCAGCTTGGCGACGACGGTCGCGACGCCGGCGAAGTGCTCGGCTCCGCGGACCTCGCCCTCGAGCGGCTCGGCGACGCCGCCGACGCGGATCGTCGTCGCGAAGCCGGCCGGGTAGATCTCGGCGGCGGGCGGCGCGAACAGCACGCCGGCGCCGGCCGCGCGGGCGAGCGCCGCGTCGCGGGCCTCGTCGCGCGGGTAGGCGTCGAGGTCGGCGGCCTCGTCGAACTGGGCCGGGTTGACGAACAGCGACACGACGACGAGCTCGCACGTCGCGCGCGCCCGGCGGATCAGCGAGAGGTGGCCCTCGTGCAGGGCGCCCATGGTCGGCACGAGGCCGATCCGCCGGCCGGCGCGGCGCGGTCCGTCGAGCTCGGCGCGCAGGCCGGCGATCGTGCGGATCGTCCTCATGCGGCCACCATCCGCTCGGCGGCGAGCCGTCGCGTCGCGGCGGCGAGCGCGTCGAAGAGCTCGAGATCCTCAGGCGCGCGCTCGGCGACGGCCGCGCGCTGCAGCCGCACCGTGCGCTCGTCGCCGCGGGCGATCGGGCCGGTCAGCGCGGCGGCCGCCCCGCCTGCCGCCCAGTTCTCGACGCTCGCGCGCACGAGCGCGACGAGCTGCTCGCGGTCGATGCCTGCGGTCGCGGCGAGGCGCTCGGCGACGCCCTCGAGCGTGACGAGGAAGTTCGAGGCGATCGAGGCGGCGGCGTGGTAGGCGGCGCGGTCCTCGTCGGCGACGTGGACCGGGTGCATGCCGAGCGCGTGCGCGAGGTCGCGGGCAAGCGCCAGCGCCCGCGGCGTGGTGGCGGCGATCGCGGCCGTGGCGCCGGCGAACGCCGCGCCGGCGCCGGTCACGGTCATCAGCGGATGCAGCGAGAACGCCTCATGCGGGTGCAACGGGGCGAGCGTCGTGGCGGCGGAGCAGTGGCCGACGAGCGGGCTCGGCCGGTCGGACGGGGTCGTGGCGCCGGTCGCGCCGGACGCCGCCACCGGCCGGGTGCTCGCGCCGGACGGTGCTCGCCGCGCGGCCCCGGCTGCCGCGCCGGGCGCTGTCGGCGACAGGGCTGCCGCCGCGATCGCGATCTGCTCGTCGGGCACGCACAGCAGCACCGCGCCGACGCCGGACGGCGGTGCGTCCTCGCGGCCGAGCGGGCCGGTGACCTCGATGCCGGCCGCGGCGAGCGCGACCGCGAGCGCGTTGCCGAGCCGGCCGTCGCCGACGATGGCGACGCTCGGCGCGTCGCAGCGCTCGGATGCGAGCGGCCCGCGATCGGGTGCGCCGTCGCGGCGCGCGCGCCGCGGCCCGGCAGTCGGCTTCGAGTCCCATCCGTCGTTCATGTCGGTCCAGTCCTCGGGGAGGTACCGGTCGCGTCTCGTGGTTGCGCAGTCGCGGTGACGCGGCGCGCACTCAGGACGATAGCCGACGCCATCCGCCTCTACCATCCGCGCGTGTCCACGAGCGCAGAGCGCCGCGAGGAGCTCACGTCGGTCTTCAAGGAGGCGCGCGGCTGCACCCGCTGCCCGCAGCTGGCGAGCACGCGCACGCAGGTCGTGTTCGGAGCCGGCAACGCCGACGCCGACCTGATGTTCGTCGGCGAGGCACCGGGCGCCAAGGAGGACGAGCGCGGCGTCCCGTTCGTCGGTGCCGCCGGCAAGCTGCTCGACGAGCTGCTCGCCGAGGTCGGGCTTGCACGCTCGGACGTGTTCATCGCCAACGTGCTCAAGTGCCGCCCTCCCGGCAATCGCGACCCGCTCCCGGTGGAGATCGACAACTGCCAGAGCTACCTGATGCGCCAGGTCGAGCTGATCGCGCCGCGCGTGATCTGCACGCTGGGCAACTTCGCGACGAAGCTCCTGCGCGGCGAGCCCGTCGGGATCTCGCGGCTGCACGGGCAGGCCGAGATCGTCACGATCGGCAGCCGCGCGGTGCGGCTGTATCCGCTATACCACCCGGCCGCCGCGCTCTACACGCGCTCGCTGCTCGAGACGCTGCGCGCCGACGTCGCGCGGCTGCCCGCGCTGCTCGCCATGGATCCGCCCGCGCAGCCGGAGCCGCCGGCCGTGGACGAGCCGGCCGTCGACGAGCCGGCGTCGGTGGTGGAGCCGGCGGCCGCCGAGCCCGAGCGGCCGCAGCCCGCAGCGCCGCAGCCCCCGGACGGGCCGCCGGCAGCCGACGAGGACCCGGAGGACGGTCAGCTCGGGCTGTTCTGAACGCGGCCGCCGGGCGATGCCGTTCGCGGGGCGACCGCCGAGCATCGGGACGGGTCCCGCAAGCGAGCCGGGGCGCCTCTGCCGGATCGGCGCGGCGAGCCCGGCATGCCGCCGCAGCGACGTTCAGCCGGGAAGGCGGTGGCGGATCCCGGTGAAGCGTCCGACGTCGCGATCGTGGGAGACGACGTCGGCCCCGTGCTCGGCGGCGAGCGTCGCGAGATGCGCGTCCGTCGTCAGGTGTCCCGCCGTGCCAGCGCGCAGCAGGCCGTCGGGATCGATGCTGGGGATGATGCCCGCGCGTGGGCGCTACCCCTCGGCCGGGTCGAGCTTCAGCGAGGCCGAGTTGATGCAGAAGCGCTGGCCGCTGGATCCGGGACCGTCCGGGAACACGTGCCCGAGGTGGCCGCCGCAGCTCTTGCAGACGACCTCCGTGCGCGACATGCCGTGGCTGCGGTCGGTGCGCAGCTCGACGGCCTCGGCGACGGCCGGGTCGGTGAAGCTCGGCCAGCCGGTGCCGGAGTCGAACTTCGTCGTGGCGTCGAACAGCGGGGCGCCGCAGCCCGCGCAGTTGTACATGCCGGGCGTCTTCTCGTCGACGTACTCGCCCGTGAACGGCCGCTCGGTGCCCGCCCGGCGCAGGATCTCGTACTGCTCCGGGGACAGCGCCTCGCGCCACTCGTCGTCGGTCTTCGTGATCGGGGTGATGTCGGTCTTCGCCATGCCTCTCAGGCTAGCGGCGGGGACCTACGAAGTCGTGGCCTTCGCACCCCGCCGGCGCGCCAGCGTTCGCGCGAACGACGGCATCTGCGCGGCCTGCGCGATCGCGTCGAGGACCCGCTCGCCGTGCGACAGGTCGGCCTGCACGTACTCGGCGAGCGCGCCCTCGCGCCCGAAGTAGCGCCACGCGCGCGAGGAGCCGATCGTGCGCAGCAGCGCGGTCGTCAGCGCCGGCGCGGCGAAGGCGCCGTAGACGAACAGCACGCCGCCCGGCACGACGCGGCCGGGCCAGCGCCGCAGCATGTCCAGCGCCACGCCGTAGCGCGCCGTCGGCCCGATGAAGAGCACGTCGATCGAGCCGTCGACGCGCTCGATCTCGCTCGGATCGACGATCGCGACCTCGACCCCCGGACCGGCGCCCGACAGCACCGCGGCGCGCGCGGAGGGGCTCACGACCCCGGTCATCACGATCCGCGCGGGCGCGTCGAGCACGCGCGCGCAGGCCGCGAGGCGCTCGGATTGGGCGGCGGTCAGCACGGCCGCGACGCTACCGCAGCGCGTCGCCGATGCTCCACCCGATTCAGCGACTACAGTCCGAGTCGTGCCGATCTCGAGGGGCCTGGTCGTCGTGCTCGCAGCGATCGCGCTGTGCGTGCCGGCCGCCGCGTACGCGCAGACGACGACCCTTCCGACGACCGGCTCCGGCGTCTCCAAGCACCCACCGGTCCCGCTCGCGCAGAGCCACCCGAGGGATCCGGCGCCAAGTCCGCCGAGCACCCCCGAGCTGGCGCCGCGCGCGACCCCGGCGACGGCGCTTCCCAGCACGGGGGCCGACCCGCGCCTGCTCTTCCTGATGGGCGCCGCGCTGACGCTCGTCGGCGTGGGGCTGCGGCTGCAGACCGCCGATGGCGAGTACGACTGAGACCGCCGCGCCCGCCGAGACGGAGGCCGTCGCCGCGCGCCTCGCGCAGCGCCTGCGACCGGGCGACATCGTGCTCGTCTCGGGTGACCTCGGGGCGGGCAAGACGACCTTCGTGCGCGGCGCCTGCCGCGCGCTCGGCGTGATCGGCGCGGTCACGAGCCCGAGCTTCACGATCGCGCGCCGCTACGACGGCACGGTGCCGATCTCCCACCTCGACCTCTATCGCCTCGTCGACGTCGGCGACGAGGACCCGGCGCTGCTGGCAGACGAGCTCGGGGCCGATCGCGTCGCCTTCGTCGAGTGGCCCGAGGTCGGGTCGCCGGCGGGCCTGGACCCCGAGCGCGTCGTCGCGCGCGTGCACCTCGAGCACCGCGGCGGCGACCGTCGCCTCGTGCGCGTGGCACCGTGATCGTCCTCGGCTTCGACACCGCGACGGCGGCGACCGTCGTCGCGCTGCTGGACTCCGATGCGCCCGAGCGAGCGACGCAGCGCCGGCACGACCCGCTGGCGGGCGAGCGGCCCGGGCACGCCGCGCACCTGCTGCCGGCTGCGCACGAGCTGCTGGCCGAGGCCGGGATCGCGTTCGCCGCCGTCGACCGGGTCGCCGTGGGGCTCGGGCCCGGCGGCTTCACCGGCCTGCGGATCGGCGTCGCGACGGCGCGCGCGCTCGCGCAGGCGGCGCAGGCCGAGCTCGTCGGCGTCTCGACGCTCGAGGCGCTCGCCGCGGCGGCCGGACCCGACGCCGGCCCCGGCCAGGGCGTGCTCGCGGTCGTCGACGCGCGGCGCGGCGAGGTCTTCGTCGCGGGCTGGCGCGACGGCGAGCAGGTGCTCGAGCCGCGGGCCGCCGCCCCCGCGCAGGCGGGCACGCTGGCCGGCGCGGGCTGGCTGGCGGTGGGCGACGGGGCGCTACGATTTCGCGACGATCTGCAGGCCGCCGGCTGCGTCGTGCCCGAGGACGACTCGCCGCGACACGGCGTCAGCGCACGGACGATCTGCCGGCTCGCGCTGCGGGCGCCGCGCGGGTCTCACCGCGACCTCGTCGTGCCCGACTACCTGCGCAAGCCCGACGCCGTGCGAAGCAAGCCGTGACCGACGCAGCCGTCCACATCCGCCGCCTGACCTACGCGGACCTGCCGCAGATCATCGGCCTCGAGCGGCGCGTCTTCTCCACGCCGTGGTCGCTGGCGATGTTCGTGCTCGAGCTGTCGAAGTCGTCGGGCGTGTCGGTCGCCGCCGACATCGACGGCGAGCTCGTCGGCTACCTCGTCTGCTCGCGCTATGACACCGTCTGGCACATCATGAACGTCGCCGTCGACCCGGCCCACCGGCGCGGTGGGATCGCGACGCTGCTGCTCAGCGCCCTGATCGAGCGCATCGACGACGAGCGCGCGCGCTACACGCTCGAGGTGCGCGAGTCGAACGTCGGGGCGATCGCGCTGTACGAGCGCTACGGCTTCCGCGCCGCCGGGCGCCGGCGGCGCTACTACCAGGACAACGGCGAGGACGCGGTCATCATGTGGCGCACGCCGTCGACGCTCTCGGGCCGCTTCGACGACGTGCCGAACCCCGCGCCCGCGTAGATGGCCGCCCCCGCCCTGATCCTCGGCATCGAGACGAGCTGCGACGACACCTGCGCCGCGGTCGTCACCGGCGACGGCGAGGTGCGCTCGAACGTGATCTCGTCGCAGGGCATCCACGACGCCTACGGCGGCGTCGTCCCGGAGATCGCCTCGCGTCACCATCTCGAGCTCGCCAACGCCGCCGTCGACGACGCGCTGCGCACGGCGGGGGCGACGCTCGACGACGTCGACCTCGTCGCCGTCACGCAGGGTCCCGGGCTCGTCGGCGCGCTGCTCGTCGGCGTCGCGACGGCGAAGGCGATCGCGGCCGCGCGCGGGCTGCCGCTCGCGCCGGTCGACCACCTCCAGGGGCACGTCGCGGCGAACTTCCTGCGCGCGGACGCGAGCGCCGGCGGCGGCGAGACGATCATGGAGCCGCCGTTTCTATGCCTGCTCGCAAGCGGCGGGCACACGCTGCTCGCGCGCGTCGAGGACCACGCGACGTTCACGGTCCTCGGGCGCACGCTCGACGACGCCGCGGGGGAGGCCTTCGACAAGGGCGCGCGGCTGCTCGGCCTGCCGTTTCCCGGCGGGCCGGCGCTCGAGCGCCTCGCGCGCGACGGCGACCCGCGGGCGTTCGCGTTCCCCGTCGCGCGCGGGCTGGAGGGCCTGGACTTCTCCTTCGCGGGCGTCAAGACCGCGCTGCTGTACCGCGTGCGCGACCTCGGCGAGGACGAGGCGCGGGCGCGCCGCGCGGACCTCGCGGCCAGCTACCAGCACGCGATCGTCGAGGCGCTCGCCGGGCGCTGCGAGCGCGCGCTGGCAGCGGCCGGCGACGGCGCCTCCGGCCGCCTCGCGATCGGCGGCGGCGTGGCGGCGAACGGGCCGCTGCGCGAGCGGCTGACCGGGCTCGGCGTCGCGGTCGGCATCCCGCCGCGCGCGCTGTGCACCGACAACGCGGCGATGATCGCGTCGGCCGGCCGCTTCGTCGAGGCGCAGCCGTTCCCGCGCTACCTCGCGCTGGATGCCTATGCGTCGGGCGAGCGCGCGCTCGCGTAGATGGCCGCGCCCGCGACGCAGACGCCTCCGGGCGGGCTGATCCTCTACGGCCGCCCCGGCTGCCACCTCTGCGACGACGCGCGGGCGGTCGTCGAGGCCGTCGGCGCGCCGTTCACGGAGATCGACATCACGACCGACGACGTGCTGCACGCCGCGTACCTGGAGCGCATCCCGGTCCTCACGCTCGACGGCGTCGAGCTGTTCGAGCACTTCGTCGAGGGGGCCGCCCTGCGGGAGCATCTGGATAGAGTGAACCGCTCGATGACGCCCGGCGATCGCGTTCTCTCACAGCCCGCCCCAGCCGACGCGTCGTCGCCGGTCGACGGCACCTTCGCGATCGGCGAGCGGCTCTCGCTCGGGGTCGCGGCGCGCCTCTCGCGCTACCTGCAGGTGCTGACGCAGGCCAAGAAGATGGGCAAGGAGACGATCTCCTCGCGCGAGCTCAGCGACTACACGCACGTCAACTCGACGCAGATCCGGCGCGACTTCTCCGGCTTCGGCAAGTTCGGCAAGCGCGGCGTCGGCTACAACGTCGACGCGCTCGTCTCGGAGATCCGCAAGATCCTGCGCACCTCCGGCCAGCACAACATCGCGCTGTTCGGCGCCGGCCACCTCGGCCAGGCGATCGCGTCGTCGGACATCTTCGCCGACCACGGCTTCCGGCTCGTCGCGATCTTCGACACCGACAAGCGCAAGGTCGGTCAGACGGTCGGCAGCGCGCGCGTGCGCCACAGCTCCGAGCTGCGATCCGTCGTCGAGCACGAGGACATCGTGGTCGGCGTCCTCGCGGTCCCGACGGTCGCCGCGCAGCCGATCGCCGACGACCTCGTCGATGCGGGCGTGAAGATCATCTTCAACTACGCCGAGGCGCTGCTCTCCGTTCCGCCCGACGTGACCGTGCACACGTCGTCGCCGGCGGTCGATCTGCTCTACGCGCTGTACTTCTACCTCACGTAGCAGTCGCTCCGCCGGCCCGGCCCCATGCCCATCGACCTCAACCGCACCGAGGAGATGTTCGCGACCTCGACCGACCTCACGGTCGGCCTCGAGGAGGAGTTCGCGGTGCTCGATCCGCAGACCCTCGACCTCGTGCCGCGCTTCGAGGAGCTGCGCGACGCCGCCGCCGAGGACCCCGGCCTGCACGACGCGATCACGGGCGAGCTGATCTCGTCGGAGATCGAGATCATCTCGGGGCGCGGCGAGGACCTGCACGCCGCGATCGCAAGCCAGCGCGACCGGCGCCGGCGGCTGTTCGCGCTCGCGGCGCGGCGCGGCATCGCGCTCGGCTCGACGGGCACCCACCCGTGGGCCGACTACCGCGAGCAGCGCAACATCGACACCGAGCACTACCGCCGCGTCGTCGACGGGCTCGGCTACGTGGCGCGCCGCAACAACACGTTCTCGCTGCACGTCCACGTCGGCGTGCGCGGCGCCGACCGCGCCGTCGCGCTGTGCGACCGCCTGCGCCCGGTCCTGCCGCTGCTGCTCGCCGTCAGCGCGAGCTCGCCGTTCCTCGAGGGCCGCGACACGCTGCTGCACTCCGTCCGCAGCCAGACGTTCACGAAGTCCTTCCCGCGCTGCGGCGTGCCCGACGCCTTCGGCGACTGGCGCGCCTACCGCGCGTACATCGAGCTGCTGATCGCGACCGGCTCGATCGTCGAGTACACGCAGGTCTGGTGGTCGGTGCGCCCGCACGCCTCCTACGGCACGGTCGAGGTGCGGATCGCCGACGCGCAGGTCACGGCGGGCGAGTCCGAGGGCCTCGCCGCGCTGGTCGTCGCGTGCGCGGCCCAGGCGCTGCGCGACGTCGACGACGGCGTGCCGTCCGAGGAGCTCCCGCACCGGCTGATCGAGGAGAACGTCTGGCGGGCGATCCGCTTCGGCATGGACGGCCGCATGATCGACCTGCGCCGCGGCGTCGAGGTCCCGACGCGCGCGGCCGTGGACGAGCTGTGGTCGTGGACGGAGCCGGTGCGCCGCGAGCTGCGGATCGATCCGGCGCTCGACGGTCCCAACGGCGCGCAGCGCCAGCGCACCGCGCTGCTCGCCGGAGCCGATCTGCGCGACGTCTACGCTGAGACGGTGCGCGAGACCACGACCACCTACGCCCAGGAGGTGCCCGCATGAGCACGGAGCCCGCCAGCACGCCGCCCGATCCCGACACGATGTCCGACGAGGAGCTGCGCGCGGCCTACGAGGCCGAGCTCGCACGCATCCGCGTCGACGACGTCCTCGTCCAGACGGTGATCTCGCTGCTGAACCTCGCCGCGCGCCGCGCCGGCCTCACCGGTCAGGCCGACGACGGCGAGCCGGACTTCGAGCAGGTGCGGCTCGCGATCGAGGCCGTGCGGGCGCTGCTGCCGCTCGTCGAGCCGACGCTCGGCCCGGACGCCAAGCAGGTCCGCGACGCCCTCTCGCAGCTGCAGCTCGCCTACGCGCGCTCCGGCGCGAAGGCCCCCGCCGGAGCCCCGTCCGCCGCGGCCGCGGCCGAGCCCGCCGCCCCGCCGCAGCCCGGCGAGCCGGACTCGGCGGTGTCCAGCGGGCGTCTCTGGGTGCCCGGCCACTGAGCCGGCCGCGCCGGCTCGCGGCGCGCGGCGCAGCAAGGTCCGAGGACGGTCGCGCGGGACGTGGCCGGCGCCGTCGCGCGCCCCTGGCGGGCCGCCGCGGCGCGTTGACGCCGCCGCTGCGGTTAGACTGCGCGCGCGTTTCTCGCAGCTGGGGGTGGCTGCTCTGCGTTCGTACGGCGATGCCGTGCGGTCGCATCGGTGCTCGTTTGCGCAACAACTCTGGAGGCTGTTCCCTTGAGTACATTCCTGATTGACCATGGGGTCGTCGTCGCCTTGGTGTGCGCCGGCCTGGCGGTGCTCTACGGCGCATTGACCACACGCTCGCTGCTCGCGCTGTCACCGGGCAACGAGCGCATGGTGGAGATCTCGAGGGCCGTGCAGGAGGGCGCCTCGGCGTACCTGCGCCGCCAGTACACGACGATCGGCATCGTCGGGGTGCTGCTCTTCATCGTCCTGATCCCGCTGCAGTCGATCGAGGTCGCGATCGGCTTCGCGATCGGCGGCTGCCTGTCGGCCGCGGCCGGCTTCATCGGCATGAACGTCTCGGTGCGGGCCAACTGCCGCGTCGCCGAGGCCGCGCGCGGCGGCATCCCGCCCGCGCTGAACGCCGCCTTCCGCGGCGGCGCGATCACCGGCATGCTCGTCGTCGGCCTCGCGCTGCTCGGCGTCGCCGGCTACTACGGCGTGCTCACGCTGCTGTTCGACAAGACGCAGAAGGAGGCCGTCGACGCGCTCATCGGCCTCGGCTTCGGCGGCTCGCTGATCTCCGTCTTCGCGCGGCTCGGCGGCGGCATCTTCACGAAGGGCGCCGACGTCGGCGCGGACCTCGTCGGCAAGGTCGAGGCGGGCATCCCCGAGGACGACCCGCGCAACCCGGCCGTGATCGCCGACAACGTCGGCGACAACGTCGGCGACTGCGCCGGCATGGCGGCGGACCTCTTCGAGACGTACGCGGTGACGGCCGTCGCGGTCATGCTGCTCGGCGTCCTGACGTTCGGCGGCGGCAACGCGACCCAGGCCGCGCTGTACCCGCTCGTGCTCGGCGGCGTCGCGATCGTCGCGTCGATCATCGGCACGTTCGCCGTCAAGTCGGCCGCGGGCAAGGTCGAGCGCGCGCTGTACCAGGGGCTCGTCGTGTCCGGCGTCATCGCCGCGATCGCCTTCTACCCCGTCACGAAGTGGCTCATGGACGGGCTCGCCTTCCCGGCGGGCTCGGTGACGAACTCCACGCTGCCGTCCGTCGGCGACCTGTACCTCTGCACCCTGATCGGGCTCGGCGTCACGGCGTGCCTGTTCCTGATCACCGACTACTACACCTCGACGCGCTTCAACCCGGTCAAGAAGACGGCCGAGGCCTCGCAGACCGGCCACGCGACGAACATCATCTCCGGCCTGTCGCAGGGCATGCAGGCGACCGCCCTGCCGGCGATCGTGCTCGCGTTCGGCATCTACGGCGCCGACCAGCTCGGCGGCATCTACGGCATCGGCGTCGCGGTGATGGCGCAGCTCGGCCTCTGCGGGCTGATCGTCGCGCTCGACGCGTTCGGGCCGATCACGGACAACGCCGGCGGCATCGCCGAGATGGCGGACATGCCCGAGGAGGTTCGCAACGTGACCGACCCGCTCGACGCGGTCGGCAACACGACGAAGGCCGTGACGAAGGGCTACGCGATCGGCTCCGCGGTGCTGGCCGCGCTCGTGCTGTTCGCGGCGTTCAAGATCGAGCTCGAGAAGGAGCTCAGCAAGGACGGCAAGGCGCCGGTCTCGTTCCTCATCGACAACCCGAAGGTGCTGATGGGCCTGCTCATCGGCGGCATGATGGTCTACCTCTTCGCGGCGCTCTCGATGGAGGCCGTGGGCCGCGCCGGCGGCGCCGTCGTCGAGGAGGTCAGGCGGCAGTTCAAGGAGAAGCCGGGCATCATGGACGGCACGGAGAAGCCCGACTACGCGACCTGCGTCGACATCGTGACGAAGACCGCGCAGCGCGAGATGATCATCCCGTCGCTGATCCCGATCGTCTTCACCCTGATCGTCGGCGTGCTGAGCGTCGAGATGCTCGGCGGCATGCTGATCGGCGTCATCGTCGTGGGCCTCTTCATGGCCGTCTCGATGACCGCCGGCGGCGGCGCGTGGGACAACGCGAAGAAGCTCATCGAGGAGGGCGCGTTCGGCGGCAAGGGCACGCTCGCCCACGAGGCCTCGATCACGGGCGACACGGTCGGCGACCCCTACAAGGACACGTCGGGTCCGGCCATCAACCCGATGATCAAGGTCGCGAACATCGTCGCGATTCTGATCATCCCCCTCATCGCGTAACGCCTGACGGCGCCTCGGCGCGCCGGAGCGGCGCGGCGGGCAGGGCTCGTGCCATCGCACTGTGCCCGGCCCGCCGTCGCACGGATGCATCGCCGATGCATCCGTCAGGCGCTGGGACGCATCGCACCGGAAATACCGCACTCGACGCCTCCTCGTCACACCTGAAAGGTGCCCTTGACGCTCGCCGTCCGGCGGCGCTACGTTCGGACGGGCGCCGCGAGCGGCGCCCCGTCCGGGGGGTGCAGTCCGACGTGTCCGGCGATCGGACGACGACATGGGGGTGGGACATGGGGCTCGAGACCGTCATCGGCGGCCGCAGGATCGCGACGATCGCACGCCGCAGCGCGGCGTGGCGTGGGCGGCGCATCGCCGCCGCCATGGCGACGTTCGTGGTCGCGGCCGGCATCGGTGCGGCGGGTGCGCAGGCCGCGACGGCGGCCACCAACGAGCAGCGCACCGCGGCGTACCTCGATGCGATTCGCCACGACCCGACCAGGCTGCACGCGTTCCTCGCCGCGCTGCCGAAGGGCGGCGACCTGCACAACCACCTGTCGGGCGCGGTGACCACCGAGACGCTGATCCGCCTCGGCGTGCAGGACGGCCTGTGCATCGACACGACGACCCTGACCGCGCAGTACAAGCCCGCCAAGCCGGCCGGTCTCGTGCCCGCTCTGCTCGATCCGGGCGCCGCGACCTGTCCCGCCGGTCAGCGGCCGATGGCCGACTCGACGACCGATCGCGCCTTCTACGACCAGATCCTGCGCGCCTGGTCGATGCAGGACTTCACGCCCGGACCGGAGAGCGGCCACGACCACTTCTTTGCGACGTTCGGCAAGTTCGGCGCGGCCACGACCCGCAAGGGCGACCTGCTCGCGGCGGTCGCGAGCATCAACGCCGAGCAGAACGTCCTCTACCTCGAGACGCTCGCCTCCAGGCAGGGCGACGCCGTGCGGGCGCTCGCCAAGCAGGTCGGCTATGACCCGGACTTCGCGGCGATGCGCAGCAAGCTGCTCGCGGCCGGGATGGCGCAGGTCGTCACCGGCGCGATCGCCGAGACCGACGGCGACGCCAACCGCTTCGACGAGCTGCTGGGCTGCAAGACCGCGAACCCGCAGCCCGGCTGTGCCGTCACGATCCGCTACGACTACCAGGTCGGCCGTGCGACGGATCCCGCCACCGTCTTCACGAACCTGCTGCTCGGCTTCGAGCTGCAGGGCGCAGACCCCCGCTACGTCGGCGTCAACCTCGTCCAGCCCGAGGACGACCCCGTCGCGGTGCGCGACTACACCCTGCAGATGCAGATGATCCGCTACCTGCGCGGCGTCTATCCGAAGGCGCACGTCACGCTGCACGCCGGCGAGCTCGTGCCCGGCCTCGTCGATCCCGCCGCGCTGAAGTTCCACATCCGCCAGGCCGTCGAGATCGCCGGCGCCGAGCGCATCGGCCACGGCGTCGACCTCGTCCACGAGACGAACTACCCGTCGCTGCTGCGCGAGATGGCGCGCAAGCACGTGCTCGTCGAGGCTCCCCTGACGAGCAACGCGCAGATCCTCGGCGTGTCGGGCGCCGCGCACCCGTTCCAGCGCTACCGCGCGGCGGGCGTGCCGGTGGCACTCGCCACTGACGATCCCGGCGTCGAGCGCATCGACATCACCCACGAGTTCCAGCTCGCGACGACGGAGTACCACCTGCGCTTCTCCGATCTGCGCACGCTCGCCCGAGCGTCGCTGGAGCACGCGTTCCTGCCGGGCGCGAGCATCTGGCACGGCCCCGACGTCTACCGCCGCGCGGCCGTCTGCGCGCACGACGTGCCCGGTGCCCGGCGCCTGAGCCACGGCTGCCGCACGCTGCTGGCGTCCAGCGCCAAGGCGACGGTCCAGTGGGAGGAGGAGGCGCGGCTGAACGCCTTCGAGCGCCACGAGGCAACCAAGCTCGCGGCAGCACCGAAGCGCAGGCGCTGACGGCGGTCGGCGGCCGATCGTCGCCTGGGCCGCGCCGGTGCGCGGCCGCACCGGCGCCACGACCTTCGCCCGGGCGCGGCCGCACCGGCGCCACGACCTTCGCCCGGGCGCGGTCGCGGACGCGGACGCGGCGCGCCTGCCCCGGTCGCGTGGGCTCCCCGGCGACTACAGTCCGTCCGGTGGCCGCGCAGCCGTCGACGTTCCTCGAGCAGCACCTGTCCGGCGGCGTCTGGCACGCCGATCGCTTCTTCTCGTCGGTGACGTTCAAGGTCCGCCACCTCGGCCTGCGCGACTACCGGGCGGGATTCGCGGAGATCGACGCGACGCTCGACGTCGCGGCCGGGACGCTCGTCGCCACCGTGCCGGTGGCGAGCCTCGATCTCAACAACCCGGTCATCCGCGATCGCATGCTCTCGGGCGAGTTCCTCGACGCGGCGCGCTTCCCCGAGGTGCGGTGGGTCGTGTCGGAGTTCCGCGGCGACGAGACCCGCGCGATCGTCGTGCCCGGTGCGCTGACGATCCACGGCCAGACCCGCGAGGTCGAGGCGAGCGGCAGGATCGGCCTCCCCGGCCCCGGGCTGCTGAGCCCCGAGAACCGCGTCGGGATCGAGCTGTCGACCGTCGTCGACCGCCGCGACTTCGGCCTGGACTGGCAAGAGGCGCTGCCGACCGGTGGCGACACGCTCGGCTACGACGTCACGCTCGAGGCGATCCTCGAGTTCGTCGAGGACGAGTAGCGTCTCTGCGCCGGATTCGGTCGCGTGCTCAGCCGGCGAGCACCTGATCGGCCCAGTCGACGGCTGACCCGGCAAGGCGAACGGCAGCGTCTCGAGCGAGGAGTCCGGGTGGGTCGCCGCCGTAGCGATGGCGGACGGCGTAGGGCGTCGGCGAGCCTGCGTGGCACACGATCTCCTCAGGCGGGCTGGAGGCCGGATGCGGCGCAGAGCTCGAGGAGTCCCTCGAGATCGTGCGTGAATGGAAACGCCACGTCGTGGATGGCGAGCACCGCCTTGAGGGAACTTCTCAACCGCTTGCTGAGCGTGAAACCCGACGATGGCGTCCATAACCGGCTCCGATCGCGAGTGTTGCCCGCGCGGCGACGGCGTCGTCGTGGGCACGCGCGAGCAGCCCGTGGGCGACCTCCGACGTCACGCGACGAGAACTCGACCTTCGGCGAGGGCAGCGCCGACCACGCTGGATCGGACCCCGCGCAGTCGCCGGGCGTCCGCCTCGATGACAACGACGACATCCACGAACAACCGCTGTCCGACCAACGCGCGGCGCAGCCGGACCTCCTCGCCGGCGGCGTCGTCGACCACCGGCTCCACGACGAGAAGGTCGAGGTCGCTGTTCTCGTGCGCCTCGCCACGCGCATGCGAGCCGAAGAGGCTCACCTGTGCGCCAGGCGCAGCGGTCGTGATGCGATCCGCAGCCTCCGCGATCACGCTGTCGTCGTACATCCGCGACAAGGTACGACGTAGGGCGCGGATCTCCATCGCAGCTTGCCGAACGTTGCGCCTTCGTCAGCGCCGTGCCGTGGAGCGCTCCGTCGCGCTTCGGTCCGGCTGAGCGCACGCAGAAGCAGAGTCGCGCCGTGACCATCGCACCCCCGCCAGGCAGAGGGCACCGTGGCTCCTGACCTCGCCGATCTCGAGAAGAGCCTGTGGGACGCGGCCGACGAGCTGCGCGCGATCTCCGGCCTCGCGGTAGTCCGTGAGGTTGGCCCGGTATGCCTGCTCGACGGACGGGGCGACGGTCCCGCTGTACTAGGAGAACCGCATCCCGAGCTGCAGATCATCAACGACCGCTTCGACGACGAGCTCGCGGCGATCCTCGAGGACGCCGATCTCGTGCGCCACTTCGTCGGACGCGGGTTTCTCGGCAAGGCGATGTTCGTCGCCATCGACAAGACGACGGCCGTGCGGATGTACGAGCTCGTCGCCGAGCAGTGGGCGAGTCATCTCGCCGAGCTGCGCGGGCGAGCGGCGCGCCTGCCCAAGCTCGTGAGTGGGTCGGGCTCGACGAGCAGATCGCGTTCATGCTCGACACGGACAACGCGGACGGCTTCGTGAACTGGCTGACGACGCATCTCGGCGAGGCGCTGCGCACGGTCGACGTCATGCGCACGCGCATTCGTATCGAGCAGATCGGTGGACACGACGTCTGTCGCGTCGACATCGCCCGCTCGTCGTCGCCGATCTCCGCGACGATGAGCGACAAGCGCACCATGTTCTGGGTGCGGATGAGCAACAGCACGCGTGCGCTGCCCGAGATCGAGATCGAGGACTACGTGCGAGATCGCTGGCGCGCCGGAAGGCAGTGACACGTGCCGCGCGGCCACGGCCGGCTCGAGCGCCCCCGCGCGTAGTCGCCTCCCGCGGCTGAGCCTGGGACCACCGCGCGTAGACTCCCGCCGCGGATGGCTGAACGCCGGCTCCATGGACTGCAGCGCGTGCTCGGGGTCAACGCGCTCTTCTCGACCGCGTACGGCAACGTCGGCTCGTCGATCTACTACGCGCTCGGGCTCGTGGCGGCGCTCGCGCTCGGCCTCACGCCGATCGTCTTCGTCATCACGGGCGTGATCTTCTTCTGGACCGCCGCGACGTACGCCGAGGCGACCGCGATGTACCCCGAGGCGGGCGGCTCGTCGTCGTTCGCGCGCCACGCGTTCAACGAGTTCTGGTCGTTCTTCGCGGCGTGGGGCCAGATGCTCAACTACGTCATCACGGTCGCGATCTCGGCGTTCTTCGTGCCGCACTACGTCGGCGGCCTGTTCTGGGAGCCGCTGCGCTCCTCGCCCGCGGACATCCTCGCCGGCGCGTTCATCATCGTCGTGCTGGCGTTCATCAACGTCCGCGGCGCGAAGGAGTCCGCGAGCCTGAACATCGTCCTCGCGGTGACGGACTTCATGACGCAGCTGCTGCTCGTCGTCGTGGGGATCGTGCTCGTCCTCGACACGGGCACGCTGAAGGCCAACGTCCACTTCGGCGTGGCGCCGACGTGGTCGAACTTCCTGCTCGCGATCCCGATCGGGATGGTCGCCTACACCGGCATCGAGACGATCTCCAACCTCGCCGAGGAGGCCAAGGACGAGGCCACGACGATCCCCGCGGCGATCAGCCGCGTGCGCCTCGCCGTCTTCGCGATCTACTTCACCCTGCCGGCCGTCGCGCTGTCGGCGCTGCCGGTGAAGCTCGACGTCCACACCGGCAAGTACGTGTCGCTGCTCGGCCTCCCGGAGGACCAGGGCGGCTACGCCGGCGACCCGGTGCTCGGCGTCGTCAAGGCGATCCACCTCGGCCCGCTGGCCGGCGCCGCGCAGATCTACGTCGGGCTGCTCGCCGCGACGATCCTCTTCATCGCCACGAACGCGGGCCTGATCGGCGTGTCGCGCCTGGTCTACTCGATGGGCATCCACCGCCAGGTCCCCGACCGCCTGCGGCGCCTGCACCCGCGCTACGGCACGCCGTGGATCGGGATCATCATCTTCGGCGCGATCGCGATCGTCACGCTGATCCCGGGCAAGGCCACGTTCCTCGGGAACATGTACGCGTTCGGCGCGATGCTCTCGTTCACGATCGCGCACATCTCGGTGATCCGCCTGCGCAAGCTCGCGCCGGACTTCGAACGCCCCTACACCGGCCCCGGCAACGTGCGGATCGCCGGCTTCTCGCTGCCCCTGTTCGCGGTCTTCGGCGGGCTCGGCACCGCGATCTCGTTCGTCGTCGTGACGGTGCTCAACCCGACCGTGGCCGCGGCGGGCGTCGTCTGGCTCGCGCTCGGCATCTCGCTGTTCATCGTCTATCGCCGCAACCAGGGACTCGACCTCGTCACGACCGTCAAGGTCGTGCTCCCGAAGCCGGTGACGGACAACGAGGCCGAGTACGAGTCCGTGCTCGTCGCGCTCGACGCGCGCCACTACTCGCCGCAGACGGTCGCGACCGCGGCGAAGCTCGCGAGCCGGCGACGGCGCGGGATCCACGTGCTCGTGACGATCACCGTGCCCTACGCGTCGCCGATCGGCGCGCAGATGCCCCAGGAGGAGCTTGCCGCGATGGGCGTCATCGAGCAGGCCAAGCAGCAGGGCGGGCGCCGCGTCACCGGGCACGTCGAGAAGGTCCGCCCCGGCGGCACGGGCCGGCTGATCGTCGACGAGGCGCGCGAGATGAGCGCGAGCGCGATCGTCATGCCGCTGCCGCCGCGCACCGGCACGACGCTGTTCGGCAAGACCGTCGAGACCGTCCTCGCCGAGCGTCCGTGCCGCGTCATCATCGAGTCCGAGCCGACGCTGCCCGCGCATGCGTGACGGCCTCGGCGGCGTGCATCGCGCCACGACGCTCGTGCTGTCGGCGGCGATGGCGCTGATCGGGATCGCGCTCGTCGTCGTGACGCTGCGAAACGGCGGCGGGCCGCTCGCGCGCGGCGTCGTCTTCGGCGTCCTGTTCGCGCTGGCCGGGGCCGGCCGGCTGTACTTCACCTGGCGGCGGATGTAGATGCTGCCGCCCGGCGGACCCGCGCCCGTCGTGCGCCGCAGCCTCGGCTCGCCGACGCTGTTCGCGATCGTCTGGACGTCGCTTGCGAGCGCGGTCTACTTCTCGCTCGGGATCGTCTCCTCGCGCGCGGTCGGGCTGACGCCGGTCGTCTTCCTCGGCGCGGGCCTGTTCTTCGTGCTGACCGCGATGACCTACCTCGAGGGCGCGGTGCTGCACCCCGAGAAGGCCGGTTCGACGGTCTTCGCGCGCTACGCGTTCAACGAGCTGTGGAGCTTCGTCGCCGGCTGGGCGGTCCTGCTCGACTTCCTGATCCTGATCGCCGTCACGGCGTACGCGGCGACGAACTACGTCGCGGCGTTCTGGGCGCCGCTCGGCCGGGGGGCGCCGGAGCTCGTCCTGGCGCTCGCGATCATCGCGTACGTCGCGCTGCGCAACATCCGCGCGTTCGGCAGCGAGGTGCGGCGCGAGCGCGTGACGACGATCGTGCTGCTCGACCTCGCGCTGCAGCTCGTCGTGATCGTCGTCGGGGCGCTGCTCGTCGTCGACGTCCCGGCGCTGACGAAGACGATCCACGTCGGCACGAGCCCGAGCTGGCGCGACCTGCTGTTCGCCCTGACGGTCTCGAGCGTCGCGTTCACCAGCCTCGAGTCGGCCGCCGGCCTCGCGGGCGAGATCAAGGTCAAGGCCAGCGACCTCAAGCGCCTGATCGCGAGCACCACGATCTCGGTCGTCGTGATCTACGTCGGGATCGCGTTCGTCGCGGTCGCGGCGCTGCCGGTCAAGCCGGGCGACCCGCCGCTGAAGGGCGAGGCGCTCGACGCGCCGGTGCTCGCGATCGTGCGGGCGTTTCATCCGCACTGGCTCGCGGAGGTCTTCGTCTACGCGACCGCGGCGCTCGCGACGGTCACGCTGATGGTCGGCGCGCACGCGGCGATGCTCGGCCTGTCGCGCCTGGCGTACTCGCTGGCGACCAACCGCCAGATCCCGAGCGCCGTCGGGCGCCTGCATCCCCGCTACGGGACGCCGTACATCGCGATCGTGATCGCGGCGGCGCTCGCCGGCGCGCTGGTCGCGCCGCGCAACCTGGACTTCCTCGTCGGGATCTACGCGTTCGGCGCGATGCTGGCGTTCCTCATCGCCCACGTCTCGATCTGCGTGCTGCGCTACCGCGAGGCCGATCTCCCGCGCCCGTATCGGATCCCGTTGTCGCTGCGCGTGGGCGGCGGCGACCTGCCGCTGCCGTCCGTGCTCGGCGCGCTGATGGCCGCCGGCGGCCTCGTCAGCCTGCTGGCGTTTCACGCCGGCGCGCGCATCGTCGGGATCGTGTGGATGGGGATCGGCGTGACGCTGTACGTCGTCTATCGCCGCCGCGCGCAGCTGCCGCTCTACGGGCGCGTCGTGATCTCCGAGCGCGCGCTGCGCTCCGAGCCCGTGCGAGCCGAGTACGGCTCGATCCTCGTCCCGATCCTCGGCACGCCGCTGGACGACGACATCGTGCAGACCGCCGGCCGCCTCGCGACGACCGAGGACCCCGACGACCCGGACAGCACGGACGCGACGATCGAGGCGATCTGGGTCTTCGAGGTGCCGCTGTCGCTGCCGCTGGACGCGCGCCTGCCCGACGCGCAGCTCAAGCGTGCCCGTGCGGCGCTGGCGCGGGCGAAGGCGGTCGGCGAGGAGTACGAGGGCGTCGTCGTCGCGACCGCGACCGTCCGCGCGCGCCGGGCGGGGGAGGGGATCGTCGCCGAGGCGGCGCGGCGCGGCGTCGAGCTGATCGTGCTCGCCGCCGAGGAGCCGTCGCGGATCCGCGGCGGCGCGCGCTTCGGGGGCGTCGGCGGACCGCTGGACAACTTCGTCGGAGATGCCACGAAGTTCGTCGTGCGCAAGGCCACCTGTCGCGTGCTGCTCACGGCGCCGGCCGGTGACGATCCGGGCATCGAGCCCTCACCGGCGGCCGAGTAAGGGCTAGCATCCGGCCCATGATGGTTCTCGTCGTCGGGGCCGGGCGCGTCGGCGCGGCCGTTGCCAAGTCCGCGCTCGCCGCGGGTCACACGGTGTCGGTGCTCGACGAGGACCCGCTCTCGCACGAGCGCCTCGACGCCGGTCAGGCGACGTCGTGGGAGGACGCGGGCGGCCGCTTCACCGTCGGCACCGCGATCGAGATCGACGCGCTGCTGGCAGCCGGCGTCGAGGAGGCCGACGTGTTCATCGCCGCGACGCGCGGCGACAACACGAACATCCTCGTCGCGCAGATCGCCCAGCGCCGCTACGGCGTGCACAACGTCGTCGTGCGCGTGCTCGACCCGGCGCGCGCGGACTGGTACGCCGAGCAGGGACTGCACACGATCTGCGCGGTCAAGCTCGGGGTCGCGATGTTCGAACAGGCGATCGCCGACGCGGCCGTCTCCTGATGTACGTCATCGTCGTCGGCGGAGGCAAGGTCGGTCTCAACCTCGCGCGCGAGCTGATCCGCAACGGGCAGGAGGTCACGCTGATCGAGCAGGACCGCCGCGCCTACCTGCGCATCGAGCAGGAGCTCGAGCACGCCGTGCAGTACGGCGACGGCACGGAGCTGTGGGTGCTCGAGCGCGCGGGCATCCAGCGCGCCGATCTCGTGGTGGCGGTCACCGGCGACGACGAGGACAACATCCTCATCTGCCAGGTCGCCAAGGAGAAGTACCTCTGCGAGCGGATCATCGCCCGCTGCAACAACCCCCGCAACCTCCAGCACTTCAAGCTGCTCGGGGTGCAGCCGGCGGTCTCGGCGACCGACCTGATCCTCAACCTCATCGAGCACGAGGTCCCCGGCCACGGGCTCGTGCACCTGCTCGACCTGCCCGACGAGGAGCTCGAGATCATCGAGGTCGAGGTCGCGCCCGGAGCACCCGCGGCCGGCTGTCGCGTCGCGGACCTGCGGCTGCCGGAGGGCAGCCTGATCATCTCCGTGCTGCCGCGCGGCAAGTCGGGCTTCGTGCCGAAGGCCGACACCGTGATCGAGGCCGGCAGCGAGGTGCTCGTCGTGCTCGACCCCGGCCTCGAGCCGCAGATCATGGCGCAGTTCGCGCCCGGCTCGCGCGCCGCGTAGACGACCGCACGCAGCGATGACTTCGGCCGGCGCCGCGGTCTGACTCTCCGCAACCCGTAGATCCGAGAGCGCCGTCCGGCGCCATGAGGAGGAGGATCCGACGAGCAAGCTCTTCGTGACGGAGTTCGTGTCCCTGGACGGCGTGATGGAGGCTCCGGGCGGCGAGCCCACGCACCCTCACGCGGGCTGGGTCTTCGAGCACATGTGCGACGAGCAGCTGGCGTTCAAGCTCGCCGAGACGATGGAGGCCGAGTCGCTGCTGATCGGCCGCGTGACGTACGAGGCTTCGCGGCGGCGTGGCCCGAGCGCGACGGCGAGTTCGCCGACAAGATGAACGCGATGCCCAAGCACGTGGTCTCGACGACGCTGCGGGCGAGCTTGCGTGGACGAGCTCGACGGTGCTCGAGGGCGACGTCCTGGACGCGGTCGCCAAGCTCGAGGAGGCCGACGGCGGGCCGATCATGATCGCCGGCAGCTGCACGCTCGTGCACGCGCTGCACGACGCGGGGCTGATCGACGAGTACCGCCTGATGGTCTTCCCGGTCGTGCTCGGCGGCGGGCTGCGGGTGTTCCCCGAGACCGCGGACAAGACGACGCTGAAGCTCGTCGACACGCAGGTCTTCCCGACCGGCGTCGTCGTGCACATCTACCACCGCGTGGACTGAGCGCTTGCGGGCGTGGCGCCGCTCGCGGCGCGACGCCATGCTGTGCGTCGTGTGCGACGACACGAGATCGCAAGCGCCGTTTCGCACGGGCCGGTCGCGTGTGCTCGTGCTCGTCGCGATCGCGCTCATGGTCGCCGGGTGCACCGGCTGTGCGGGGCAGGCCGGGCGTGCGGACCGCGCCGGGCCTGGTGGGCGCGCCGCCGGTGGGAGACGTGCCGCGCGTGCCCTGCACGCCGGGACCGGATTCCCATCCTGCCCAGCCGACGCGCCGAGCCTGCCGAGCCACGCACGTCCGCGCGGGAGGGTGGTCGTGCCGCGCGAGCCGGTCCGTGCGCAGGCGTGCGTCTACTACGGCGCATCCGATCTGTCGAAGCCCGCGACGGCGCAGCCGGCCGTGCTCGATCGTGCGCTCTCGCGGACGCTCGCGCTGCTGCTGCGGCGCGGCCTCGCGCGCGGCGGTCGTCGCGGATGCGTCGACGTTCCCGCGCTCTACCGTCTGCGCGGCGCCGATGGCAGCCTGTCGAGCTTCACGGTCGCGGGCTGCTCGCCGGGCATGGTCGCGCGCGGCGCAGCCGTCGCGCCGCTGACGCCGTTCGCCGTCGACGCGCTCGAGGGCGAGGACCGTCTCGACGACGGACCCCAGGTGCCGACGCCGCGATTCGCCGGTCGCAAGCTGCCTTCCACGCTGCTGCTGGCACGCCGCATGCGAGCCCAATCGGTCACCTACGTCGAGCTCGACGACCCTGCTGCGCGGTTTGGGACCGTCGCCTGGCAGATCCCTCTTCCCGGTGCCCGCCAGGAAGCCGACGGCTTCGAGACCGTCCTCTACGTCGCGACGCGGCGTGCGGCGCCGTGCCGGGCGAGGCAGGTCGTGGGCCGGTACCTCGGAGGCGGCAAGGCCGGCGGCCAGGACTTCGGGAACATCGCTCTGCTGGACGTGTCCGCACGACCGTGCGCGGTGAGAGGACGGCTGCGCCTGCAGCCTCGCGACCGACGCGGCGGGCCGTTGCGACGCGCGCGCGCCGGTCCGGCCGGCGACGAGATCGTCCTCAGCCCGGGAGCCAGGCCGCAGATGCTGGACGCGTCGGACCTCTCGCCTCCCGCCCTGATCGCCTCGCTCATGTTCTCCGGCTACGAGCGTGGCGGCGAAGCCAACGGCGACTGTCGCCTCGTGCGCCCCGCCGCGTGGCGCGTGACGTTCAACGGCGACCAGCGCATCACCGTGCGCAACGCCGATGACGAGGACGCGTTCGCCAGCTGCTCGGGCGTGCTCGGGATCGACGACGTGCTGCGCCTGCGGTGAGGACTGCCGGGCAAGGACTCGAACCTTGAATTCCAGGGCCAGAACCTGGCGAGTTGCCGATTACTCCACCCGGCAAGGCAGGCCGCGAGTATAGCCTCGGCGGCCTGGATTCCTCGGCCCGGTCGGGCCTCGGCTGGGTTACGCGGTGGCCCGAGGCCGGGGGCTATGCGGCGGCCTGCTCCATCCAGTCGCGGTACAGCCGCCAGTAGGCGCCCTCGGCGTCGAGCAGCTCGTCGTGCGTCCCCTGTTCGACGATCTGCCCGCCCGCCAGCACGACGATCAGGCCGGCCTGGCGGATCGTCGATAGGCGATGGGCGATGACGATCGAGGTACGGCCCGCCACCAACCGCCGCAGTCCGGCCTCGATCCGCCCCTCGGTGTGCAGGTCGACGTTCGACGTCGCCTCGTCGAGGATCAGGATCCGCGGGTCGGCGACGAGCGCGCGGGCGAAGGCGATGAGCTGGCGCTGGCCCGCGGAGACCTGCGTGCCGCGCTCGCCGACCTGCGTGTCGTAGCCGTGCTCGAGCGCGTCGACGAACTCGTCCGCGCCGACCGCTCGTGCGGCCGCGCGGACCTCCTCGGGGCTCGCGTCGGGCCTGCCGAAGGCGATGTTGTCGGCGATCGTGCCGCTGAACAGGAAGCCCTCCTGGGGGACGATCCCGAGCTGGCTGCGCAGCGACGCCTGCGTCACGTCGCGCAGGTCGCAGCCGTCGACGAGCACGGCGCCCTCGGTCGGGTCGTAGAAGCGCGCGACGAGCTTGGCGATCGTCGACTTGCCGGCGCCCGTCGAGCCGACGAGCGCGACGGTCTGCCCGGGCGCCACGGTCAGCGAGACGTGGCGCACCGCCCACACGAGCTCGTCGCCGGTGTCGTAGCCGAACGACACGTCACGCAGCTCGATCTCGCCGCGCAGGCGGCCGAGGTCGGTCGCGTCCGGGGCGTCGACCAGGTCGGGCTCGATCTCCAGCTGATCGAAGATCTTGTCGAGCGCCGCCATCCCGGACTGATAGGTCGTGTAGACCTGCGACAGCTGCTGGATCGGGTCGAAGAAGCCGTTCAGCGCGACGACGAAGCCGACCACGACGCCCGCCTCGATCTGGCCGTGGATGACCTGGAAGCCGCCGTAGAGCAGGATCCCGACCGTCGCCAGCGCGCTGACGAGCTCGACCGCCGGGAAGTACGCCGCGTTGAGGTTGACCGTGACCATGTTGGCCGCGCGGTTGGTCTCGTTGAGCTCGCGGAAGCGCTCGATGTGCTGAGGCTCCTGGCCGAACGAGCGCAGGATCCGGATCCCCGACAGCGACTCCTGCAGGTACGCCGTGATCGCGCCGATCGCCGTCCTCGTGCGCGCGTACGCGTCCGCCGAGGCGACCCGGAAGGCGAGCGCGCCGAGCGCTATCACGGGGAAGATCAGGAACGTCAGCAGCGCGAGCCGCAGGTCGAGCAGCGCGAGGATCGCGACGGTCCCGACGAGCGTCAGCGAGCTCGAGAACATCGTCACGACGCCGTCGGTGACGAGCTGGTCGAGCGCCTCGACGTCGTTGGTCATGCGCGAGATCAGCTGGCCGGCCTGACGGCGCTCGTAGAAGCCGATCGGCTGGGACTGCAGGTGCTCGAAGATCCGCATGCGCAGGTCCTGCAGCGCGCGCTGGCCGACCCAGCCGACGAGATAGGTCTGCACGTACGTCGCGCCCCAGTACACGAGCGCGCTCGCGACGAACGCGACGACGATCAGGTTCAGCGTGCCGAGGTCGCCCTTCTTGATGCCGTCGTCGATCGCGTACTTCGCCAGCGGCGCGGGCGCAAGCCCGGCACCGGTCGCGGCGACGAGCGCGACGAGCATCAGGATCACGCGCGCCCGGTAGGGGCGCAGCAGCACGAGCAGGCCGCGCAGCCGGCGCCCGCGACCGCGGGTCGAGCGCAGCCGGCGGCGCAGGTCGCCGCGCATCGCCGGGCGATCGGCGCGGCTCACAGGCCCGCGACCTCGGGCTCGAGCGCCTTGCGCGTGAGGAAGACCTGGTCGGGCAGGCCCTTCTCGACGATCTCGCCGTAGAACGCCGAGCGCTCGAGCAGCTCGGCATGCGTGCCGTGGTCGAGCAGGCGGCCGTCCTCGAGCACGACGATCTCGTCGGCGAGCGCGATCGTCGAGAGGCGGTGGGCGATGACGAACGTCGTGCGTCCCGCCATGACCTCTCGCAGCGCGCGCTTGATCTGCTGCTCGGTCGAGGCGTCGACCGACGACGTCGCGTCGTCGAGGATCAGGATCCGCGGGTCGGCGAGCAGGGCGCGCGCGATCGCGATCCGCTGGCGCTGGCCGCCGCTCAGCGTCAGCCCGCGCTCGCCGACGCGCGTGTCGTAGCCGTCGGGCAGCGCCGCGATGAAGTCGTGCGCCTGCGCGCGCCTGGCCGCCGCGACGACCTCCTCGCGGGTGGCCTCCTCGCGACGCGCGTAGGCGATGTTCTCGTGCACGGTCGCGCTGAACAGGAACGGGTCGTCGGTGACGACAGCGATCTCGCGGCGCAGCGCGCGCGGGTCGACGTCGCGGACGTCCACGCCGTCCACGAGCACCGCCCCGGCGGTGACGTCGTAGAGGCGGGAGATGAGGCCGACGAGCGTCGTCTTGCCGGAGCCGGTCGCGCCGACGAGCGCGATCGTCGTGCCCGCGTCCACCGTCAGCGTGACGTCGCGCAACGCGGGGGCGGCGCCCTCCTCGTAGGCGAGCGTCGCGCCGCGCAGCTCGACGCGTCCGGATCCCGGCGGCAGCGGTCCGGCGCCCGGCGCGCCGACGATCTGCGGCTCGCGATCGAGGATCTGGAAGATCCGCGCACCGGACGCGGTCGATCGCTGCGACAGCCCGAGCAGCAGTCCGACGGTGCGCATCGGGGCGAGCAGCGCGAGCAGGTAGGTGTAGAAGGCGGTGAACTCGCCGAGGTCCAGGCGCTTGTCGATGACCGCGCGGCCGCCGAGGAACAGCAGCGCGGCGAGGCCGATCTGCGGCAGGAAGCCGATGAACGGGTTGTAGAAGGCGCGCAGCCGCGTCGAGATCATCGACTGGTCGAACACGCGGGCCACGCTCGTGGCGAAGCGCTCGCGCTGCAGGTCCTCGCGCGCGAACGCCTTGACGACGCGCACCCCGCCGACGTTCTCCTCGACGTCCGCCGTCAGCTCGGCGATGCGCTGCTGGACCTCCTGCAGCGCGGGTCGCGAGCGGCGGCCGTAGCGGTGCGCGATCCCGATCACGAACGGCACGGGGGAGAGCGCGATGAGCGCGAGCTGCGGGTCGATGACGATCATCGCGATCGCGGCGAAGACGATCGTCAGCGCGGCCTGGGCGATGATCACGAGGCCGTAGCCGAGGTAGAAGCGCACGGCCTGCAGGTCGACGGTCGCGCGCGACATGAGCTGGCCGGTCTGCTGGCGGTCGAAGAAGCCGAGCTCGAGCGAGAGCAGGTGGTCGTAGACGCGGTTTCGCAGGTCGTACTCGACGCCGAGCGACACCTGGCCGGCGATCAGCCTGCGCGCGATGGTGAGGCCGAGCCGCAGGACGCCCGCGACGACGATCAGCAGTCCGAGCAGCTGCAGCTGGCCGCCGTCCTTCGCGTCCACGGCGTTGATCGCGGCGCCCGTGAGCGCGGGGATCGCGACCGTCGTGCCCATCGCGAGCGTCGCGAGCAGCCCCGAGAGCCAGACGCCGCGCCGGTATGGACGCAGGAAGGTCAGCAGGCGGAGGAACGTGGCCACGAAGGCCCATTGTAGTTGCTTGGGCAACGACCCCGGACGGCGTCCGGACCGTGGCGCGCCGGCCGCGAGTGGGTCGGCTAGGGTCGCCCGCCATGCCTCCGCCCGCCGGCCTGTGCGATCGCTGCCGTCACCAGCGCGTGATCCGCAACACGCGCGGGTCGTCGTTCTCGATGTGCCGGCGCGGGCTCGAGGACGACCGCTATCCGAAGTACCCGCGGTTGCCCGTGCTGCGCTGCCCGGGGTTCGAGCGCAGCCACGCAGCGGAGGGTTCGGGCGAGTGAGCGACATGGGGCAGGACGTTGACATTCGGTCCGGACGGTATGCGAACCTGTGTTCGTATGAGACCCGTTGACATGGAGCCCCGACGATGCTGGCCGACGAGCGATCCGCTGTATCTGGCCTATCACGACGACGAATGGGGGCGGCCGGTGCGCGACGACCGGCTGCTCTACGAGCGGCTGTGCCTGGAGGGCTTTCAGTCCGGGCTGTCGTGGATCACGATCCTGCGCAAGCGCCCGCGCTTTCGCGAGGTGTTCGGAGGCTTCGAGCCGAGCGCGGTCGCGGCGTTCGACGAGCGCGACGTCGAGCGGCTGCTGGGCGACGCCGGGATCATCCGCCATCGCGGCAAGATCGAGGCGACGATCGCCAACGCGCGCGCGACGGTCGCGCTGCAGGAGGCCGGGGAGACGCTGACCGACCTGCTGTGGTCGTTCGCGCCGGCCGCGGACGGACCGGCGATCGTTCCCGCGGCGCTGTCGGAGATGCCGTCCTCCACGCCCGAGTCCAAGGCGCTCGCGCGCGAGCTCAAGCGCCGCGGCTTTCGCTTCGTCGGGCCGACGACCGCCTACGCGCTGATGCAGGCGACCGGGATCGTCAACGACCACGTCGCGGGTTGCCACGTCCGCGCGGAGGTCGAGGCCGCGCGCGCCGCGGCGCTGGGGTGAGGCGCCGTGTCCTCCTCAGTCGTCGCCGCGGATCTTCGCAACGACTTCGCTGACCCTTCCCAGCACCTGCTCGACGGTCGTCAGGGCAGGCTTGGCCTCGTCGAACGGCACGATCTCGTCGAGCGTGGACTCCGACGGCACCGGCGGGTCGCCCGCGATCGAGCTCGTGTAGACGTCGTAGTGCTTCGTGGGATCCAGCACGATCGCCGTCGTGACCTTGCCCTGACCCTCGGGCGCGACCGCGATGTCGAGCGTATGCGGCGGAACGCCCGGCTCGTCCTTGGAGTTGACGGTGACCACGAGCGTCGTCGGCCGCGGGTCGCGCTTGGAGACGTCGTACTCGACGTGCAGCCGGCCGCTCGCACGCGTCACGGTCACGTCGGGTGCCTTCGGGGCCTCGCCCTTCTTCGACACCGCCGGCGGGTCGTCGAGCATCGAGTCGGGCCGCGTCCACTGCTTCTTCGCGCCCGGGCCGGTCGGGCTGTTGGACTCGATCGAGTCGCGCGGCATCGTGTCGCCCCAGTGCCCGGGCCACAGCGCCCAGGCCGGCTCGCCGTCGCCGAGGATGTCGAGTGTCGGGCGGTGCGGCATCCGGCGCTTGCCGTCGGCGAGGTCGTACCACGCCTCGGTCTGGTGGAAGCCCGCCTCGAAGTAGGACGCGTGCGACCCGCGCGCGACGTACACGACCGGCCGGTTCGGGTCGTCCGCGAACTTCTCGATCTTGTCCCACTCGCGCATCTCGCCGTAGCGATGCTGCGCGTAGACGGCGATGTCGGGCTGGCCGAGATCCGCGGCCATCCGGTACTGCACCATCTCCCAGTCGCCCTCGTGCAGGCCGATGTCGAACGACAGCCGGTAGTCGTTGTAGAAGTACCACAGCCAGTAC
>DATAZX010000042.1:0-28937 GCA_036271815.1 Solirubrobacteraceae bacterium
GGCGGCGGCGCTTGCGCCCGTGGCGCCGGAGCCGGCCGGCGCGGTGCCCACGGCCGCGAGCGCCGCGACCGAGCCCGCCGCGCGGGCCGCGCGCGCCGAGGCACGGGTATGAGCGCCGGGGCGGCCGCCGCGCCGCGGGTCGGCCGGGCCGCGGGCCGGCGACCCGGCGTCGGCACCGTGTACCGCTGGGAGCTGCGCAAGCTGCGCGCGCAGAAGCGCACGTACCTTGGGCTCGGCGCGGCGGCGATCGTGCCGATCATCTTCATCGTCGCGCTGCTGACCGGCAGCGGGGGACCGGACGACGTCCCGTTCGGGCGCTACGTCCGCGAGACCGGCCTCGCGATCCCGCTCGTCGGCCTGCTGTTCAGCTCCGTGTGGCTGTTTCCGCTCATCACCGCGCTCGTGGCGGGCGACATCGTCGCGTCCGAGGACAACCACGGCACGCTGAAGACGATCCTCACGCGCTCGACCGAGCGCTGGCAGATCTTCGCCGGCAAGCTGCTCGCCGCGCTGAGCTACGCGTTCGTCGCGCTGCTCGTGTTCGTCGCGGTCGGGCTCGTGATCGGCGGCTTCATCTGGGGCTTCGACCCGCTGACGACGCTCTCGGGGACGCAGGTCAGCGCCGGGCGCGGGACCGTGCTGATCGCCGCCGCCTCGCTCGCGTACTTCGTCCCGATGATCGCGATCGCCGGGATCGCGATCCTGCTGTCGACGGTGACGCACAACTCGGCGGGCGCGATCGTCGGCACGCTGATCGCGTCGTTCGTCATGCAGCTGCTGGCCGTGATCCAGGCGCTGTCGTGGCTGAAGCCGTACCTGCTCAGCACGCAGTTCGACGCGTGGCAGGGCCTGCTGCGCGAGCCCGCCGACTGGGCGCCGATCGTGCGCGCGGCGTGGGTGTCGGCGCTCTACGCGATCCCGTCGATGGGGTGGGCGTTCGTCTCCTTCCTGCGGCGCGACGTGGCGGGCGGCTGAGGCGGACCGGCTCGACGGCCGATCAGGCCAGGTGGGCCGATCCGAAGGAGATGGTGCGGATCACCGGCTCGCCGGGCGCGTCCGAGGCGCTGAGGTCGACCGTCGCGACGATCGCGAAGTCGTGGTTGGCCTCGGGGTCCTCGATGATCTGGCGCACCGTCCAGATCCGCATGTCCGGGGCCGCGTCGGCCGGGTCGCGGTCGATCATCAGCAGCTGCGGCGAGCGTGCGTCGGACCCGGTGTGCATCGCGTCGTACTCCTCCCAGTAGGCGCTCAGCGCGTCCTGCCAGGCGTCGACGCTCATCGCGGGCTTGCCCGGGGCGTCGGTCAGCGCGGCGGCCGCGAGCTCGAGCGCGGCGAGCGCCTCGGCGTCGTCGCGGGACGCGCGCTGCACCTTCTGGAACATCGCGTTGCGGACCATGACGGTGAAGGCGCGCGCGTTCGCGGTGATCGGCCGCGGTGGCGGGGCCGCCTCGCCCGCCGCCAGCGACGCCGCGACGCGGGCGACCGACTCGGGGTCCGTCAGCGCCTCCCACTCGTCGAGCAGGCTCGAGTCGGTCTGGCGCACCGTCTCCCCGAGCCACTCGACGATCTCGTCGAGCTCGTCGGTCTTGACGTCGTCGGGCACCGTGTGGCGCAGCGCCCGGTAGGCGTTTGAGAGATAGCGCAGCACGAGGCCCTCCGAGCGGGCGAGTCCGTAGAAGGCGACGAGCTCGGTGAACGTGCGCCCCCACTCGTACATGTCGCGCACGACGGATTTCGGTGACAGGTCGGAGTCGCGCACCCACGGATGGGTCTCGCGGTAGACCCCGAGCGCCTCCAGCAGCGGCTCGCCGAGCGGCTTGGGGTAGGTGACGTCCTCCAGCAGCTCCATGCGCTCGTCGTACTCGATGCCCTCGGCCTTCATCTCGGCGACCGCCTCGCCGCGCGCCTTGTGCGCCTGCGCCATCAGCACGGGGAACGGATCGTCGAGGATCGCCTCGACGACCGACAGCACGTCGAGGGTGTAGGTGTCTGCCTCGGGGTCCAAGAGCGAGAAGGCCTCCAGCGCGAAGGACGCGAGCGGCTGGTTGAGCGCGAAGTCGTCCTGCAGCTCCAGCGCGAGCTGCAGCGTGCGGCCGTCGGAGTCGGGCTCGGCGAGCCACACGAGCACGCCCGCCCCGACGAGCTCGTCGCCGAGCGCCTGCGCGCGCTCGGACAGGCGCCGGCGCCCGCGCTCGTCCTCGTGGTTGTCCTCCATCAGCCCCCGCATGACCTGCACGGGGTCCGCCGGCTGGTTGACGACGTTGAGGATCATCGCGTGGTCGACGCGCATCCGGGAGACGAGCGGCTCCGGCACGGCGTCGCGCAGGCGCGCGAACGTCTCCTCGGTCCAGCTGACCACGCCGTCGGCCGGCTTCTTGGTCTGCACCTTGCGGCGCTTCTTCGGGTCGTCGCCCGCCTTGGCCAGCGCGCGCGTGCGCTCGATCACGTGGTCGGGGGCCTGCACGACGACGTGCCCGGACGTGTCGAACCCGGGGCGCCCGGCGCGCCCGGCGATCTGATGGAACTCGCGCGCCTTCAGGATCCGGTGGCGGGTGCCGTCGTACTTCGCGAGGCTGGTGAAGACGACCGTGCGGATCGGGACGTTGATGCCGACGCCGAGCGTGTCGGTGCCGCAGATCACCTTCAGCAGGCCGGTCTGCGCGAGCTGCTCGACGAGCCGGCGGTAGCGCGGCAGCATCCCGGCGTGGTGCACCCCGACGCCGCCGCGGACGAGCTTCGAGAGGGTGCGACCGAAGCCGGCGGTGAAGCGAAACGCGCCGAGCTTGTCGGCGATCGCCTCGCGCTCCTGGCGGGTGCAGAGCTTCGCCGATAGCAGTGACTGCGCGCGCTCCATCGCGGAGGCCTGCGTGAAGTGCACGACGTAGATCGGGGCCTGATCGGTCGCGACAAGCTCCTCGAGCAGCTCGTGCATCGGCTGCAGCGACCAGGAGAAGTGCAGCGGCACGGGCCGCTGCGCGTCGTCGACGATCGCCGTCTCCCGAGCCGTTCTGCGGGTGAGGTCGTCCGCGATGTCGCTGACGTCGCCGAGCGTGGCGGACATGAGCAGGAACTGCGCGTCGGGCAGGGTGAGCAGCGGCACCTGCCACGCCCAGCCGCGCTGCCCGTCGGCGTAGTAGTGGAACTCGTCCATCACGACCTGCCCGACGTCGGCGCCGGCGCCCTCGCGCAGCGCGATGTTCGCCAGCACCTCCGCCGTGCAGCAGATGATCGGAGCGTCGGCGTTGACCGATGCGTCGCCGGTCAGCATCCCCACGTTGGCGGCGCCGAAGATCGTGCAGAGCGCGAAGAACTTCTCGGAGACGAGCGCCTTGATCGGCGCCGTGTAGAACGTGATCCTGCGATCGGCGAGCGCGGCGAAGTGCGCGGCGACCGCGACCATCGACTTCCCCGAGCCGGTCGGCGTCGCGAGCACCACGTTGTTGCCGCTGAACAGCTCGATCGCCGCCTCCTCCTGGTGCGGGTACAGGCTCAGCCCCTGCCCCGCGGTCCAGTCCATGAACGCCTCGTAGACCGATTCGGGGCCGGGGTCGGTGGGGAGGGCATCGACCAGGCTCATGCGCTCGGTCCACGCTACCTCCCGAGCGCTACGTGCACGTGTACCTGGGCGATGTGTCTGGCCGGCGGGGGAACCCGCCCGCGGCACCCTGCGGCATCGATGGATCGATCATGGCGCCGACTGTGCCGCGACCCGCTTCTCCATGCACTCCTTGCAGCAGCCGCAGTCCTCGACGGGCTCGGCCGGGACCTTGCTCGCGCAGATGACGCCCTCGAGCATCGCCTGGAAGCCGCCGTCGAGCGTGTCCTCGTGCGTGTACGCTTGGCCACCGGTCTCCGCGGCGACGCGGGCGAACTCGCCCTCGTTGGCCTTGTTGGTCTTGGCGTCCGAGCCACCCTTGGCGAGGTACGTGTGGACCTTCACGTCGGCGGCGTTGGCGGTCGCGATCGCCGTGTCCGCGGCCGCGACGTCCTCCGGGCCGAACGGGTCGCCGCCGTCGAAGGCCTCGTCGCCGAGCAGGAAGATCGCCTTCTTCGCGCCCGCCCGCCAGTCGTTGTGATCGACGACGTCCTCGATCGCCCGACCGCTGTCCTCCTGCGCACCGCCCGACGCGACCGTGCCGCGCTTGCGCCCGCGCATGTCGGCGTCCTTGACGCCGAGCTTCGTCAGGTGCTCGCGGATCGTCGTGCGAAACAGCGAGTCGGCGAACTTGCCCTCGATCCCGAGGTAGCTGACCTTGAGGTCGGACGGGCACTTCGTCTTCGCCGACTCGATCGCCGCGCTGACCGCGTTCGAGAGGCTCGTCGCGTCGGGCTTCATCGACGTGCTCGAGTCGATGACGATGACGAGGTCGACCGGCGGCACCGGCTCCTCGACGGGCTCCTGCGCGGTCCCCGGCACGCAGAGCTCGGGGAAGTGCAGCGTGCGGCCCTCGTCGCCGTGCTCCTCGTCGTCGGCGCGGTGCGTCGACACCGGTCCGGGCTTCTTCAGCGTCGCGACGCCTGCGGTGATGCCCGTCTCCTGGCTGGGCAGCGTGTAGGCGTTGATCGTGAAGCGCGACGGCTCGTCGTCCTCGGCGCCGCGCTTGAAGTTCATGCCCAGCAGCTGCGGCAGCCCGATCGTGCCGATGAGCGGGTCGGAGTACCAGAGCTCCATGAGCTTCGGGCCGTGTCCGAGCCCGCCGACGATGTGCGCGATGTCGACCGGCTTCTCCTCGCCCTTGTACTGGAAGCAGCCCGATCCGAACACCGAGCCGTCGGGGTTGTAGGTGTGGAACATGTACGTCTGGATCGGCCGGACGATGAGCTGCAGCTTGGCCACGATGTCGGCGCTGTTCGCGCCGTTCTCCTCGCTGACGAAGCGGGTGACGATCTGGCCGCCCTGCTTGAAGCCGGCGATGACGAGGGCGTACTCCTCGCCGTCGAGCTCGACGGTCTCGGGCGACTGCAGCGTCGGCAGGTCCACGAGGTCTTGCGGGTACGCGCCGACGTTCGGGGTCTCGTTGTGGTGAAAGCGGAAGCTGAAGTCCCGTAGGAGCGCGCCGCCGTTGAACGCGACGTTGACCCGCAGGTCGACGTCGAACTGGTTGGGCTGGAAGCCGTAGACCGGGAAGTTGTCGTGTGTGAACGTCCCGAGGACGAACTCGGTGCCGTCGGTCAGCACCTCGACCGCCGAGCCCGCGAAGCGATAGCCGCTCTGGCCGCCGCCGGCCGGCACGCCCCACTTGACGTTCGATGTGCCAAGGCCGTTGAGCCCGGGAAGCGATGCGCCGATGCTCGGCCAGACGCCCGATGTGACAGCGGTTGCCATGTCTTACCCCCAAAAAGTGATGGAACCTGCCATGCGTGGCGGCACGCCGTGGTTCCAGACCGGCGCGCCGCATCTCAAGCTCGTCGTGACGCGGCCGCGGCCGCGTCGGGTCGACCGCGGCGCTCAGGCCTTCATCGACGCGACGAGCTCGCCCGCCGGGTCTTTCAGGTACGCCGTGTCGCCCTTGTCGTTCCAGACGCTCGCCGACTTCCACCTCAGCTCACCCGGACCCGCCTTGGCGGCACCGGGACCCGAGCGAACGCGCACCGACGCTCCCGCAGCGAGGACCGTTCCCGCCGGGAAGACGAACCCCTTGGTCGAGCCCTCGTCGTGCAGCCTCCAGCCGCCGAGGTCGACCGGCGCGTCGCCGGCGTTCGCGATCTCGACGACCTCGCCGCGCAGGTCGAGGGCTCGCACGATGACGGTGGGAGCAGCCGAAGCCGAAGCCGAAGCAGCCACAGGCTCCGGCGCAGCCGGGGCGGGCGCCTCGGCCTCCTGCTTCGCCGGCGCCGGCATGCCGGAGACCGCGCCGGCCGGCGCCACGAGCACCTTGCGGTTGAAGTCCGTCAACCCCCGCGCACCGTTTCCGCCGGGCTCGTAGCCCTCCCCCTCGCGATCGCGCACGGTCGCATACACCGGCGAGCCGTCGGCGAGGCGCCCGCAAGCTGCGCCCTCCGCCGCGTAGTCGAAGTAGCTGTCGTCCTCCGTGTCGGTGTAGTCGACCCCGCGCCACTCGCCGGCGTCGAGCAGCACCTCATACTCGTCGACCGCCACGTTCGGGTTCGGGGTCCCGACCTGGGCCTGTCCTCCGCGAGCGACGTAGCCGAGCTGCACGGACCCATCGGGCAGTCGCGCCCGGATGAGCCATAGCGGCTTCATCGCGTCGCCGTCGTCGCCGTCGCTCCACATCGAGCCGTGGCCATCGGCATGGGCGCCGTCGGGGATCTCGCCTCCGGAGGCAGGTGCCCAGCGGTACCCGGTCGCGTCCGGTTCGGCGGGCGACGACGGCACCGACCCCTCGACAGCCGGCGCGGCCATCAGAACCTGGCGCGGGTAGTGCCAGTCGTCGCCGGCCGCAAACTCCAGCGGGGCGCGGGCCCCCTCGCCCCAGGGGTCGTCCAGAGCGAAGTACAACGGCGTCCCATCGGCGAGGCGTCCCGCGGCCAGCGCACCGGCCGCACCGAGCTCATGCTCTTGAGACGGGAGCCACGTGCCCTGGTCGAGCAGCACCTCGTACTCGTCGACCTCATGCTCCTCGTCTGCGACCAACGCCCCGACGAGAGCGCCGCCCCGGCTGCTCAGATATCCCAGCCGCACACTCCCGTCGGCGCCCGGCAGCGTGCGCACGGCCCAGAGCGGCTGGCGCGTGTCGTCGTCGTATCGGACATAGCCATGCCCGTCCTTCGGTGCACCCTCCGGCACCGCCCCTCCAGACGTCCTAGCCCACCGATATTCCGCCATGAGTCCCCCTTCACGAGGCCCATCCAGCTGATAGGAGCACGAGGAGACTCGGACGCACACGGCCGTGCCGGTACCTCGTGTGTTCCCGAGGCCCGCGGATCCGCACTACGCCGCAAAAGTGTGAAATGCGCGTCCCCCGCGCTGGTCGATCGTATGGCATTTACTGGCTCATGCCAAAATGCCAATAAATGTGTTATCTGGCCCGCGACCTTCCGTAGGCCCCTGCCCGCCCACGCCGTGCGGCTATCACGGGAGCGCCCGGTCGAGGCGAGCGGGGCGGTCAGCGCCACGACGCGTGGCTTGCGAGCACGACGCCCGCGTGCGCAAAGCAGCGGTGCGGGGTGTGCGCCGGACCTGCACCCAGGCCGGCTGGCCGGCTACGCCGCCGGCGGACCGGCCCCGAGCGCGGCGACGTCCTCGTCGCTGAGGTCGAGCTCGAGCGCGGCGAGGTTCTCGCGCACATGCGCGACCGACAGCGTGCCGGGGATCGGCAGCGTCGTCGGCGAACGGCGAAGCAGCCACGCGAGCACGACCGCGGCGGGCGTCGCGCCGTGGCGGGCGGCGACCTCGCGCAGCGCGGGCGTCTCGTCGCGCAGCGGGAAGTACGGGACGAACGCGATGCCCTCCCTGCCGCAGAAGTCCAGGACGTCCTCGTGCTCGCGATGCGCGAGGTTGTAGTGGTTCTGCACCGCGGCGATCTCCGTGACCGCGCGGGCGCGTGCGAGCTGGGCGAGGTCGACGTTGGAGACGCCGATGTGCGCGATCCGCCCCCGATCGCGCTCGCGGACGATCGCGGCGAGGCTGTCCTCGATCGCGACGTCGTCGTCCACTCGGTGCAGGTAGTACAGGTCGATGCGCTCGGTGCGCAGCTGGCGCAGGCTCTCCTCGATCTCGCGCGCGATCGTCTCCGGGCGACCGTCGTGATAGCCGCCCTTCGTCGCCACGACGACACCGTCGGGCCTGCCGGAGGACAGCGCGGCCCCGATCGCGGACTCGCTGCAGCCGCCCGAGTACAGGCGCGCGGTGTCGATGTGGCGGATGCCGGCTGCGATCGCGTCGCGCACGAACGCCGCGTGCTCCGCGGTGTCCTGCAGGCGGTTCGTGCCCAGGCCGATCCGCGGCACCGCCGTCTCTGCGATGCGCAGCGTCGTCGTCATCGTGGCCTGCATCTTGGCGCAACGGCCATCGCGCCGCGCAGGCACTGGGTTTCGGAGTGCGCGCCCGGGTGCAAGTCGGGCGCCGCGACACATTGGCCCCCAGCCCAGGCATCGCCCGCCGCGTCGAGCGCCTGCAACAGCGCAGGAGACGATTCAGAATGGCAGCAGATGAGCAGATGATCGGTCATCACACCTCCAGGTTGAGCCCGACACCCGTTGCGACGACCCGGATCTGGCCCCAGGCGCCCTCGAGTTCGAAGATCCCATTATCCCAGTGAAGTGCGTCGATATGACCATAATCCTCCTCACCCGAAGCATCTGTCGCCGGTAGGCGACCTTGGCCCTCCCACGCCAGACTTTGAACGCCTGCGAATTGCACTCGAGTTTCGGGGTTCAGGCGGCTCGCGTGATTTGACGTTCAGTGGTCGCGACGTGTGCTTGTGACCAATAATCGTGGCGGATCAGTTCGTGTCGTAGCGCAGCGAGCATGTCGGCGTAGCTGACGGTGGCCTTCTGGCGGTACCACGGCGCGCTGCGGCGACGCTGGTCGAGGTCGGCTTGGGGGTCGCCGTGCAGGGCGTACCAGGCGATCGTGATCGTCTGGGTGAGGAAGCCGACCGGGACGGTCCGCTCGACGGCGCGCCTCACGCGGTTGCAGGCTTGGCCGACGCCGTGGGCCTTGGCTTCTTGGTGGGCGGTCTCGATCGTCCAGCGGCTGTCGTAGCGAGCGATCAACTCGGCGCCGGTGTCGGCGGTGTCGGTTGAGGCGATAGCGGACGCTCTTGCCGGCGTGACGCGTGAGAATCGGTTTGAGCTCGCGACGCAGCTTGCGGATACGGCGCTTGAGCTCAGTGCGGTCACGGGTGTGCTGGTAGGTCTCCCACGCCCAGAACAGCTGCTCGCAGACGCGCAGGCCCGCGTCGCCGAGGTCTTTCTCGGCCGCGAGGCCGTCGGCGTGCATCGCGAAGTCGCGCTGCAGATGTGACCAGCAGACCTGGCGACGGTTGATGGGTAGGTGCCCGTAGGCCCACCAGCGATCGGACGTCACGACCGCCATGCCGTTTGCGAGCAGGGCGCGGGCGTGATCCTCGTGACGGCTGGGCGCGATCGCGAACACCGCGTGACGGTCGGTGAACGCGCCCCACAACGCGCGCTGCGCGCCCTTTAACCGCCACCCGGTCTCGTCCATGTTCAACGCGTGCGAGTCCTCGGTCACCAACCCGACGCCGAGGATGTTCCCCCAGGGCACTCAACGCCGACCAACGCACCACCCATAATGAGCGCTGGCAGCGTGGTGACGCGCTGCGGAGTACCTGCGAGCTACGAGCCGGCGTTGCCCACCGGCGTGAGGTCGAGTCCGTCGAAACCAGCGACCAGCAAGCGGTCTGCCGTGCGCGGACCCGCAATGATAAGCGGGTGTTGCTCGTTTCCGGTCCCGAACTCGAGGTCTGTGCGAAACATTTGATCAGGCAGTTCCGCCTCGACCTTGAGGAACGCTGGGGTAGCACCGGCAACCACGAAGTATCGTCCGCACTCGTCGCATGGCTGCTCAAACCGAGTCCTTCGGCGGACCGTGTCGAACGGGACCTCGTTCTCCACCAAGAGCGAGTAGAAGCCGCTGACGCTCGGCAGACTGATGCATCGAGTCCCGGCTTCTTCGGCGATGTCCCTAAAGCGCTCGGACACAATCAGGTATCCGTCGTACGTGTAGGACACATCAAAACGCCGGACCCTCATCTCGAAGCCCGGATCGATCCACGCCCTGTCGGACAAGAGCCCACACGATTGGCAAACGGGCGGCGACCCGGGGCCCCGGAGCATGTAGGAGTCGTTGTCGGGTCCGCTCATCACGAAGCCGATGCTCATGGCGCGAGCCCCGGATGCTGTCGGAAGAAGCTCGCCGCCGCGTCGCCGTATCTCGCTCCGGGTCCGGAGTAGAACTGAGCCAACGCGTCGAGACGTTCACCACGCGAGAAGTTCCCTCGGATGACCCCGCCGCTGTTGCCCCGCTGAGGCCGCATGTGGTTACCGAACTCGTCCTCCTGGTCTCGTAGGAAGGCGTTGAGGTCACGGTGCAGCGCCTGGTGCTCAGCGAGCGGCATCTCCGTGAGCTCCTGCGCTGGATCACCACCCAGGAACTTCGGGTCAGCGTGATGCAGGTTCGTTAGGATCTCATCGGTGTCCTGTTCGGCGCAGTTGCTGGCTGACTCCTCTGCCTCCGCGGTGTCCTCAGCGCCACCGGCACCCGTGTCGGCGGAGCTGTCGGCCGCCTCGTCCGCGCCGCCCAGCAGCTCCTCGATCGCGGCGTCCTCGGCCGGCAGCGCACCCGTCGCCGCCCCATCCGAGCCGACCTCCTCGACCGCGTCGACGGTCACGATCGCCAAGCCCGCAGCGATCTTGCCAGCAAGATTCAGACCACTCGGATCACCTGCATCCAACGGATCGTCGCCAGCGTACGCATACGGCGCGCGCGTGACCGACTCCAACGGGTCGCGCGTCAAGAACTGCGCGGTCGCCGGGTCATACCAGCGCGCCCGCAGATACATGAAACCAGTGCTCGGGTCCGTGTACTGACCCTGATACCCCAAGGACGTCGTCACCGTCCCGGTCGAACCGACCAGACGACCATACGGGTCATACGAGAACGCCCCGACGACCGCACCGTCGACGTCGGTCAACGCACGCGTGCTGCCCGACGCATCCTGCACGAACCACACCGGCACGACAGCGACAGGCCTCAGCGCCACGAGCTCTCCCACCAGCCCCGCACCCACGCCGAACGTCGCCGTCCGCGACCCGCTCGCACCAACACCCGACTGCGACTGATCGGCGATCCCCGCCGACACCGACGTGCTCGACGACGTCTGCGCCTGCTGACTCATCCCCCCAGACGCGCTCCACGACCCGGCCGACGAGTTGCCCGCCGCGCCTTCCAGCAGCACGAGGCGATCACCTCCGGCGGACGCCGTCACCGAACCCGCCGTGACCGATGTGCCCGACGACGACGCACCCGACGCGACCGCATCGATCGGATTGGACGGATCGACTCCGCGATACACGCCCGCGACAGCCGACACCGACGCGAACAACGGGTAGCCGATCGACACCGAGCTCTCGCCACCGGCGGCCGTCTTGCGCCACACGATCGTCTTGGCCGCAGAGGACCCCGCACCGCTGACGTACGAGCCGACCTGCGTGAATCCGCTCGGGGCCGTGACGGACGTCCCCGCGCTCTGCGTCGACGCAACCAGGACCTGATCTCCCGCCGCAACGCCCGACAGCGCCAGCGACAGCGACGTCGACAAAAGCCCGCTCGACGACGCGGAGCTCGTCATCACGCGCGTCACCGCGGGCGACGGCGCGATCTGCTCCAACGGCGCCCCCTGCGCGCCGTAGATGTAATACGTCGCGCCCTGCACCGCACCCGAGGACGACAGCGTCGTGTCGCGCAGCATCACCGCAAGCGCCCCGGACGCATCCCAGGTGAACGCGTGCGTGACCGCCGACGAGCCGCTGCCGGTCGTCGAAGCCGTCCGCAGCCCGTCGCCGTCATAGCGGTATGTCGTCCCCGACGCCGCCGTCAGACGCCGCTCCTGGTCATAGCTGTAGTGCGCGACGGCCCCAGACGCCGGTGTCCGCGACGTGCGATCGCCGCGGCTGTCGTACGCGTAGGCGGTGGCGCCGGAGGGCGGCGCGGAGCAGCCCGGCGATCCGCTCGGCCGCGTCGCCGTCGACCAGCACAACTGATTCGCGCCGTCGAACGCCTGCGTGGCGCCGCCGGGCATCTGCACGACGTCGTCCGCCGCGTCATACCCGTAGGCCGTCGACGAGCCGTCGACGTCTTGCAGCTGGTCGATCTGGGTGTATGAGTAGGTGTGGTCGTCAGACGGCACCCCGGTCGACGCGACCGACGTCTCCCTGCTCGTGGGATCGAGCCCGTAGCGCAACGACATGAACGCGGTCGCCGGCGTAGCGGTCGGCGCAGCGGAGACGCCCGTGGTCCGATCGGCCGCGTCGTGGCCGATCGCCGCCGTCGTGCCGTTGGGGTACACCTCGCTGCTCAGGTTGCCGTCGGCGTCATAGCTGTAGCGCGTCTTGCGGCCCTGCCAATCGGTCACCGAGTGCAGGCGGCCCGCCGAGTCATAGACGCGGTCCACCGTGCCCGCGCCGTCCGGATAGACGATCGACGTCTCGTGACCGGCGAGGTCGTGGCCGTAGCGCACGGTCGCGCCGGCACCGTCCGTCGTAGACGTCAGGCGACCCAGCGAGTCGTACGCGTCGCTCGACGAGCCCGTCGCGTCGGTCATCGTGACGCGACGCCCGTCGGCGTCATAGCCCTCCGCGACGTCGGGCGTGACGCCATCGGAGTGGGTCGTCGAGGTCGGCTTACCGTCGGCGTCATAGCCGTAGCGCGTGCAACCCGTCGCCGGCGTGGCCGTGCAGTCCCCGCCAGGATCCTGCGCGCTGACGAGATCGCCGACGCGATCGTAGGCGTAGCTCGTCACGCGACCGTCGGCGTCCGTCGCCGCGGTCGCCTTCCCGGGGAACGCCGGATCGCCGAAGGCGTAGGTCGTGGCGTTGCCGGCGCCGTTGACCTGCGAGGTCAGGTTGCCGTCCGCGTCGTAGCCGTTTGCGAGCGTGGTGTGGTCAGGACGCGTCGTGACGGTCAAGCGGCCGTCCGCGTCATAGCCGTAGCTCGTCGTCTTCGCGTCGGCGTCGGTCGCCGTCGCGAGCTGGCCATCGGCGTCGTAGACGTCGGTGACGACGTGATGGCCCAGGGGATCGACCGCGCTCGTCAACTGCCCGAACGCGTCGTAGGCGAACGTGGTCGTGTGTGCCGACGGCGTCGCGCCCGCCACGTTCCCGGCGGGCGAGACCGTCGACGTCCTGCGCCCGATCGCGTCGTAGCCGTACGTCGTCTCGTCGCCGAGCGCGTTCGTCGCCGAGACGAGGTCGCCGTGGGCGTCGTAGGCGAAGCTCGTCGTCTTGTCGTCGGGGTCCGTCAGCGCCGTGACGTCGCCCGGATGGCTGGGATCGGCGTAGGCGAACGTCGTCGTCGACGTCGCCGTGGTCGCGCCGGCACCGTCGAGCAGCGGCCGCGACACGGAAAGCACGTCGCCGGCCGCGTCGTAGCTCGACGTCGTCGTGATGCCGGTGGGATCGCGCACCGTCAGCGGCTCGCCGAGCGCGTTGAAGGTGCGCGTCGTCGTGCGGTGCATCGCATCCGTCGTCGTGAGCGGGTCGCCCGACGCGTCGTAGGTCGCGGTCGCGGTCGACCCGTCGGCGTGGTCGACCTCCGTCACGCCGAGCGTGCTCGGGTCGTAGTCATACGACGTGGTCGCGGCCTTCGAGGTGCCGTAGCCCTTGGTGTCCTGGATCAGGATCCCGTTGCTGTAGAGCTGCTGCTCGACGTTGCCCTCGGGATCGGTGATCGTGGTCGACGTCGGCGTGTACGCGAACGTCGTGGTCGCTCCACGTGGATCGGTCTGCGACACGACCCGGCCGGCGCCGTCGTAGACGTTCGTCGTGACGGGCGACGGCGTGGTGGTGGCGTCACCGAAGTAGCGCGGCGCCCGCGTCGTCAAGAGGCGATGCTGAGCGTCGTAGGTGTAGACGGTGTGGCCGCCGCGCGCGTCGACGACATCCGTCAGGTCGCCCCGTCCGTCGTCGTAGCCGAACGTCACGCCCCGGCTCGGGCTGGCGCTGTCTGCCAGGCCGACGACATGGCCGCCGGACCACGTCAGGGTGAACGTGCGGCCGGCAGGGTCGGTCACGGTCGACAGCTGACCCGACCCGTCGTAGGACAGCGAGGTCACGTACCCGTCGAGATCTCGCTCCGCGGTCAACCGCCCAGTCGCGTCAAAGGTGAACGTCTGCGTCCGCTGTCGGGTGAACGTCCACGTCCCGTCGCCGTTGTGCACGAGCGTCGCCATCACCCACGGAGCCGCGGTATAGGTCGAGCCCGAGAGCGCGAACGCCACCTCGGCGCCGTCCTCCTGGTCGACCGTGACGGTCGCGGGCGGCGAGCCCGCGCCGAGGTCCAGCAACATGCCGTAGCTGTCGCTCCAGCCGTAGCCGAGCGGACCGTCGACGCCCGCCCGCAGCGAGTTGTAGCTGTGGCGGAAGTCCAGCGGCACGCCACGACCGGGAATCGACAGGTCGTCGACGCTCTCGGCCAGGTTGCCCGTCGCCGCGTTGACGGGATCGCCGCAGAAGCAACCCGTCGGCAGGTCCAACGCCGGATTGGGCGCCATCAGCCCAGGCGCCGGCACCGGGCCTCCCGCCGGAAGGAAGCCCGTGCCGATGACGACCCTGCCGTCGCCCGCGTTCACGCCCGACGTGCTCTGCGCATACGTCGCGGCGGGCTCGGCGTAGCTCGACCCGCCGCCACCGCCACCGCCGCCGCCCCAGATCTCCTTCCCACCGCCACCGCCATAGAAGCCACCCCCTCCTCCGCCACCCGAGCTCTCGCCGAAGAACTGGCCGTAGTCCGATCCGCCGCCCTGCCCGCCCGCACCGAGCGAGCCCGGGCTACCGCCAATGCCCACGCCGTCGAGCTCCCCGGCCCCGCCCGCGAACTGGGTGCCGCCGCCGCCCCCGCCGTCGCCGTTCGGACTGCCGGACGCCCCGGCGAGCCCGCCGCCGTCCCCGCCGTTCGTGTCCGGGTTCTGCGGACCGTCGACGTTCGGGCCGCCCGCGCCGCCCCCGCCGCCGGCCACGACGACCCGGTCGGCCAGTGCCGCGCCACCCTGCCGAACGTCCGACGCACCCCCGCCGCCCCCCGAATGCGTCTCGTAGTCGATGCCTTGCAGCCCACCCCCGTTGAACCCGGTCCCACCGAGAGCAGGGTCATAGTCCAGGATGCCCTTGCCCCCGACCTCGATCGTGAGCGTCTCTCCCGGGGTCGTCGGGATCACGGCCTGCTCCTCGCCACCCGCGCCACCGCGCGCGTTCTTCGCGCCCCCCGAAGCCCCGAACGCCTGGATGAAGACCTGGTGCACGCCCGCCGGAACCGTCCACGTGTATGTGCCCGGCGTCGTGTACGCGACGTAGCCGGGCTCGCCGCCCGTCGCCCCGGCCGGACTCGCCATCAGCACGGTGAACGTCACCAGTGCACCGACCGCCAGCGCGGTCCTCACCGTGAACTTCAGCAACGCGCCGACCAGCCGGCGTCGCACCCGCGGCCCGTCGCCCGCGCCGACCGTTGCCTCACCCCTCCAGGATCCCTGCATGACCATCCCCCATGTCACGGTTCGTCCCCCGCGCGGCCGGAGGTTACATACCGGCCTGAGGACTGTCCACCGACGTTTGCCAGGATTTCAGTGAAATGTGGCCCACCGGGAGCAGAGCGCCAAGGCTCGTCGCGGGCCGTGCCGAGATCGCTCGCCATCGGGCTCGTGAGACTACGCCGCCGCGATCGCCCGCAGCTCGCCCAGAGACGAGCGCATCAGCTGCTGGAGGGGCAGCTCGTTGGCCGGATCGACCCACCCGTCGAACGCGACCCGGAAGACGGCGATCCCCGCCTCGGCTGTGAGGATCGCCGCGGGGTCGCGGACCCCGCGGCGGCGCAGGGCCGCAGCGACCGCGCCGGCAAGCGACGCGAGCTTGATCAGCTCGCGCTCGCGCAGCTCCGGGGTGGCGGCGACGATCTGCTGGCGCACGGCGGCGAACTCGCGCCGGTCCTCGAACATGGCGGCGGCGCCATCCAGCGCCGCCGCCACGGCCTCGATCGGCGCCGCAGATTCGGGTGCCGCCTCCACGGTGGTCACGAACAGCTCCTCGAGCGCCGCCGCGCCCCAGAACAGCACCTCGCGCTTGTCGGCGAAGTAGCGAAAGAACGTGCGCTTGGTCAGCCCGGCGCGCTCGGCGATCTCCGCGACCGTCGTGTTCTCGAAGCCGCGCTCGCCGTAGAGCGCGAGCGCCGCCTGCTGAAGCCTGCTGTGCGCGTCCGGTCACATCGTCCCCGAGCTGCTCGCTGCCGGCCATCGGGTCGTCGGCCTCGCCCGCTCGCCCATGCCGGCATCACCGAACGCCCGGGCACCGAACGCGACGTGCTGGACGCCGGGCCGCGGATCGACGCCGAGAACAGCGTGATCGCCTTCGCCGACCGCGGCGTGCGCTCCTGCGTCGTGCGCTCCCGCCGCTCGTGCACAGCAGCCTGGATCACCACGGCTTCGGCCCGAGCCTGATCGCCATCGCCCGCGCGACCGGGGTCTCCGGCTACGTCGCCGACGGCGAGAACCGCTGGCCCGCGGTGCACACGCTCGACGCGGCGCGCGTGTACCGGCTGGCTCGAGGCCGCCACAGCCGGGTCGCGGCTGCACGCGGTCGCCGACGAGGGCGTGGCGTTTCGGAGATCGCCGCCGTCATCGGCGGCAAGCTCGGCCTGCCCAGTTCGAGCATCGCGCCCGAGGACGCGAACGAGCACTTCACCTTCCTCGGCGGCTTCGTGTCACTCGACAGCCCCGCATCCAGCGAGCTGACCCGCGAGTGGCTCGGGTGGCAGTCGAGCCATCCCGGCCTGATCGAGGATCTGCAAGCCGGCCACTACTTCGAGGACTGACGCGTACGCATTCGCTCCCGGCTCACGTGTCGATGTGCACGTGCGGCCGAACCGACCGCACGCTCGCGCCGAGCTCCGCGGCGATCCGGTTCAGCTGCGCAGTGGACAGCGAGCACGTCGATCGCAGCCGGGCTTGCACGGTAAGCAGCCGGCGGGGCGCCACCCGGATGGCGGCGATCGCGCCGAGGAGCGGCCTGGTCGCCGATGGCGCGGTGCGATAGCGCATGACGGCCCACGCTCCGGCGTGCAGGCGCCCCCCGGCGAGGACGCCGATCGATGCGTGCTCCCGGACGACGGCCCGCGGGTCGGCCGCGGTCGCCTGCACCCCGACGACCCACAGCTCACCCTGCGGCACGCACGTTGCGCCGCTCACCGCAATCGCATACTCCGCCTTCGAGGGGCGGGGCCTGGCGTAACGCACGAGCTTCCACCGCTGCGAGGGCGTGACGCGCACGGTCCCGCGAGCCGTCTCACGTGCGGAGACTCCCCCGACCTGCGATCGGCCGAGCCTCAGCGTCACCGCGCCCGCGCCGGACGCGCCCGCCGCGAACGACAGAGATGCTGCGACGGCGACGATCGCGATGCGCTTGACCATCTGCGTGAAGCTAGCGCCGATCACCCTTTCAGCGCAACACGCCGGCGGCTACTCAGCAGCCGCCTCGAAGACCTCGATGCGCTGCTCGAAGAAGCGCCGGTGCCCGCGACTCCACCACACCATCAGCACCGCGCCGAGCAGCATGAACCCGACCCCGATCACCAGCGGCGGGCCGAGGCCGAACCACGAGTCGCCGGACTCCGAGTTCGCGGGCTTGGAGAGGTCGATCACCGACTTCACCAGCACCCACGTCAGGATCACCCCGCCGAGCGCCGGCGCGATCACCGCGAACAGCAGGCCCTTCAGCGAGCGCCTCCCCTCGCGGCGGTAGTACAGCGCGCACGCGAAGCCCGTGATCCCGTAGTAGAAGGCGATCATCAGGCCGAGCGCGGCGATCGAGTCGTAGAGGATGTTCTGGCTGACGATCGTCATGCCGACGTACCAGACGATCGACACCGCCCCGAACAGGATCGTCGCGATGTGCGGCGTCATGTAGCGCGGATGCACGACGCCGAGCTTCTCCGGCATCGCGCCGGCGCGCGCCATCGACAGCACGGTCCGCGCGGTCGGCAGGATCGTCGTCTGCGTCGAGGCCGCGGCCGACGTCAGCACGGCGACGATGATGAGCTTGCCGAACGTCCCGCCGAGGACGTCGTTGCCGAGGATCGACAGCGCGTCGTCCTGGCCGTCCAGCGGCTTCGTGCCCGCGAACGCGACCGCCGCCGTCGCGACGAGCAGGTAGATCCCGACGAGCATGATCGTCGAGACGATCGCGGACTTGCCCGGTGCCTCGGTCGGATCCTCGGTCTCCTCGTTCGCGCTCACCGCGCTGTCCCAGCCCCAGTAGATGAAGACCGCGAGCAGCACGCCCGCCGTCAGCGCCGCGGTGCCGCCGTCGATCGCGAACGGCGAGAACCACGACAGCGACGGGTGCGTCGCGCCCGCCAGCGCGTGGCCCGTGTACACGCGCACGAGCGCCACGACCGCGAACAGCACGAGCGTCACGACCTCGGCCCCGAGCAGATACCACTGCGTGCGCGCCGACAGCTCGATCCCGATCACGGTGATCGCCGTCATGACGACGATCCACAGCACGCCGACCGCCGTCACCGCGACCGTCGACGCCGCCGCCGCGTCCCAGCCGAACAGGGTGAACGAGTACAGCCCCGCGATCTGGGCGAGGTTCGCCATCACGATGACGTCCGACACGACGATCGCCCAGCCGCCGAGCCAGCCCGCCCACGGACCCATCGCCTTGGACACCCACGCGAACGTCGTGCCGCAGTCCGGGTCGGTGCGGTTCATGTACAGGTAGGCGCTCGCGATGCACAGCATCGGGATGAACGCGACCCACAGCACGGCCGGCGACTGGAAGCCGACCGCCGTGACGATCAGGCCGAGCGTCGCGGCGAGGCTGTAGCCGGGCGCGGTCGAGGCGACGCCGATGACGACGCTCGAGATGAAGCCGATCGCCCCCTTGCGCAGGCCCTTGTCGACGACCTCGGCGCCCGCTCTCGGCAGCGCAGGGGCGAGGTTCGGCGAGGGGACGACGGCACCGGCCATGGGCTCTCTCCTTGATCGAACGGCCTGCGGCCGGACGCTACGCACAGGCGCCGACGCACGCAAGGGGCCACAGTGCCCAAACCCGGCGCCACGGCTGGCCGAAATGGACAACGCCGCACCCTGCACTACGCCCGAATTGTGGCTTGAGGCGGTCGCGCATCCCCGCTACCGTTGTCCGAAGCGGACAGACCGCGACCGCGCCGCAACCGCCGGCGCGACCGAGAGGAGCGACATGGCCACCGATCTCACCGAGCCAGCCACGCAGACCGCGACGGCACCGGCGGACATGCAGGCGGTGGCGCGGCGCCACCTCTGGATGCACTTCACGCGGATGGGCGGCTACGGCCCCGACGCCGAGATCCCGATCATCGTCCGCGGCGACGGCTGCTACGTGTACGACGTCCACGGCAAGCGCTACCTCGACGGCCTGTCGGCGCTGTTCTGCGTCAACACCGGCCACGGCCGCGCCGAGCTCGCCGACGCCGCCGCCGCGCAGATGCGCGAGCTCGGCTTCTTCACGAACTGGAGCTACGCGCACCCGCGGGCGATCGAGCTCGCTGAGAAGATCGCGCAGCTCGCGCCCGAGGGCCTGAACCGCGTGTTCTTCACCTCGGGCGGCTCGGAGGCGGTCGAGTCGGCCTGGAAGCTCGCCCGCAACTACCACCGCACGCGCGGCGACGACGCCCGCACGAAGATCGTCGCGCGCGAGCTCGCCTACCACGGCACCTCGCTCGGAGCGCTCGCCGCGACCGGCCTGCCCGGCCTGAAGGACCCGTTCGAGCCGGTCGCGCCCGGCGGCTGCCACGTCGCGAACACGAACACCTACCGCGAGCCCGCCGATCGCGACCCGCTGTGGGTCGCCGACGAGATCGAGGCGCGGATCGTCGCCGAGGGCCCCGAGACCGTCGCCGCCGTGATCCTCGAGCCGGTGCAGAACGCGGGCGGCTGCTTCACCCCGCCCGACGGCTACTTCCAGCGCGTGCGCGAGATCTGCGACCGCCACGGCGTGCTGCTGATCTCCGACGAGGTCATCTGCTCGTGGGGGCGCCTGGGATACATGTTCGGCTGCGAGCGCTTCGGCTACGTGCCGGACATCATCACGACGGCGAAGGGGCTGACGTCGGCGTACGTGCCGATGGGCGCGATGATCGTCGCCGACCACGTCGCCGAGCCCTTCATGCACGGCAGCGCGTCGTTCGCGCACGGCTTCACGTTCGGCGGGCACCCCGTCGCGGCGGCGGTCGCGCTCGCGAACATCGCGATCATCGAGCGCGAGGACCTCTGCGGCCACGTGCGCGCCAACGAGGGCGCGTTCCGCGCGATGCTCGAGAGCCTGCGCGACATCGAGATCGTCGGCGACGTGCGCGGCGCCGGCTACTTCCACGCGATCGAGCTCGTCAAGGATCGCGACTCGCAGCGCAGCTTCGACCACGACGAGTCCGAGGAGCTGCTGCGCGGCTTCCTCTCCGGCGAGCTGTTCCGGCGCGGCCTGATCTGCCGCGCCGACGACCGCGGCGACCCGGTGATCCAGCTGTCGCCACCGCTGATCGCCGGCCCCGCGCAGTTCGAGGAGATCGAGGGGATCCTGCGCGCCGTCCTGACCGAGGCGGCCGGACGCGTCGCCGGACGTTGATGCTGACCGTCGAGCGGCTGCTGTCGGAGGTCGGGCTGACGCTCAGCAGCGGGCACGCGTCGGCCGGCGGCGCGGTGCGCTGGGTGCACAGCACCGAGCTGCTGGACCCGACGCCGTGGCTGACCGGGGGCGAGCTCGTGCTGACGACCGGCATCAAGCTCGACACCGAGGAGCGCCAGCACCAGTACGTCGCGCGGCTCGTGCGCCACGGGATCGCGGGCGTCGGGCTCGGCGTCGGCTTCGGGCACAGCACGGTCCCGGCCGGCCTGCTCGCGGCGGCGCAGGAGCACGACCTGCCGGTCTTCGAGGTCCCCTATGAGGTGCCGTTCATCGCGATCACCGAGCGCGCGTTCTCACATCTCGTCAGCGAGCAGTACGACGCGCTGCGCCGCAGCAGCGCGATCCAGGGCCAGCTCGAGCGGCTCGTGCTCGAGGAGCGCGGGCTCGGCGAGGCGATGCGGATCGTCGCCGACGCGATCGGCGGCAGCGCGACGGTGCTGAGTGGGCGCGGCGAGACGATCGCGTCGAGCGGGCAGCTCGACGACGCGCAGTGGGGCGCGCTGACGGCCGCGATCGCGGGTGGCGGCGGCGTGCCGGCGGCGCTCTGCGACCGCGCGCTGGTGCTGCCGGTCGTCGGCCGCGAGGGCGCACCCGCGCAGGCCTGGCTGGCCGGGATCTGCGACGGCGCGCTCGGCGACTTCGAGCGGCTGATCCTGCAGCAGGCGGCGACCGTCGTCGCCCTCGAGCTCATGCGGCTGCGGATCGCCCGCGACACCGAGCGCCGCCTGGCCGGCGACGTGCTCGCCGAGGCGCTCACGGGCCGCCTGCATCCCGAGGAGCTCGCGGCGCGGCTGGCGCCGTTCGGGATCGGCGACGAGGTCGCGGTGCTCGCGTTCGCGACGCCCGACCCGGTCGCGGCCGAGCCGATGCTCGACGGCGCCCTGGCCCGCGCGGACGTGCGTGCCCTCGTCGCGGTGCGCGGCGCGCTGCTGTGCGCGATCGTCGACGCCCGCGACCGCGACCCGATCGTGCTCGCGCGGCGGATGCGCCTCGAGCTCGCCGACGAGCACGGCGTGGCGGTGCGCGCCGCGGCGAGCCGGCCGGCGCGCGCGCAGTCGCTGCGGCGCAGCTTCCACGAGGCGCGCTGCGCGCTGGAGGCCGTGCGCTTCGCCAACGGCGACGCGCCCGACGTCGCCTCGCACGCCGATCTCGGCTCGTTTCACCTGCTGCTGTCGCTGCAGGACGACGAGGCGCTGCGCTCGTACTGCGACGGCGTGCTCGCCGGCGTCGTCGACGGCGACCCCGAGTACTCCGACCAGCTGCTGCGCTCGCTCGACGCCTACCTCGAGCACAACGGCCACTGGGAGCGCGCGTCCGCGCAGGTCTTCTGCCATCGCCACACGCTGCGCTACCGGATGCGGCGGGTCGAGGAGCTGACCGGGCGCTCGCTGACGAGCCCGCGCGACCGGATCGAGTTCTGGCTCGCGCTGCGCGGCCGGGAGCTGTCGCTGTGAACGTCGCGGTGCTCGGGGCGGGCGGGACGATCGCCCGGGCGATCGTGCGCGACCTCGCCGAATCCGAGGAGGTCGACGAGCTGCTGCTGCTCGACGTCGACGGCGCGCGAGCGGCGGCGGTGGCCGCGGAGCACGGCGGGGCGCGGGCGCGCTCGGCGGCGGTCGACGCGCGGGCCGGGCTGGCCACGGCGATCGGCGGCTACGGCGTGCTCGTCAACGCGGCGAGCTACCGGATCAACCTCGTCGCGATGGAGGCGGCGCTCGAGGCCGGCTGCGACTACCTCGACCTCGGCGGCCTGTACTGGATGACGGCGCGCCAGCTCGAGCTGCACGAGCGCTTCCAGCGCGCCGGCCGGCTCGCCGTGCTCGGGATGGGATCGAGCCCCGGCAAGACGAACGTGATGGCGGCGCGCGCGGTGGGCGAGCTCGCGCTCGGCGGCGATCGGGTGGCGGAGATCCGGGTCGCGGCGGCCGGGCGCGATCCCGAGCCGACGGACCTCTTGCGCGCACCGTACGCGCTGCGGACGCTGCTCGACGAGCTCGAGATGAAGCCCGTCGTGCTCGACGGCGGCGAGCCGCGCGAGCTGGCGCCGTGCGCGCCGGGCGGCCTCGTGCGCTTCCCCGAGCCGATCGGCGAGGTCGCGACGATCCACACCCTGCACTCCGAGCTGCAGACCTTCGGCTCGAGCTTCGACGTGCAGCGGGCGAGCTTCCGGCTGTCGCTGACGCCGGCGCTGCTCGAGCGCCTCGAGGGGCTGCGCGGCGCGGCCGAGGCGCAGGTCGCGGCGGCGCAGGCCGCCGCGGCGGCGCCCTCGCCCTCCGCGATATCCGGCCACGTGGTGGAGGCGGTGGGCGCGTCCAGCGGCCGGACGGTGCGCGTGACCGCGATGACCCGGCCGATGCGCGACTGGGGCCTGGGCGGCGGGATCGTGTCGACGGCCGCGCCCGCCGCCGCGTTCGTCCGGCTGCTCGCCCGCGCCCGGATTCGCCGCGTCGGCGTCCATCCCCCGGAGCGCTGCGTAGACCCCGACGACCTGTTCAGCGAATTGCAGACGCGCGCGTGCGTGTTCGAGGTGACCGGATGAAGGTCGGCGTTCCGACGGAGATCAAGCCCGACGAGTTTCGCGTCGCGATCACGCCGGCGGGCGTACGCGAGCTGACGACGCGGGGGCACGAGGTGCTCGTGCAGGCCGGGGCGGGGATCGGCAGCGCGATCGCCGACGCCGACTACGCGGCGCAGGGAGCGCGGATCGTCGCCGCGGCGACGGACCTGTGGGGCGAGGCCGAGCTCGTGCTGAAGGTCAAGGAGCCGCAGGCCGGCGAGGTCGCGCTGCTGCGCGCCGAGCAGACGCTGTTCACCTATTTGCACCTCGCCGCCGCGCGCGAGCTGACGGCGGGGCTGTGCGCGTCGGGCGCGACGTGCATCGCGTACGAGACGGTGGAGGACGCGCGCGGGCGGCTGCCGCTGCTCGCGCCGATGAGCGAGGTCGCGGGCAAGATCGCGACGCAGGCCGGCGCGTTCATGCTCGAGAAGCCGCTCGGCGGGCGCGGCGTGCTGCTCGGCGGCGTCCCGGGCGTCGCGGCGGCGACGGTGCTCGTGATCGGCGGGGGCGTCGTCGGCACGAACGCCGCGCTGATCGCGATCGGCATGCAGGCGGACGTGTTCGTCTTCGACCGCTCGATCGACCGGCTGCGCGAGCTCGACCTGATCTTCGGCGGGCGCGCGTCGACGGTGTACTCGTCGACGCTGGCGATCGAGCAGATGCTGCCGGACGCCGATCTCGTGATCGGCGCGGTGCTGATCCACGGCGCGCGGGCGCCTCACGTCGTGACGCGGGCGCAGCTCGGCCTGATGAAGTCGCGCGCGGTGCTGGTGGACGTCTCGATCGACCAGGGCGGCTGCTTCGAGACGTCGCGCCCGACGACGCACTCCGACCCGACGTTCCAGGTCGACGACGTGACGCACTACTGCGTGACGAACATGCCCGGCGCGGTGCCGGTGACGGCGACGTACGCGCTGACGAACGCGACGCTGCCCTACGTGCTGAAGCTCGCCGGGCGCGGTGTGCGGCGGGCGCTGGACGAGGACGCCGAGCTGCGCTCGGGACTGAACGTGGACGGGGGCGAGATCATCCACCCCGCGGTCGCCGAGGCGCTCGGCGCGTGAGCTACCCGAGGAGTCGCGACGTTCGATGAGCACGGTGACGACGATCGACAACTTCATCGGCGGCGCGTTCGCCGCGCCGCGCGCGGGTGCGACGGAGGAGGTCCGCAACCCCGCGACGGGCGAGGTCATCGCGGTCGCCCCGCTGTCGGACGCGTCGGACGTCGACGCCGCGGTGGGTGCGGCGTCGCGGGCGTTCGAGGGCTGGTCGTCGACCCCGCCGGGCGAGCGCGCGCTGGCGCTGCTGCGGATCGCGGATGCCCTGGAGGCGCGCGGCGAGGAGCTGAGCGTCGTCGAGTCGCTGAACGTCGGCAAGCCGATCGCCGCGATGCGCGAGGAGATCCCGGCGCTGGTCGACAACCTGCGCTTCTTCGCCGGGGCGGCGCGCTGCATGGAGGCGACCGCGGCGGGCGAGTACCTCGAGGGGTACACGTCGATGCTGCGGCGCGAGGCGATCGGGGTCGTCGGACAGATCGCGCCGTGGAACTACCCGCTGATGATGGCGATCTGGAAGATCGGCCCGGCGCTCGCGGCCGGGAACACGGTCGTGCTGAAGCCCAGCGAGCAGACGCCGATGACGGCGGCGCTGCTGGCGGCGATCTGCGGCGAGCATCTGCCCGACGGCGTGCTGAACGTCGTCTTCGGCCACGGCGAGCCGGCGGGGGCCGCGCTCGTCGCGCATCCCGACGTGGCGATGGTGTCGTTGACCGGCGACGTCGGGACGGGCAAGGCGATCGCGCGGTCGGCGGCGGACACGCTCAAGCGCGTGCACCTCGAGCTCGGCGGCAAGGCGCCGGTGCTGGTCTTCGACGACGCGGACGTGGAGGCGGCGGTCGAGGGCGTGAAGATCGCGGGCTTCTGGAACGCGGGCCAGGACTGCACGGCGGCGGCGCGCGTGCTGGCCGGCCCGAAGGTCTACGACGCGTTCGTCGCGGCGCTCCCCGCGGCCGCCGGCGGCCTGGCGGTCGGCGACCCGATGTCGGAGGAGACCGAGATGGGCCCGCTGATCTCGGCGGCGCAGCTTCAGCGCGTGAGCGGCTTCGTGTCGCGCGCGCCGTCCGGCGCGGAGGCGGTGACCGGCGGCGCGGGCATCGACGGCCCCGGCAACTTCTACGCCCCGACGGTCGTCGCGGGCCTGCGCCAAGGCGACGAGCTGGTCCAGCGCGAGGTCTTCGGCCCGGTCGTGACCGTGCAGCGCTTCACGTCGGAGGAGGAGGCGCTGGCCTGGGCCAACGGCGTCGACTACGGGCTGGCGGCGTCGGTCTGGACGCGCGACGTCGGCCGCGCGATGCGGGCGGCCCGCGCGCTGCGCTTCGGCACGGTCTGGGTCAACGACCACATCCCGCTCGTCTCCGAGATGCCCCACGGCGGCTTCAAGCAGTCCGGCTACGGCAAGGACATGAGCGCGTACTCGCTGGAGGACTACACCGAGCTCAAGCACGTCATGGTGAGCCTGGGGTAGGCGGGGCGCACGGCGCGCGGGGCGGGGCGGGGCGTGGCGAGATACGCTCTCGGGCGTGTCCGGAGAGTGGCTTGGCACCGACGTCCCGCTGTACGCGCAGCGCCAGCGTCCCCGCGGCATGGGGCTGCACATCTGCGCGGTCGTGCGATCGGGCTCGCTCAGCGAGCACGTCGAGGTCGTCAACGACGGCGCCGAGCCGGTGACGGTGACCGGGCTCGAGCTGACGGACTGCTGCGGGCAGCACCACGAGCACGTCTACGCGTTTCCGCAGGGCGACCTCGCCGCGGGGCAGACCGCCTACGTCTACAGCGGGACCGGCACGAACCAGCTCACCCGCAGCGGCGACCTGATCCTGTACGCCGGCCTGCAGGCGCGCGTCTGGAAGGACGACTCGCACGTCGCCTACCTGCGCCACCCCGACGGCCACTAGCAACGGGCCGGCGGGCCGGCCCGCCTTCAGGTCGCGCGGAACAGCTCGATGTCGCCGCTGCCGGTCAGCGCGCGCACGGTGATCGTCCTGCTCGCCGCGAGCGTCGGACGATCGTCGATCGGCAGGTCCGAACGCACGCGGCCCGACCCGGTCGTGGCGCTCACGCGCGCCGTCGCGCCGGCGGGGAGCCCGATGCTCATCGCGCCCGAGCCGGTCGCCAGGTCGACGTCGCCGTGGACGGCGGCCAGCCGGGCGCCGCCCGAGCCGTTGCGCGAGCGGACCTTGCCGTGGACCTCGCGGACATCGAGCAGGCCGCGACCGCAGCCGTGGTCGAGCGAGCCCTCGATGGTGCCGAAGCGCGCCTCGCCCGCAGCGGACTGGACCGTGACCGAGCCGCTGACGCGCTCCACGCGGCTGCCGGCGCTGCCATAGCGCAGCAGCAGATCGCCGTCGACGTGATCGAGCGTGATCGCGCCCGATCCGGTCGTGATGTCGGCGCCTGCGCAGCGTCCCGTCACGGTGACGGGAGCGTGCGTCGTCACGATCTTCAGCGCCGTGCCGGTCGGGACGGCGACCGTGACCGCGACGCAGTCGCGCGCGCGCTGGCGGTGGCTCCAGACCGAGACGATGTCGGCGAGGCGGCCCTCGCGCGGCATCGCGATCGTCAACGTCGGACCGACGAGCTCCGCCACGATCTGCTCGGCGAGCTCCTCGGCACCGGGGTTGGGCACGAGGTCGACGGTGGCGGCCTCGAGGTCGTCGCTCGTGCGAACGGTGACCGAGCCGCGCCCGAGGCGGACCGACAGGTTGATCGGGCCGGTCAGTGCGAAGGTCTTCGTGATGCGTGCGTCGTTCATGGTCATCTCCTGGCTAGCCGTTGATCCAGCCGCTGACGTGCTGGGTCTCGTGTCGTCGACCGCGCCCCGCGGCGCCCTGGCTCGTGTCGGGGACGCCCGGTCGCAGGGCATTCGCGGCCGCGCGGACCAGCCACGTGTTCACGGAGATGCCGTCGCGTTCGGCGGCCGCGTCGATGCCGGCCTTCAGCGCATCGCCGAGGCGCAGCGAGATGCGCGCGCTCGTCTCGCCGTCGGCGGGCCGGGCCGGCACCTGGTCGCCCGCGGTCGCCGCTGCGACCGCGCGGACGTCCACGGCGATCTCGTCGCCGTCGATGCGCACCGCGATCGCGGGCGAGCCGGGATGGTCGAGCAGCGCCGCGGTGACCTCGTCGGCGATCTCCGAGAGCGCCGCGAGCAGGGCCAGGCGGACCGCGGGAATTGCGGCCGTGGTCAGCGCGTCGGCGATCTCGCGGGTGCGGTCGTCGCCGAGGGCGGCGGCCGCGACGAGCTGCTCGTGCACGCATGAGAGGTGGGAGTCGATCTGCATGATGTCAGTATGACATCACCACGGCGTCATTGCAATGTCGACTTGGGCCACCCGAGCCAGAGACCGCGATCGTGACGGCGCGAGCCGATGACTTCGCGCGCCGTGCGCCGTCTGAAGGGTCATGCGGACATTCATGCTGATTCCCGGTGCCGGCGGCGACGCCTACTACTGGCATCTCGTGGCACAACGACTGTCGGCCGCCGGTGAGGAGGCCCTCGCGGTCGACCTGCGGGCCGCCGACGACGGCGCCGGCCTCGACCGCGCCGAGAGGACCTTCGCGCGTGGCGAGCCACAGCAGTCCGACACGCCCTTCGCCGACCCGTGGCCGCTCGCGGCCTGGCCCGGCACTGCCCACCCATGTGCTGGCGGCGCGTCGCGACCGGCTGATCCCGTACGACTTCCAGTGCGAGCTCAGCCGCGAGCGGCTCGGCGTCGAGCCCGACGCGATCGACTGCGGCCACCTCCCGGCGCTCGCGCGACCGGACGAGCTGACGGCGTGGATCCGGGCCACGGCGCCGTGAGCTCTGGCACGACGCCTTCCGCGTTCGGAACTCCGCGGGATCGACGACTCGCGGCGCGCCGCGACGCTCGCGGTGTGCTCGGCCGACAGACTGTGACGGCGCTCGCGCTCGACACGAGCGTGGCCGTTTCCAACCTACGACCTCGTCGGGCGCGCGTCACCGTCGTCGGGTGACGGCAGGCCGGCCGCCGAGCGCGGCCGGCCTCGGGATCCGGGCCCGGCCTCAGGCCTCCTGGACGACGAGCAGCGTGTTGCCGTCCAGGTCGCGGAACCAGAACATCGGCGGCACGGGATCGCCCATGCGCATGACCTCCGGGTCGACGTCGATGCCGGCGGCCTGCATGTGGGCGTACGTGGCATCGATGTCGTCCGTGGCCAGGCTGATGCCGGTGCTCACGGCCGTGGGGTCGTTCTCGCGCGGCGGTGCGAGCGCGATGCCGGTCGTGCCGGTCGGCGGGTACACCTCGACCCAGCGGTAGTCGCCGCCGAACGGCACGTCGGTGCGCTTCTCGAAGCCGAGCTTGTCGACGTAGAACGCGATCGAGGCGTCCTGATCGGTCGACGGGATGATCACCAGGCTGATCGTGTTGATGCCGCTTGTCGTCGTCGTCACTTCGGGCCTCCGTCGTCGGTGGTGTTCGATGTCCCTAGGACGGCCCGCGAGCCGAAGACTCATCGGTCGATCCGCAGAACGCCCGACCGCAACGCTCGCAGACATCCGAGCCGGCCGGCTCATCCGCCGGTCGCGGTGACCGACCGGCACGCGACACAGGGACCTGCGGACCGCGCACGGACGTATCGTCGGCATGCCCTCCCGATCTCGCGCCCTGCTGCTCCTCGCGCTCACGCCGATCGCCTGCGGCGGGGGCGGGGGCGGGGGCGGCGGCGGCGGCGGCGGCGGCGGCGGCCATCCGAACCACGCCCATCCCGCCACCGCGACCGTGCGTCACACCGCCGACGGGATCGCCTACCGGGTGCCCGCCGGCTGGCACGTCGCCCGCCACCTCCTGACACCCCACCTGACCGACCCCAAGGAGCTCTTCACCGCCGGCACCGGCCCGCTGCCGGCGGGCGGCGCGTGCGCCCAGTTCCCGTCGGCGGCGCTGCGCGCGCTGCGATCGCGGGACGTCCTCGTCACCGTGCAGGAGGCTCACGGCCGCAACCAC